>CAZKLK010000078.1:0-8407 GCA_964553535.1 uncultured Nitrospiraceae bacterium
CATGTGCGGGCGGGGGAAAAACAAAGCGTCATAGGGGAAAATGCTGGACAGGCATCATAAAATGCTGTGGCGAAACTTGCCCCTTACCACCCGAAAACGCTCATTATTCATCGCATGTTGAATTTCCGTTTCAATCTCATCCGGCGTTACTATTGCTCCGCCCGGCCTTCCGTAAAAGAATACCGGGGATCTTCCGTCAACAGCCAGTTTAACATCCTCAACCATCTGACCGGCGTTCATTTCAATGACAAGGAATCTCCTGTTTCCCCCGGCAAGGCTGAACAGCTCCTCCCCCGGAAACGGAAATAAGGTAACCGGCCTGAAGAGGCCAACCCTGAATCCTTTTCGATTGAGCCTATTGATCGAGGCAAGCGCAATGCGCGCGACAATCCCAAAGGCAACCACAATGCAATCGGCATCTTCGGCCCCATACCGTTCAAACGCCGTCTCCTGTTCGCAAATAATTTCATATTTTTTCTGGAGCACGGCATTTCTCATCTCAAGTTCCCCATCTCCCATATAAAGGGATTTAATAA
This sequence comes from uncultured Nitrospiraceae bacterium, assembly GCA_964553535.1. Lineage (GTDB taxonomy): Bacteria > Nitrospirota > Thermodesulfovibrionia > Thermodesulfovibrionales > SM23-35 > JALHSV01. The sequence continues at coordinate 537 of CAZKLK010000078.1, forward strand.
CCCTTGGCCCCCTGCCCAGACACCCGTCCAGTATCCAGGTCTTTTCAGGCAGTGCCGGCTCAATATAAGGGGTTGGACACAAAGGCTCCATCATCTGACCGATGATTCCGTCACTCAGTATCATAACGGGATTCCTGTATTGATCCGCCTTATCGAATGCGCGCATAGTCATGTCCCATAGTTCCTGCAAACTAAACGGGGCGTATACGATCATTTTGTAGTCGCCGTGACCGCCTCCTTTAACCGCCTGGAAGTAGTCTCCCTGGCTTCCGGAGATGTTGCCGAGCCCCGGCCCGCCCCTCTGTATATTCACGATCACAGCCGGAAGTTCCGCGCCGGCGAGGTATGAAATCGTCTCTTGTTTAAGGCTGATCCCGGGGCTGCTCGACGATGTCATGGCGCGCACGCCCGTTGCCGCCGCCCCATAAACCATATTGATCGCCGCAAGTTCACTTTCAGCCTGAATAAAGGTGCCGCCGGCTTCCGGCAGCCTCAATGACAGGTACTCCGGGATTTCGTTCTGCGGTGTAATCGGGTACCCGGCATAGAAACGGCATTGCGCCTGAACCGCCGCCTCGGCAATGACTTCATTGCCTTTCATCAGGCTCTTCTTCTGCATAAGTAAGAAAATTATACCACACGGGCGATTGACTTCAGTTCCGGCCCCCGTTCTTCATGATAAATGGTTCACTACGTGCCGGATTGCTCCCGGCTCCGGTCGACAGCTTCTTTAGTGAAAATAATACCGTCATTCGTGCAATCCGCGACTACGGCATCCCCCTCTCCGAACGTCCGTTCAAGAATCTTCATTGCCAGTGGATTCAGTATCTCCTTCTGCAGCGCCCTCTTTAATGGCCGGGCGCCGTATATCGGATCGAATGCGGTGTCGGCAAAATATTCTTTCGCATTTTCAGAAAGTCTGATGTCAATGTTTTTCTCCATGATGAATTTCTTCATCCTGTTCACCTGAATTCCCACTATCTGCTTAAGGATTTCCCTGGTAAGCGGATTGAAGACGAGGATTTCGTCCACCCTGTTCAGAAACTCCGGCCTGAAAAAAGTCTTGAGGTCGTCCATGATCTTTTCTTTCAGTTCAGCATTGTCGGCAACCCAGTAGGCTGCCGGCCTCTTCGCCCTCTCCTCAAGCATCTCCTGAATATGGGCGCTGCCGATATTCGACGTCATGATCACAACTGTGTTTCTGAAGTCCACAGTCCTTCCATGGCTGTCCGTGAGCCTGCCGTCATCCAGCATCTGCAGAAGAAGATTGAAGACCTCCGGATGAGCTTTTTCCACTTCATCAAAGAGAAGCACCGAATACGGTTTTCTCCTGACAGCCTCGGTGAGCTGGCCGCCTTCTTCATAGCCGACGTATCCCGGCGGAGCGCCGATAAGCCTCGAAACCGTATGCCTTTCCTGATATTCGGACATATCAATCCTGATCATGGCGTTTTCATCGTCGAAAAGAAACTCTGCGAGGGCCCTGGCGAGCTCCGTTTTCCCGACGCCGGTAGGTCCCAGAAAAATAAAGGAACCGATGGGCCTGTTCGGGTCCTGAATGCCCGCGCGCGCTCTCCGCACGGCGTTTGATACGGCTGTGATAGCCTCATCCTGTCCGACTACTCTCCGCCGCAGACGTTCATCCATATGGAGCAGCTTCTGCGCTTCTCCTTCGAGCATGCGGCTGACAGGAATCCCCGTCCATTTGGCGACAACTTCCGCAATGTCCTCCTCGTCAACCTCTTCCTTCAGCATTTTTCTTCTCTGCTGAGCCTCAAGCAGCTTACTGTTCTCTGATTCAAGAGACCTCTGCAGTTCGAGCAACTTTCCGTATCTCAGCTCTGCAGCCTTAGCGAGGTCCCCTTCGCGCTCCGCGCGTTCTGAAGCTATCTTTGTCTTTTCTATCTGCTCCTTATAATCCCTTATGCTGGCAATAATCTCCTTTTCGCTCATCCACTGAGCCCGCAATTCATCACGTTTAGCCTTGAGTTCGGCCATTTCTCTTGCGGTCTTCTCCCGCCGTTCTTTCGCCTCCTTTGAGTCGTCTTTCATGAGCGCCTGAATTTCTATCCCGCACTGCCTCAGTTTCCTTTCGATTTCATCAAGATCGACCGGCATGCTGTCAATCTCCATCCTGAGTTTTGATGCAGACTCATCGATCAGATCAATAGCCTTGTCCGGAAGGAATCTGTCGGTTATATACCTGTTTGACAGCACAGCGGCCGCAATCAGCGCTGAATCCTTGATCTTAACGCCGTGGTGCACCTCATATCGCTCCTTCAATCCCCGCAGGATCGATACAGTGTCCTCAACATTGGGCTCGCGGATGAGAATAGGCTGAAATCTTCTCTCGAGTGCAGGATCTTTTTCAATACGTTTCCGGTATTCGTCTATAGTCGTCGCTCCGACGCACCGAAGATCACCCCGCGCAAGGGCCGGTTTCAGCATGTTTGACGCATCGATTGCGCCCTCGGCAGCACCGGCGCCGACAAGGGTATGCAGTTCATCTATGAAGATGATAACCCTGCCGTCGGACTGCTCAATATCCTTCAGAACAGCTTTGAGTCTCTCTTCGAACTCTCCCCTGAACTTGGTACCCGCAACAAGCGCACCCATATCAAGAGCGGCGACCCTCTTATCTTTCAATGTTTCGGGGACATCGCCTGCAATAATCCTTTGAGCGAGCCCTTCTGCAATCGCGGTCTTTCCGACGCCCGGCTCTCCAATCAACACCGGGTTATTTTTTGTCCTTCGCGAAAGCACCTGAATAATTCTCCGTATCTCATCATCCCGGCCAATAACCGGGTCGAGTTTACCCTTCTGCGCGAGCTCCGTAAGATCCCGGCTGTAACGTTTTAATGCCTGGTATTTATCCTCAGGGTTTGGGTCGGTTACCCGCTGCGCGCCCCGTATTTCCTTCATTGCCGACATTACACTGTCCGGTGCCGCCCCGTATCTTTTCAGCATATCTGAGCACGGCCCGCCGATTGAAACGAGAGACGCGAGCAGATGCTCAACGCTGACGAATTCGTCCCTTAAGTGCTCCGCATTTTGACGGGCATTTTCGAATACCCCTTTCAGCCGCGGCGATATATATATTTGTCCCAGCGGCGTAGCGCCGATTACCTTCGGAAATTTATCGATCAATTCTTCAACATCCCGCTGCAGGGTGCGGGTATTTATTCCGAGCCGTCCGAGGATCTGAACGGCAACACCTTCTTCATCTTCAAGCAGCGCCCAAAGAAGGTGTTCGGCATCGATCTGCTGGTTGCCCTTTCTCTCGGCTAACCTCTGCGCTTCCTGTATAGCCTCCTGGCTTTTTATAGTGAATTTATCCATAGCAGCAATCTCCTTAAAAAGGATGAATTACGAATCACGAAAGATGAGGGATGCAGGGTGAAGGATCAAATAATTTTCCTTCTTCCTTTTTGCCGCGCTTATTCTTGATGCTTCCGCTTTCATAATTCATTTATTCATTCTTTGTTTATTCCTCGGAGAAAATTCTCCGCAATTTTTTGATAAAATCCTTCCTGATGTCCTCTTCGAGATACGCCATCATTTCTTCGGTTTCCTTCTGAAAAGCTTCCAGCTTTTTTCTGAGCCTGAGGATAATCTCCACTCCGGATCTGTTGACCCCGAGTTCCCGGGTAAGCCGTATTATCATCGACAGCCTCTCGACATCTTCAACTGAATAGAGTCTCGTCCTTTTTGCCCTCGCCGGTCTGATCAGGCCTTCGCGTTCGTAGAGGCGCAATGTCTGGGGATGCACATTCAGCATCTTTGAGACGATACTTATCATGAAGACCGGCTGCTTATTGTCTTTTGTTCCCATCATGTGCCCAACAACCTCTCTCTGGGGGATTCTTTATACAATTTTTCAATTTCCCTCACCTTGTCTTTCGCAGCGTTATCCAGATTTTTTGGAACAACAATTTTTATGACAACATACTGGTTGCCCCTAATCCCTGTCTTTGTTGATGGCAAGCCCTTCCCTGTCAGCTTGAATCGCTGTCCGCCCTGTGTCCCCTGCGGCAATGTCATTGCGGCCACCCCGTCTATCGTCGGGACCTCGATTTTTCCGCCGAGGGCAGCCTCACCGAATGTAACCGGCAGATCAAGATAAATATCGTCGCCTTTTCTTTTGAACAGCGGATGAGATTTCACCGTGATTTCGATTATCAAGTCTCCCGGCGGGCCGCCACCGGCGCCCGCGCCTCCCATGCCTCTAAGTTTGACCCTGGAACCGGTGTCCGCGCCGGCCGGGATCTTCACATTCAGCTTTTCGGGTTCGGCGATTTTCCCCCTGCCTCTACAGGCGGCGCATAACTTCGTGATCTTTTTCCCCGTGCCTCCGCACTCACTGCACAGCTGTGACATGGCAAAAAAACCCTTTGAAGTCTTAATACTGCCTGTACCCCTGCAAGCATCGCACTCCCGGGATGATTCGGCGCCGGATCCATTGCAGAGTTTACAGACGACTTCCCTGTTAAAGCTGACTCTTTTCTTAACTCCCGAAAATGCCTCTTCAAGGGAGAATTCCATGCCCAGTATAATATCCGGACCTTTGGCGCGATATGTTTCCGGCCTCGCCTTTGCGCCAAACAGGTCGGAGAACATGTCGCCGAACCCGCCAAACTCAAATCCTTCCCTGAAATCATGCGGCCTGAATCCTTCAAACCCGCGGCCCCCGGTCCGGAATTGCGCGCCGCCGAACTGGTCGTACTGCGCTTTCTTCTTCGGATCACCAAGCACCTCATACGCTTCGTTAAGCTCCTTGAACTTCTGTTCGGCGCTTTTGTCGCCGGGATTGAGGTCCGGGTGATACTTGCGCGCAAGTTTGCGGTAAGCCTTTTTTATCTCGTCAGGCGGAGCATCCTTGCCTACCCCGAGAATTTTATAGAAATCTTTGTCCTCCGATGCCATGTAGCCTCCAATTGTTTCTAATCATAACATTTGAGTAAGTTTATGTCAATTTAATTGTTATGATAATAACCATTAGTCTGATCTTGAGGCAAACTTTGCCCGCTGCGGAACTTGCCTGAGGCAAAAATTCCTCCGGATTTTTTATACTTCTTAATGCGCCGGAATAAACGCACGTTCTCAAAAAGTTAGCATGGACCCGTTGAAAATCATTGGCCAATATTACACAAGCGGATCAACGGCACATTATTTCCTGACAGCGCACAGCAGGATGGTCGCTCAGAAGGCCGTGCAGATTGCAGGCCGTATCGGATATCCCGGTCAAGATTTGAATTTCATTCGGGAGGCTGCCATGCTCCACGACATTGGGATTCTTTTTACCGGAGAGCCCGGAATCGGCTGCCATGGCAATAAGCCCTACATCTGCCACGGTTATCTGGGCAGAGAGCTGCTGGAAAAAGAGGGGTTCCCGCGCCACGCCCTTGTCTGCGAAAGGCACGTGGGTGTCGGAATAACCGGGGAAGAGATTGAAGAAAAAAAATTGCCGATCCCCGTTCGTGATATGATTCCTGTTACTATCGAAGAGCAGATCATTTGTTATGCAGACAAATTTTTTTCGAAGGATGACAAATTCCTGACAAAAGAAAAACCTCTTGAAATGGTAAGACGCGGCATTGCGGCATACGGGGAAGATAAATTAAAGCGGTTTGATGAGTGGGTAAGGTTATTTGGAGGTTGAATGCAAATATTATCCGGACTGCAATGAAGGGGCGTCACAGCGCGTAATGAATATCCTCAAGAAAAAGCCCTCGTGCGGGTGCGGTCTGTCCCGCATTCCTTCTGTCGAGCGATTTCAGTATCTCTCCGATTTTTTCTGAAGGAATTCTCCCCCTCCCGGTTTCGACAAGCGTGCCGACCATATTCCTGACCATATGCCTGAGAAATCCATTCGCCTCCGCCGTTATTTTAATGAAATTGCCCTGAAGCACGACGCCCATGAAAATAACGCCATCAAGTTTTTCCACCCTGAGAGAATAAACTTCTCTTACGGTATCCTTTACGTCGCTGCCGGTTCCCATGAATGCCGAAAAATCATGCCTGCCAATAAGCGCAAGCGACGAGTCAGCCATTAAGACTGTATCCAGTTCCTGCGGCACTGTCCAGGCATACTTAAAAAGGAAAGCCGACGATGATCTCTGGTTCGCGATCATGTAAAAGTAGCGCTTCCTGAGAGCGTCATCCCTGGGATGAAACGCGGCATTAATTTCCGCGGCGGAGAGCACCCTAATGTCCGGCGGGAGCACAGCATTGAGCGCTTTACGGATAGTGCCGGCATCAAGCTTTGATTCCGCACCGAAAACCGCAACCTGCCCCAGGGCATGTACTCCCGCATCAGTCCTGCTTGCTCCAATAACAGGGGAGCGTTCGCCGGTAACGCGCAAAACGGCTCCCTCAAGAACTCCCTGGACGGTTATCTTGTCCTTCTGGACCTGCCAGCCATGATACGCAGTCCCATCGTATTCGATGATGAGTTTGATTTTTTTCATTGGAATGATATTACCACCTGCAGTTCCTTCCCGCAATATTAAGGGAATCATTGACGCAAAAATGCAGTCCGGGACAGGCACGGCAAAGCCACTCAGACAACCATAAACCAGGCGCAGTAGCTTTGCGCTGACCGGGCTTTATGGAACTCTCTTCCCGTCCGTCAGCAGCTCTCTGATACAATATAAGCATGATCGACATCGCGAGCCTCGCGGCGCAGGTGAAGAGGAACTGCAATATATCCGATGCGAAATTCTGGGGATATTATTCCCTTTGCGGCATTCTGTTGAGGCTCAGGGATCTCTACCGGATTGAAACAGGGATGAGACTCCATGAAAAGATTCAACATGCGGGGGTGGGGGCATGGATCACTGAACGGGAAAGTCTCTGGCGGCGGCTTGAAAGTGATGATTACGGGGATATTTCGATAAACGGTCAACTATTCAGTCCGTTTTGCGTTGAAAGCATAAACGATATGCTGGCAGATGAGGGGTTAATTTACGGCGCCGGTTTCGGACTGCACATGAAGCCTTTCTTCTTCCTTGCGGACATACAGTCTAAGAGAACAGTCGACGGGTTTTCCTGCTACATTACCGGATCAGAATTCGCCCGTGACCTTTCCGACTATCCCGCGATGCTGCAGGACCGGACCATTATCGCCCGGACAGAAATGATACGATTGCTCCTTTGGCAAAGGTTTGAAGAAATGAGGTGCAATATAAAAGAATCTCTCCGCTTTGCATTTTCAAAATACGGCATTTATCCTGAAGAACCGCCCTCTGAAGACTTGTTAAACCGCATTCAGGCCGTCGCAAAAGCCGAGGCAGAAACATTCCTATACCATGAACTCGGAGAGGCGTTTGAGGGCATGAGAATCGGTGATAACTGGAAGCGCCTTATCGCAATGCTTTCCGATGGAAAATCAGGGTTGTTTGCCCGGGGAGTCAAGGATATTCTCGCCGACACGTCCGAAACCGGGATGCTGAAACATATCATCAGCAATCGCATGGAAGGCTCTCTGGGTTTTTATGTCGTTTTCCTGAACGGCTTCAGAAAGGTAATCTTTCCGGAGATTTTAAGCGCTTTTCAGGCGTTCACAAGAACCGGCAACTGGAGCATAATCGATGATGTTAGAGACGCGGGATACAGAAAAGCTATCGCTTATGAAACCCGCCTGCTCGATCTCTTTTACGGAGCAAGAGATGACGCAGCACTCGTCAAATCTGTGGAAAACGAGATATTGAAAGACCTCCTGCCTTAGCCGGCAACCGCCGCTACCTGCATCAATCATTCCACTGTCGCCTTAAAAAAATCGCGACGCCATGCACTTTGCGGTAACCGTTAACTTTTAGCTGTTAGGAAAAATTTAAAAGTGAACTCTTTAAGAATTAAAAGTGAACGGTTAA
>CAZKLK010000079.1:0-8318 GCA_964553535.1 uncultured Nitrospiraceae bacterium
CGACGAGATTGCTTCGCTGCACTCGCAATGACAATTCTTATCGCTGGATCTGGGCTTTTATAGACTGCAAAGCATGTTTCAAACTGCTTATGTCTTCGACATTGAGAACGACCGAGAATGCATCGATCCTTTTTATAAGTCCGGATAGCACTTTGCCCGGACCTGCTTCAACAAAAAGCTTTATGCCGGTTCCCGTGATTGCTCTTACAGAATCCTCCCAGAGCAGAGGCCGGCTCAGCTGCCGAACGAGAGACTTCTTCAATTCCTCTCCATCGGTGAGAATCATTGCATCGGCATTGTTGACAACGGGCACGGCAGGATTTGCGAATGATATCTCCTCAAGCAAGTTCGAAAGCCGGTGAGACGCAGGATCCATAAGACGGCAATGGGATGGAACACTGACAGCAAGAGGGACTGCACGTTTTGCTCCGGCCTTCCTGCTGATTTCGATTGCCTCCTTCACCGCTTCTTTTTCCCCAGCGATGACGATCTGCCCCGGACAGTTATAATTAGCCGGAGCGACATAGCCTGAGCGAACGGAGGAACAAATATCCCCGACCTCCCGACTTCCAAGACCGAGAATAGCAGCCATGAGCCCTTCCCCTTCGGGCACTGCTTCCTGCATAAAGAGACCTCTTTTTTCACTGAGCCGCAGGGCGTCCGTGAAAGACAAGACGTCCGCAGCGACAAGAGCGGAATATTCCCCAAGGCTATGACCGGCGACAATTGCCGGACGGATGTCCAAATCTTCGAGAACTCTGAAAATAGCGGTGCTTGCCGTCAATAAACACGGCTGGGTTCTGAACGTTCTGTTCATCTCTTCGGCAGGACCATTAAAACATAAAAGGGACACATCATAACCCAGTGCATCCGAAGCGTTTGCGAATACTTCTCTCGCCGAAGAATAGTTTTCGAATATTTCCTTAGCCATCCCTACATACTGCGAACCCTGTCCCGGAAAAACAAATGCGATATCCACGTTCAGGCCCCCCTTGACTCCCTTATTTTTCGAATGAGCAAAGGCAGTATCTCATAGAGATCGCCGACTATCCCGTAGGTCGCCACATTAAAAATCGGAGCCTCTGGATTTTTATTGATCGCAATGATGATGTCAGATGACTGCATGCCTACAAGATGCTGCACTGCCCCGGATATGCCGCATGCAATATAGATTTTTGGACAAACGGTCTTTCCCGTCTGGCCGACTTGATGCAAGTAAGGCATCCAGCCCGCATCCACCGCCGCTCTTGAAGAGCCCACCGCGCCGCCCAAAAGCTCGGCAAGTTCTTCGATATACCTGAATCCTTTTGCGTCCCCAAGCCCTCTTCCGCCGGAAACGATAATATCCGCTTCCTGAAGATTAACCATACAGTCAGATGTTTCTTTTACAGATTGGATGACTCTTGTGCGCGACCGCAGGCCGGTTGAATTCACAGGTATGATGTCTCCCCTTCTCGATTCCTCATATCCGCAGCGCTTCATTACCCTGGGCCTCACCGTCGCCATTTGCGGCCTGTAATGCGGACAGAGAATAGTCGCCATGATGTTGCCTCCAAACGCCGGCCTGACCTGGAGCAAATTTCGCGTTTCCCTGTCAATCTCAAGTGACGTGCAGTCCGCCGTCAGCCCCGTTCTTACGCGTGCGGCAACCCTTGGGAAAAAAGATCTCCCTATCGGAGTTGCTCCGGCAAGAACAATTTCCGGACGGTGCGCGGCAATTAGAGAATGAAGCATTTGAGCATATGGTTCATCATGAAAATGCCCAAAGATGGGGTCATTAGCATGATATACTCTGTCAGCACCCCATTTGATGAGCCCTGCCGCTTCCGATTCTGACGCGCCGAAAAGAACCGCCGAAAGCTGAGTTTCCAGATCAGCAGCGAGCTTTTTTCCGACTCCAAGGAGCTCATAAGCCACAGAGGCGACCTTCCCGGCTCTCTGTTCCGCAAAAACCCACACTCCCCTGTATGTATCAATATCGGGAATTCCGCCGGGCTTTTCCGCCTCAACCTCGATAATTGCGCCAACAGGACATACACTGAGGCAAACCATGCACGCCTGACAGAATTCATTGATAAACGCCTTTCCCTCCTTCATTGCAATTGCTTCAAAGGTGCATGAAGAAAGGCATTCTTCACACCCGCTGCATCTTTCAGGATCGATTATTAAAGGCATTTGATTCCCCTTAGCTCCCGAAGCAATGCTTCCACCTGTTCTTCCGGCGGCCCCTCAAGCAACCTTCTATCCGAACGGCGCTCCGGCGTGAAGATATTTTTAACCTGCGTCGGTGAACCTTTCAGCCCCAGATCATTTTCATCCGCTGATATATCGGCCCGCCCCCATTTCGGGATTACCGCTTTCTTTGCGGCCATTTTCCCTTTCAGAGAAGGCAGCCTTGGCTCATTCAGCTCCTTCACGACAGTCAAGAGAACCGGAAGGCTGGATTCAACGACATCATATCCGTCATCCATGAGTCTCTGAACTATTATTGAATCACCAGTTATTTTCTCGATCTTTCTCACGTAGGAGATATGCGGTATATTCAGAAATTCCGCCGTTTCAGGTCCCACCTGTGCCGTATCGCCGTCAATCGCCTGTTTCCCGCAGATAATAATGTCGGCGCCTATTTTCCGAATAGCCTTGGCAAGAGTGAATGACGTCGCCCATGTATCGGAGCCGGCAAATGCCTTGTCCGACAGCAAAACGGCCTTATCGGCACCCATTGACAGAGCATCCCTGAGAGCCGACTCGGCCTGCGGAGGTCCCATAGTCAGAACAATCACGGATCCGTTCATTCTATCCTTAATTTGGAGGCCGGCCTCAATTGCGTGCATATCATACGGATTAATGATGCTTGGAACACCTTCCCGTATTAATGTGCCGGTATCAGAATTTATTCTGACCTCGGCCGTATCGGGAACCTGTTTGACGCATACGACAATAGTCATTGCAATTCATCCTTTCATTAAACCGCCCGCAAAAAGATTCAGTTGAATAATCTCCTGCAAATTGAAGCGGGTTAGTATTATACGACGGCAATTTTTTAGAAGTAAAGCGGACGGCTACATTACACGCACACGAAAACGGTAATTTGCGTAATTGAAAATTACCCCGTCGTGAATGATCTCTTCAAGCTTTAAGCCATCTGCCAGATACTGCCCCTCTTTCATTGTAACGCCGTTTATCCGAACCGTCCTTAAGGTGACATCATCGGAATAAAGGAACACGGAAAAGGTAAAATCGGGCAATCTCTGCCGAACCGACTCAGGAAGTTCATTAAGGCCGTACAACCTGCCTTTATCCGCTGGCGGCATCTCCTTTCCGACTCCGGATTCAACTGACGGCGCGGCAGAAGCAAGTGGCGCAATTTTCTGATCAGTATCTGCACCCTTCTGAACGGTTGTCCGCGCGCTTCCATTGCGCGGGAGCCGCTCGGGGGCTGGCGTATGAATTGTTGCAGTTGAAGCGGCGTCTTTAATGCCGCCATGCCGGCTTTTGTCCGAACCTTCTTTTCTGATTCCAGCGATGACCTGCTCGGTATTGCCTATAACCGGTTCATGTCTTGCCTGACTCAGAACGGCTTTCTGACCGGCACTATTCTTTGTGAGCCAGATTCCAAAACCTAATCCGGACAACAGCGCGCCCGTAACAAGCGCTATCAGGAGCAGATAAAAAGACTTGAAAAAACGTCGCCTTTTATGAAAAAACGGCTGCTGAACGGACAGCGGGTCCGGAACCGAAGCCCGTCTGCGTTCTCTTTCAGATTTTCTGAGTGCATCGAGAATATAAGACATGCAAGTTCACCTCACCACCATTCCGCGCGTTAAGGTTCATACGCCGGGAAACTGCGCTCATAATCATAAAGAGGTTTAAATAATGTGTACTTATTAGTGATGCTCGGCGATTCCATCTTCTCGCCACTTTCGCCGCAGCAGAGATCATGCGATATACCGCTGTCACACCGGCTTCCGTCTTTCAGCAGAAAAAAAGGAATACATGAGCTTTTATTAAAAGCGCCATACGCAGGCATTTCAGTTTCGACCGCAGATTTTCCAGTGCTGGGTCCCGATAAATGCGCTTTTTTTGACGCCGCATCGACTTTTATAATGTCAGACGCTCCGCCTTTATGCGATAAAAAAAGAGCTATATTTTGATAATAATATATCGCGGCAATCGCCGTGCCGCAAATTATAAAAAAAAGACCAGCAATCCCCCATTTCAACTTCCACCTGTATGAGATTTCGTTTCTACCCATCACTTCAGCGGCGGCCCTATTTAATAACTTTTTATCGACATGATATTTCCCCTCGACGTATGCTCCAAGGAGAGCGCGGTCACATATGACATTAATTAACCTCGGGATGCCGCCGCTCAAACGATGCAGCGTGCCGATGACCGAGGAGGGGAAAATACCGGCAGATCCCCCGGCTACAAACATACGGTGATTGACATATGACGCGACGTCCTCTCTTGAAAGACGTTTCATATGATACCGCGCAGTAATTCTCTGTGAGAGCTGCGCCAAGTCGGGTTTTGCCAGCACGTCCCTCAGTTCGGGCTGCCCGATCATAATTATCTGTAGCAATTTCTGCTGGTTGGTTTCAAGGTTCGTCAGAAGACGTATTTGCTCAAGCACATCTGGTTTTAGATTTTGTGCCTCATCAATAAGAAGGACTGTCTTTTCCCCATCCGAATGTGCGTCAAGCAAAAAGGAATTGATCGCATCCACAAACATTTTTATACTGGTGCAGCCGTAAGGGTAAGGTATTTGCAGTTCGTCGCATATTGCCGCAAGGAGCTCTTCAGCGGTCACTTTCGGGTTCAGGATGAGAGCGATGTTCACATTTTCCGGGACCTGTTCGAGCAGGCACCGGCAAACGGTTGTTTTTCCGGTTCCGACTTCGCCGGTCAGGAGAACAAACCCTCCATAGGTACTTACACCGTAAAGGAGATGGGCGAGCGCCTCACGGTGCTGTTCGCTCATGAAAAGATACCGGGGATCGGGCGCAATGGAAAAAGGCAGTTCTCTCAAGCCAAAATGCTGCACATACATGGCAGTTGATCTACCTCAATATAAACAGTAGGATATGCATACACTGTATAACTCCGTCATTGCAAGCCCGAAGGGCGCGGCAGACTCATCTGCAAAATGTTATTTGCGTTTGACGGGAACTCATGTATCTAAAACTTCGGGATGCTGATTTTCGGAATGACATGCAGATGAACCTTTTCATCCTGTTGCATGTTTTTGAAAATATCTTCCGCACCACTCCTGATATATTCTTCATCCTCTGCTGCCAGCACCAGCCGCAACCTGTTGAATCCGGAACTATCTCTATCACGCAACCCATAATTGACAATGACCGGTATAAGATCCCCTAACGCATCCAAACCGTCAACCGGCAGGACATATACCAGAAGCCTGTTCCCGATATTGATCCTGTACAAGATACGGACGCCGTCACGACTGATATCCGACTCGCACTCAATATGCCGGAATACCTCTTCAGGACATCCGCATCCTAACGTCTGCTGCACGAAAGCCTTGATCTTGGCTTTGTCCATGAATTTCATAGTATCATTTTATTCTCTGTATTTACAATATATGCGAACTCACGGATATGAATTATTTGAACGGCAGACAAGCTTTCGCTATAATGAAATGCGAGGTGAACATATAATGAAACCATTGGATAGATTGGAACAAATTGCGAGGCTGATACGTTATTACATTGTAGCCTCAACAACCGCGGCAGGCTCGGGACATCCTACCTCATCCCTTTCTGCTGCAGACCTGATGACAGCCCTCTTCTTCGGCGGCGTCTTCCGGTTTGACGCCGCGCGTCCCGACCATCCCAATAATGACAGGATAATCTTTTCCAAGGGCCATGCATCGCCCCTTTTTTACGCACTCTGGACCGTCGCCGGCGAGATATCCGAGCATGAGCTGCTTACGATGAGGAAATTCGGGAGTTCTCTTGAGGGGCATCCGACCGTGGCTTTTCGGCTCACTGAGGCGGCGACCGGTTCCCTCGGACAGGGGCTTTCAATTGGCGTTGGCATGGCGCTCAACGCAAAATATATAGATAAACTCCGTTACAGGACATTTGTTCTCCTCGGCGACAGCGAAATGGCCGAGGGTTCGCAGTGGGAAGCCATACAGCTTGCTGCGCACTATCGTCTGGACAATCTGATCGGGATCATAGATGTCAACCGACTTGGACAGAGGGGCGAAACCATGTACGGCCATAATCTCGATGCCTACCGGAAGAGGGTTTCCGCCTTTGGCTGGAAAACCGTCGTCATAGACGGGCATTCTTTTGATCAGATACTGACTGCCTACAAAAAAGCTGTCGGGGTCAGGAAGATGCCCGTTATGATTATTGCAAAGACGATCAAGGGGAAGGGGTTCCCGTTTCTTGAGGATAAGGATAGCTGGCACGGCAGGGCCTTCCAAAAAGAAGAGTTCGAGAATGCGCTGCGCGATTTCGGATCCGTCGATTTTACGATGCGAGGAACATTGCGAAAACCGGATGATAAAAAGCCTCAGAAAATAGTTTCCGCCCCGCCGCAGGAAATTTCATATCATCCTGATGCTCCTGTGGCAACACGCAGGGCATACGGCAATGCTCTTGCGAGGATTTACCCGGCGTTTCCTGATATGGTTGTCCTCGATGCGGAAGTGAGTAACTCCACCTATTCCGAGATTTTCAAAAAAAGGTTGCCGGAGCGTTTTTTCGAGATGTTCGTGGCCGAGCAGAACATGGTTGGCGCAGCGCTGGGTCTTTCCCGAAGAGGGAAAATACCATTCGTGTCAAGCTTCGCTGCATTCCTGACACGGGCGTGCGATCAGATCAGGATGAGTCAGTATTCTGGGTCGAACATCAAATTCTGCGGCTCGCATGCCGGCGTGTCTATCGGCGAGGATGGACCTTCCCAAATGGGGCTTGAGGACATCGCGATGTTCAGAGCGATCCTGAACAGCGTTGTATTGTATCCGTCTGACGCTGTTTCCACAGAACGACTGGTAGAGGAAGCCGCCAGACATCGTGGATTAGTGTATATGCGCACTACAAGGTCGGGTACGCCGGTTCTTTATGGAAAAAATGACGCCTTCTATATCGGCGGCTGCAAAATCCTGAAACAGACCGATCGCGACCGCGCAACCGTAATTGCAGCGGGGATAACCCTTCACGAGGCGCTTGCGGCTTATGAGGCATTGAGGGATTTTGGAATTTATGTTCGCATCATCGACTTATACAGCATTAAACCGATCGATAGAGAGACGGTTTTCCGCGCTGCGCTGGAGACCGGGATGATCATCGTTGTTGAGGATCATTTCGCGGAGGGCGGCATTGGCGAGGCGGTAAGCAGTTTATTAAGTGCGATTCGGGTGCCCGTTCACTCCCTTGCCGTTCGGAAAATGCCGAAGAGCGGGAAACCGGAGGAGCTGCTCGATTATGAGGAGATTTCAAGGCGCTCAATCGTAAAAAAAATCAGGGAACTGATAAAAGAATGATGGTGTTGTTGAATTACTGCAAATGGCGCTTTCCACACTGTTGATGACAGGCGCGAAAAGTTTTCTCAATGCTGATCCGAACTGCATTCATAATGCTCACCATATTTCCGGATTATCATGCATCGGGAATGCGGAATCACGCAAGTTCACCGGGCGAGATTCCTTCCGACGCATTTTTTAAGTCACTGAGAAAGGCTGAAGTAAGATACCGCAACCGTTTCTCCGGCAATAGCACGCCTCCGGCGCTGCTCAGCAGTCCCGAGAAGGTTTCCTTGCTGGTAACGACGACATTGTTGCCATCCTTCTGAAAAAAGAACTCATGGAATGCAAATAGTCCCTTTTTTTGTGCGGACCATACGATACGGATAAAGGGCAGTACCTCATGAATCTTGATTTTCACCTTGATGGGAAACAAGAACGGACGGAAACAGCATTTTATATCCCTGACGTTCGTAAGGCACTTGTCATCAGAGACGACATCTCTGATTACGCTGTTCCATTCCGTCCAGCGCGTGAGGTCGGTAAACGTCCGCCAAACCTTCTCCACCGGTGCATTGATTGTTATGGATACCTTAATAATCAAATTTTGCCCGATTCGGTGCTAATCTTTTTCTTCGATGCCTTTTGCGGTTGTCATCCATGAAGATATAGCGCTGTTCGTTGCCGCAGCAGGTTATATGATTGAGGGCGCCATCATACTGAATGCCGAGCGGACGCGCCATGAAACGGTTATATCATGAGCTGAGAAATCATGTCAATATAAAAAATTTGCCTTGCCATTTAAGAATTAAAAGTGAAC
>CAZKLK010000080.1:0-8296 GCA_964553535.1 uncultured Nitrospiraceae bacterium
CCCGGAATGACAAACAATAAACCTCCCCGCAGCAGAGACTGCGGGCTATATAATTCCAATAAAAATAAAAGAATGAACAATTCCTATCCACAAGGTTCTCAGAAGAGGCATATTTTTATTATCTTTTTTTCAGTTTTTCTTGTCCTTCAGCCCGTTCACGCATCTCGGGGAGATGCTGACGCCGGCCTTGCGATTGCTTCTGAAGAGGCGCCCGAAGCCCCGGAGACAGAAGCGCCGGCTGAAATTCAACACCTTCTGAAGTCATTGACCGGACCGCCACTTCCCGGTGACTACGGGAAAAGGAGCTGGACGGATGCGTTAAGAGAGTATCTCACCGGGCATATACGGGCGGAAGCGAAGGATGAAGGGTGGCAATACAGAAAGAACATCCTGCTCGATTATCAGAACTATATTACGGCCGGCAAAGAGCATGCACTCGGGGACTGTACGCATGATAGTGATCATGTGCCGGAAACCGTCTGCATCGGAAAAGGAGTAATGCTGTTTCATATGCTCAGAAATGTCGCCGGGGATCATGTTTTTTTCAGCGCATTGAGAGAGGCGATTCCTGAGGACGGCGGCTTTCGTGCGTCATGGAATGATGTCAGAGCGGCATTCGGGAATGCCTCGGGTGAAAACCTGGAGTGGTTTTTCAGTCAATGGCTCGACCGCAAGGGCATCCCCGATTTCGAGATTAAAGACGCGGGGGTGACGGTCATTAACGGGGTCCGGACAGTTCGCTTCAACATTGTGCAGAAGGGTGAAGCTTTCAGATTGTATCTGCCGGTAATTATCAGCACGGGTAAAGGCGAAGTAATGAAGACTATGTATATTGAGAAGGGAAAAGAGTTGCTTGAAATCCCGGTTGAAGGCGCACCCCTAAGGGTTGTTATTGACGGAGGCTATGATCTGATGCGGAGACTTGACTATGATGAATCCCCTCCTCTGCTGTCAGCGTTGCTTGGTGATGACAGGAAACTCCTGATTCTCTCCGGCGCAAATCCCGGGATATTCGGCGATTTTATCGCGACGCTGAAAGAGACCGGGTTTTCCGTCCGGGAGGAAAGCGGAATTAAAGATCAGGACATCAGTACCCACTCGCTGCTTTTATTCGGATACGAAGGCCGGGTTCTGAGAAGGCTGTTCGGAGACGCCGGGACTCCGGGTGACGGTTTTTCTCTTGGAATCCGTAAAAATCCTCTAAATGCCTCCAAAGTTATCGCCGTGGCGCATGCGGATAAACGGGAGGATATCGTGTCTCCGGAGATCGTCTTTTCATCGCCGCGGTATACTCATGTCAGGTTCATAAACGGCAAGGAAGTTGACAGGACGACTGATGAGTCCGAGCGGGGGATCGCCGTGAACGTTTCCAGGCCGGTTGTGACCATTCAGCCGGCAAAATTGGCCAGACTCGAGGATGATCTTGATGACATTCTTGGTCACACTCTCATTTATGCCGGTGAGCGGCATATGAATTATGAAGATCACAAGACGCAACTTGAGATTATCATGAATCTCCATGAAAGGGGTCGCAGATTTGCAATCGGGATGGAAATGTTCCAGAGGCCTTTTCAGAAAGATATTGATGACTACATAGGGGGAGGAATAAGCGGAAAGGAATTTCTTAAAAGGACGCAATACTTTAAGAGATGGAAATTCGATTATAACCTGTACCGGGAAATCATAGAGTATGCAAGAGCGAAACGGATTCCAGTCGTTGCTCTCAATCTCCGGACAGAGATAGTTAAAAAAGTTGCAACCGAAGGCCCCGACAGCCTCACCGACGCCGAGCGCAACGAATTGCCCGGATCGATGGACATGTCGGATGAAGCATACAGGAAGAGGCTCCGGGAGGTCTTCGAGCAGCACAAGCCCCGTGAGAGCAGGAATTTTGAGAATTTTTATCAGGCCCAGATACTATGGGATGAAACCATGGCCCATTCGATAGACCAGTTCCTCAGAAACAATCCGGATTATCAAATGGTAATTCTGGCAGGGGCCGGACACCTGATGTACGGGTCGGGAATTCCGAAAAGGGCCTACCGCCTGAACAAAAAGGACTATGTCATTGTTCTGCCGGGCGGCGACATTGCCGGCCGCGATATCGGTGATTATCTGGTTTCGTCGGCGCCGGATGCGCCGCCGGAAACGTTGAAACTGGGGGTGGCACTGAAAGAGCGCGGACGTTTTGTAGAGGTGGAAAAATTGGTCCCGGGAAGCATTGCCAGCAGCGCTGGAGTGAAAAAAGGGGACATCCTGCTCTCGCTCGATGATTGGAAGATAGAAGATATCGATGACGTGCATATATTCATGTCGGATAAAAAGAGGGGGGAGAATTTAACGATTAAGGTATTAAGAAAGAGATTTCTTTTCGGGGAGCGGGAAGTCGGGCTCCGCGTGACTATATAGACGGACTCATTTAAAGATTTCTCCTGTTTCCTTGTACCAGAAGAGCAGGTCCAGGTGGGCGAGGGGGATGCGCAGCGACCGGGAGAACCCCGCCATTTTCCGCTCCACATCCAGATATTTTGACTTGCTCAGCGATTTGGGAATTTCCCGAATGACTCCGAACAGGAGCAGGTTTTTCAGGATATGCCGGTCGAGGATTGCAATTTGATTCCCGCCGAAGCCGATATTTCTCAAGAAATGGCTCGCCTCTTTGTAGCCGAGTCCTCTGACGTTTTTCACCAGCCACTCCCTGCATTCATGCGCGTCGGAAAATTGAGCGAGGACATTTTTTACAGACAGGCAACCCGCGTTCCGGAAAATTTCTCTTGCCCCGGCAAGGTAACGGGCTTTCTTGTTATGAAATCTCACCCTCTGCAAATGTTTTTTTAAGTCATTTTCCGTCCCGGCAAGGAGCAAATTCAGGGAGCTGATCGTTTGGATGGCGTCCCAG
Organism: uncultured Nitrospiraceae bacterium; assembly: GCA_964553535.1. GTDB lineage: Bacteria > Nitrospirota > Thermodesulfovibrionia > Thermodesulfovibrionales > SM23-35 > JALHSV01. Next base: position 2,900 of record CAZKLK010000080.1, read on the forward strand.
CAGCATTGAGCCTTTGATTGCGGCGTCAGAAGGCAGAAAGCGAGCTCTTTGAAAACATCCGCGTCGTCTTTCTTTGTGAGGCAGTCATCAAACTCGCCGAGACGGCCGATAATCTCCTTTTTCTTCTCCCTGTAAATCCCGCGCAGTCGAAGGATGTTCTGTTGTCTTCCGCCGGATATACTCATGAAAATTATTAGCCCGTGTGATAATAAAATCGGTTATGCGACTCTTAATGCGCGATCAGGAAAACCCGCATTAGTTTAACACGGCAACGGTATAGAGTATACTTAATGGAAAAAGGGGAGGGGAAAGAAAAGAGGATGAGTCAGTCTGAATATGGGTATACTCTGTACCGGCTTGCCGGCGAATTGAAGATTCAGGAAAGAAAAATATGTGATTTCAGCGCTCCGGTTAATCCGCTTGGCGTATCAAAAAAGGTTAAGGCAGAGGTTCGGAAGCACTTGAAATATCTGCACCAATATCCCGACGATGATGCGACACGTCTGAGGAAGAAACTCGGGCTGTTCCATTCCATTGATCCCGGAACAGTATTGTGCGGGAATGGAAGCACGGAGCTTTTGTATCTTGCGGCGAAGGCCCTGAAACCCCGGAAGGTGCTTATCCCGGCGCCTGTCTGTGCGGACTTTGAAAGTCTATGCGGCCCCGGCGCCGGCGCGGAAGTCGTGAGGTGCCGGTTGAAAAGCGGCAATAACTTCGATTTAGACCCGGATGAATTCATCATGGCAATGGAAGGGAAATCGCCGGATCTCAATCTGCCCGAATTATTGCCCGGAGATCAGGGCGGGACCGACAATTCCCCTCATCCTGTCGAGATGGCTTTCCTGCGCAATCCGAACGACCTCACGGGAAGACTCCTCGCGCCCCGGGTCGTCAAAAAGATCGCGGACGCAGCGAGGGACCTCCGATGCTATTTGATCGTTGACGAGGCATACATCGATTTCTGCTCCGGTGAATCAATGATAAATGAGGTGGTTCATAATCCCTATCTGTTTGTGCTGAGGTCAATGTCCCCTTTCTATGCGCTGGCAGGAATAAGATTCGGATACGGGGTGTTTCCGGCGGAATGCATCGATCGACTGAGAGCGAACAGGCTGCCCTGGACAGTGAACAGCATTGCGCAGCAGGCAGCGGCAGCCGCTTTGAAAGACAAAACGTACCGTAGGGAGTCCGCATTGGTGCTGCGGAAGGAGAAATCCTTTCTGGAGAAGAGTTTTCGGAAACTTGGGCTTCTTTTTTACCCTTCGGATGCAAATTTCTATTTGGTAAAGACGGAGTCCGCGTCGCAAATCTGCCGCCGCCTCAGGGGCAAAGGCATCCTTGTCAGGGACTGTTCCGATGTGGAGGGTCTTGACAGTACATATATGCGTGTTGCGGTGAAGTCGCATAAGGACAACGCAATGCTTGTAAAGGAACTGGCGGGAATCCGCGCTCAGGAGGCATAGCCGGATGCCTTTCAGGCAATGGTGGAGGAGCGCCAACTTCGCAATTGAAGGCATTTTGCATGCCGCCAAAACGCAGCGGCACCTGCGCTATCATTACATTACCGCGGCTGCCGTGCTTTTATTGAGTTATATCCTCGGCGTCTCCCGCACGGAGTTCCTCATCATAGCTCTGGCGGTTATAGCAATTCTTCTCGCAGAAATGTTCAATACCGCCATAGAGGCCCTGGTGGACATGGTATCCCCGGAACAGAGCGAAAAGGCGCGCGTTGTGAAAGATATCGCGGCAGGCGCGGTGCTTGTAACGGCATTCGGCGTCGCGGTAATCGGGTATATTATCCTGTTCCCCTATCTGAAGGCCGCATTTGATTCAGGGATATCCATTGCGAGACATACCAAGGATGAAATTGCCCTCATCGCGTTTATCGTAGTCTTGATCCTTGTCATAATCGCGAAGGCTTACTTCGGCAAAGGCCTTCCCCTGCGCGGCGGAATGCCGAGCGGCCATGCGGCCCTCGCTTTTTCCGCATGGGTCGCCGTTACTTATATAACCGGGAATTTTGTAGCGTCGCTGATTACGTTTGCCGTTTCCGTTGTCATTGCGCATAGCAGGGTAGGCGCCGGCGCCCACACGGTGTGGGAAGCGGTGCTCGGCAGCCTCATGGGCGCTGCGGTCACGTTCATACTTTTCGCGATATTCTCGTAGCGGCGTAATATATAATAATTCATGATTCACCTGCGTGACGCCATCGTCGAACTTTACCTGAAAGCCGCGACATCCCTTCCTTCCGATGTCGTGGATGCTTTTCGAAAAATACGCGCAGCGGAAGAAAAAGAATCACATGCCGGCCTCGCGCTCTCGGTTATTCTTGAGAACGTTTATTCAGCGGTGAAGAGCCGCCGTCCGGTTTGCCAGGATACCGGCGTCCCTGTTTTTTTTGTAAAAGCGCCGCGGGGCGTCAGTCATCTTCAGATCAGGAGAATGATTATCAAAGCGACGCAGATCGCTACGGTGGAAATCCCCCTGCGGCCAAATGCCGTTGATATTATTACGGAGAAAAACTCCGGCGACAATACGGGCATCGGATTCCCTGTCATATATGCCGACGAGACAAAAGGCGGAAGGATCATTATCGATTTGATGCTGAAGGGTTCGGGCTCGGAGAACATCGGGCAGCTTTATAAACTCCCGCTGGAAGAATTGCAGGCCGGGAGGGACCTGGAAGGCGTGAAAAGATGCGTTCTTGACACGATTGTCAGGGCTCAGGGGAGAGGATGTCCTCCCTATGTTGTCGGGGTGGGGATCGGGGCGACGAAGGATCAGGTCACGAGGCTCTCAAAAGAACAACTGCTGAGGAGGCTCGACGACGTGAATCAAAGCCCTGTCCTGGCCGGGTTCGAGAAAGATGTCTGTGAGGTAATTAATTCGCTCGGGATTGGACCAATAGGGCTCGGCGGGAGAACAACGGCTTTCGCTGTCAAAATAGGCGTAAATCACAGGCATCCCGCTTCTTATTTCGTTGATGTATCAGTTTCCTGCTGGGCGGACAGAAGGGCCCGGCTGATATGGGAAATTCAAAAATCGAAATTCAAGATTCAAAATTGAGGAATCAGAGAGTGAAAACACTTCGCCTCCCGATGGCAAAAAAAGATGCGTTATCCCTGCGCGGGGGGGATATGGTTTCTCTTCAAGGGCTGCTGCTGACCGGGAGGGACAGGCTGCACGGGTATTTATTCAATGAGAGACCGCCAATAAAACAGATACCCTTCGGTCTTGACGGTACGGTACTTTACCACTGCGGTCCGATCATCCAGAAAACCGACAGTGGGTACCGATGTGTAGCTGCGGGACCGACGACAAGCATGAGGGTGGAGCGATATACTGCACAGGTCATCGCGGATTACGGGATACGCGGGATCATGGGCAAGGGCGGCATGGGAGCAGGAACGCTGAAAGCCCTGAGGGAGCACGGATGCGTCTATCTTCAGGCAGTCGGAGGCGCGGCAGTCTACCTTGCCGACAGGGTGAAGCGGGTTGCGGGCGTCTGGAAGCTTGAGGAATTTGGCATGACAGAGGCCATGTGGATGCTTGAAGTGGAGGATTTCCCCGCTATCGTGACCATGGATGCGCACGGGAAGAGCCTTCATGATGAGGTTGAAAGGAAATCGCGGACCATTTTCGAAGAACTCATTGGACTTGAACGGAGGTGATCAGAACTTTCTTTTGTGCTCGATGTGGCTAAAAGGGTTGTCTGCTGACTGTTCTGAAGACCTTCAGGGCAAGGCGGAGGGCTGGTTCGTCAGCGGTTTTGATAAAGGTTTGCAGAGATTCCTTCAGTTCCTTATGGCTTTTTACATGCCCGAAATCGAATATCTCCCACATTTCCACTTCAAGAGCATCGGCGAGTTTGATGAGCATATCAAGGGTAGGATTTTCCCTGCCCCTTTCAATGCGGCTGAGATACTTTGAATTGATATCTGCTTTTCCAGCGAGTTGCTCCTGAGAAAGTAGTCTATTTTTTCTTAGTTCCTTGAGTCTCTTCCCTATCAGTTTCTTTGTGTCCATATACCCTACAATTATTGCTTTCGTATTGGAGGGATATAAACACCCTGGTGGGAAGAAATATGTTGAATTAATATCACTAATGAGTATATATTTATACCCATTAGGAATAATATTCATATAAAAATATATCTAATAGAACAATTTGCTTGCGGGGGATTGCTTGCACAACAGCTCACCGGATGGGGTGCACTATCTTATTGAATTCTTCGGCTGCGACAAAAAGCAGCTTGATTCCATAGTCTTCTGGAAAAGACTTCTCCTTGATGCAACTGCGGTAACCGATATCACACTTCTTAACAAACATTTCTACCGGTTTGACCCGCAGGGCATTACTGGTTATCTTCTCCTTTCCGCATCCCATATATCCATCCACACCTGGCCGGAATATGAATATGCCGCATGCGACGTCTTTACCTGCAGCGGGGATGATGAAGGGAAAGGTATCGTAAGGGTTATCCAAGAGAACCTGAAGCATGAAAAGTCAAAGATTAAGAAGATGAAAAGGGGGTTCAGGGTTGCCTCGTAAATTCAGCTATACATGACCGAGATAGGTTATGAGTGACTCGCTAATCTTACATCAAATACGAGATTGCCACTGGGCTACCGCCCCTCGCAATGACTGCCATAAAGGCTCGAATCCGCATTGGTCATTGCGAGCGGAGCGTCCGCCCTGCGGATCCGCCGGGGCGGAAAGCAATCTTATGGTTAGACAGGTATGAAATCCTGATTATGCTGAGAACCGACGTCGTCAGACACTTCGATGAGCAACTTGTAAAGGAAATTCTCTGCATGAAGAGCGCAGTGTATCCGAGGGAGTGGGAATACGCGGATGCTGCCGAGTACTATTCGGAAGTGCTTATTAGGGGGGAATGCATAAATATCTTCCTGAAAGACGGCGACAAAATCATCGGCTATCTTCTTGCCATCCCGCACAATATTGCCGTCAGAGACTTGAAGGAGTATTATCCGAAAATGAAGGAAGATGATAGCCGGTATTATATCGACACAACCATCATCCTCCCTGAATATCAGAAAGGCAGGGGGTTGATTAAGTTATTGCATGCTGTGATCTCCGAAGCCGAAAACAGATTCGGAGTCAATAGATTCTCGATGCACGCAAGAGTGAACAACGGGTTGAGCGGGGCGATACAGAGATACTATAAAGGAATGATTACAAAGGTGCGGAGAATCAAGGCGTGGGCGCACTATAACTATAAGGAACCAGCGGACTACATCGAAGCCACGTACAACGGGATAGCCGAGAAAGTTTATCGCGGCGTCATTAAAACCTCTATAAGAGATTACGAAGATATCTATACGCCCCTTGAGGAAGCAAGAGATGAGATATTGCGGAGATGTGCCAATCCTGCG
>CAZKLK010000081.1:0-8248 GCA_964553535.1 uncultured Nitrospiraceae bacterium
CCCAAACTTACGCGTGCCTTACGTGGCCCTTCCGTAAATATTGCCGACTGAGAAGGCAGCAGAAAAATTATACGACGCAATCGCCTATGATGCCGCGCTTAGCCCGAAAAATGCCCTTGCCGGGCTAATGATGAAAATATCGTCTCCGAACCATTATAAAGGCAGATAGGCAACCGGATTCAGGTCAAGCCCGGCGAGATTTCCCGTCATAAAATGATGGTATCCTGCCGCGGCGATCATTGCCGCGTTGTCTGTGCACAATGATAGCGAAGGAATGAATAATTCAATCTCCCTATCCACTGCCATTTCCTGCATCCTTTTCCTTAATGCGCTGTTGGCGGCGACGCCGCCGGACAAAACAACCCGGCTGATCCTCTCCTTCCTGACAGCCCATTCAGTCTTTCTGACAATCACGTCAATGACGGCAGCCTGAAAAGAGGCTGCAATGTCGTTGATAAGGGCAGAGATTTCACTACCACCGCTGCCCTCCCCTCCCGATGGAGATGGATGAGCTGAAAGTCTGCCGTCCGATTTCACAAAATTCAGCACAGCCGTTTTCAATCCGCTGAAGCTGAAATCAAGCGACTCCGGCAGATAAGCCCGGGGGAAGTGTATTGCACCCGCATTTCCACCCCGCGCAAGTTTATCAATAACAGGTCCGCCGGGATATCCGAGCCCCAAAAGTTGCGAAACTTTGTCGTAAGCTTCCCCCGCCGCATCGTCCCTTGTCCTTCCGAGCTCAAAATATTTACCAAACCCCTCGACCCTGTGCAGGCAGGTGTGCCCGCCCGAGACAATCAGCGCAATGAAGGGATAATCCGGCTTCTTCTCCTCAAGAAAGATCGAGAATACGTGCCCCTCGAGATGGTTGACCGCAACAAGGGGCAATTTTTTTGCGTAACTTAAGGCCTTTGCGAAAGAACATCCTATAAGCAACGAGCCGATTAATCCGGGGCCTTTGCAGACGGCAATACATGACAAATCCCCGTATGAAACGCCGGATTTTTTCATGGCTTCGCCGACAACAGGCAATATCATCTCAATATGCCGGCGGGAAGCAAGCTCCGGCACTATGCCGCCGTACTTCCTGTGGATTTCAGACTGGCTTGAAATAATGTTGGAGATTATCTCTGTGCCGGATTCAACGACAGAAGCTGACGTATCATCACATGATGTATCGATGCCGAGGATCAGCACGGGAAAAATTAAATATCCTGTCCGAATACGGTTACATCTTTAGGCAACGCCGGCTCGAAGAATGAATCCTTCAATCCTGTATTGATTTTGACGCCACTCAGATGCATTGAGATTTTGTTTGAATGGGAATCGATGACGGTAAATGCCCGGATCGGGAATTCACCGTCCGAGAGTTCTATTTCAACCGAGACAACGACTCCCATAGATTTTTTTGGTTTGAGAAATAGTTTCCCATTTTTGTTAGAAACAATAAATTCATCCTGAATACTTCCAAATCCGCTCAGGAGAGCTATAGGCGCCTGGCCATAGGTCTCTCTGTCGAACTTCCCCTTAAAAGCCTGCTTGTCCATTTTCTGCCAGATAGTTATTTCATAGTCGTTGATAAAAACTTCCTGCGCGTGGCTCCCTTCATAGCTCCACTTCATCTTCATAGGCCGCTTTATGTAAAAAGACCCTTTGAATGTCTCCGTTTTTTTCAGATCCCTCAAAAAACTCTTCTGAACAAAATCCCCCTTGATGTCCCCGATGTTTTCGTATGCCTTCTGGATTCTCATTGTTTCGACATCGACGGAGGCGGCAAAGGCAGAATAAAATATAAAGAGTGCAATAAAAGGGACGAGGGGTAAAATAATGTAAATATGAAAGCGATTCATTTAATGCCTCCCGAAATTGTTGGCGCAATCAGCCGCCTTATTTGTCATGCCCGAGATTCTCAGTCGGGCATCCATTCTCAAATAAATCAGACCCCTGCCTTCGCGGAGATGACATCCGATAAAAAGCAGGCTGCCATGAGACTGCCTATACAACATTTTAAGCATACCATATGCTCATTTTTTGTTGCCATTATGCAAAGCACCTCGCTCATCTCTTGATAAAAATTGCATGGACCGTTTAAAGTTCCCTATGCGCAGCGAGTGGCGCTTCATTGACAGCGGAACCCATGGTGCGGCCTTCAATATGGCGCTGGATGAGGCAATCGCTACGGCTGTAAGAAGAGGCATTTCAGCGCCGACTCTCCGCCTCTACGGTTGGAATCAGGTTTCCATAAGCATAGGATGTTTTCAGAAAGCGGCCGACATCAACGTTGCCTGCTGTCGTGAAAACGGGATTCCAATTGTCAGAAGATTAACAGGAGGACGCGCTGTCTGTCATCATGACGAAATCACCTACAGTTTCTCGACTCAGACCAGTACCGGCCCTTTTTCTTACGGCTTATTCGACAGCTATAAGAAAATCAGCGCGGCTTTGACGGATGCATTAACCCTCTTGGGAGTAACCGCTCAAAGAGAGACCGGCAAAAGAAAACCGAAAGTTTCCGGACAAGGCCCAACATATCATAATCCTCTCTGTTTCTGCTCAGTTTCGTATGGCGAGATATCTGTCGGCGAGGCCAAAGTAATCGGCTCCGCCCAGAAGAGATGGACTGACGGCCTGTTCCAGCAGGGTTCCATACCATTTACGGTCGATGAATATCTCGTATCGATGCTTTTTGAGCAATTTGCGATTGTGACAGGGGGAAGGCCTGTGACCGGACTGAAATATCTGCTCCCGGCCTTGTCACGAGATGAACTGAAAGACGCGATACGCACTGCTTTCGAGGAATTTTTTCAAATAGCGCTCATCGATGCCACACCTTCGGAGAAAGAACTCTCACGGGCATATGACCTTGAGTCAAAGAAGTATCTCAATGATGCATGGACATTCAGTCGATAAAGTCATTAGAATGAAAACATGTATGTCTATGTGAACGGGAAGATCCTTCACTCAAAAGATGCCGTTGTGTCGGTCTTTGACCACGGATTCTTATACGGAGACGGCATTTACGAGACATTGCGGGTGTATGACGGCGTCGTCTTTAAACTTGATGAACATCTCACACGCCTTTTCCAGTCCGCTTTCCTGATCGGCCTTTCGATCCCTGCCGATGCCGACCGTCTGAAGGTCGCGATCTATGAAACTCTTATCGCCAACGCCTTTAGGAACGCATATGTGCGGCTCACAGTCTCACGGGGAAGGGGGCCCGTCGGCCTTGACCCGGACCTGTGCCCTGAGCCATCGATCGTTATCATCGTACAGAAATTCAAAGAATATCCGAAGAACTATTATGAGAACGGCGTACACCTGATAATTCCGGAAACCAGGAGAAATTACAGGAAAGCCATGAATCCCCGGATAAAATCCCTCAACTTTCTTAACAATATTCTGGCAAAGATAGAAGCAAAGAGAAACAATGCATATGAAGCCGTTATGCTGAATGTGCACGGACATCTTACCGAAGGCACAATCAGCAATATTTTCTTCTATAAGGAGGGAAAACTCTGCACGCCGTCGCCTGCTTGCGGAATCCTTGACGGGATCACCAGGAACATCATTTTGGATATCTCCCGCAGAGAGGGCATTGAGATTCATGAGGGGTGCTTCAGAAAGAAAGACATCTATTCTGCTCGGGAAGTCTTCATAACAAACACAACCATGGAGGTTATGCCGGTATCAGGGGTCGATGACCGGAGATTTGCAGTCGGGAATATCGCAAAGCTCCTCCGCGCAATCTATCAGCATGAAGTGAAAGCCTTCATAGCGGAGGCAAAAGCAAAAGGGGCATCCCTCTGGAGCGGCATTGACAGTATCCACAAATAACTCAGCGGCCAATTTATCGTCACCGCATGCGAAGCGCGGCAAATCTCATTTAGCCCGCGCGCCGTTCATGCTCCACGCGGCGGCATCCGCAAATCAACCGGCGACTCAATCCTCGATAAAACCTACAGATGACGTTCGATGCGCTCCTTCTGCTCGACAATTTCATATATGAATTCTTCCGTTTTCCGCCCGAAACAGATGCCGAGACTTTCGAAGATGGCAATTTCGCGAACGTTTACTTCCCTGCGCTTGATGGCTTCGGCAGTCGGCATGCAGCAAATCCGGCTGCCTTCAACGTTGACAACAGTGTTGCCTGTTTTACCCTCCAACAACATGAAGACTGCTGCCGCCCCAGCCTTATAACCGAAATTCACGTCACGCGCGGAAGAATGCCCTGATCGCACAAGATGACCGGGCGTCACTTCCCGCACCTCCGGAGCTTCATACACGCCGGGGGCAAACATCCCCGTTCTCTGCATAAATTCCTTTACGGCCGGATCTGTCTTCAGCCTTTTTTCAAGCTGCTGGCGGACGTACTTGCCGGCTCCGGCAAGTTTCTTATGGCCAAATGCATCCGGTTGTATTGACTCATCGTAGAGCATTTCGCCGCTCACATTTTTTATTCCCTCTGCCACAACAATAATATACGTTCCGGCTTTCACATCGCTACGTTCTATGCGCGCGAAAAACGTGTTCTTCATGTGTTCATAGAGGATATCAAAATCGACCGGCACTTCGGGAATAAGAATGGCGTCAGCCTCCGCGCCTACGCCTCCGCGAAAGGCAGTATGCCCCACATACCTTCCGAAAACCTCTATGACAAGAATTCTGTTGTGGCTCATGCCGGTTGTCTTCAGGTCGCGGGCAAAGACCGCGATTCTGTTGATGGCCGAATCTCCTCCGACGCTGTAGGACTGGAGGTCTAGATCCATTGTCTTGGGGACATGAACACAGGGGATACCCTGTGACGAGAGATCCACCACGACGCTGCCGGTATCATCGCCGCCGCTTATCACAAGGGCATCGATGCCGAATTTCTTCAGACCGTCCTTAATGCGTTCATATTTTTGGGGGTCCGAGATCTTGCTTATCTTAACGCGCGAATGGCCGGCCTCCGAACCGGCCAGGGAAGCCTCGATTTTGCTGACCCGCTCCGCATTCAGGAATACTACTTCATCCATCTTGATCAGGTTGTAAAGGCCTGCGTATCCATGCGGGATGACGACTGACTCTATTCCCAGAGCATACGCTTCCCTCGCGACACCCTTAATGACCGCATTCAGGCCCCCGCAATCACCGCCGCTCGTAATAACGCCGATTCTCTTTATAGCAGCCATACTTATTCCTCCTCTTGATAAATTCCGTTATAGTATGCTCAGTGTAAATCACTCAGCTATTCTATCGCTTTTGCCTGCTCCTTGCAACGCTCGGAAATTTTGCAATTACTTTTTCTTTTTTGTTATATTTAAAAGTTACGTAGTCCCGTACGCTGCCGCCATATGGGAAATGTTTTTCCTTTTTCCGGCACGGAGGATATTTAGTGTCAAACCGGGTCTTGCAATTGTGAATAAATATAGACCTAAATCCAGCGATAACTATCTCGAACGATTGATAAACGCGTCATTGCGAGCACCTGCAAGGTGCGTGGCAATCTCCTTTCATACGACGAGATTGCTTCGCTGCACTCGCAATGACAATTCTTATCGCCGGATTTGGGATAGAGGCAACCGGGCATGCATGTCGTCATTCAATCTATCTGGCGATCAAGTATGCCTTCAGATAACCCATCATGATCATTGAAGAAGTCATCGAATTCCTGCGGAAGATTCCACCTTTCCAGTTTCTCGACGAGCCAACTCTCAAGAACCTTACCGGGGATATCTCTATGGAATTCTACCCGAAAGGTGCGGTAGTCCAGTTTCAGGGCGGCCCCGCGCCGAAATTCATTTATGTCATCAAAAAAGGCGAGGTTAAAGTAGTCATCAAAAAGGAGAATGAGGAGGTATTCGTTGATTACAGGGGCGAAGGCGACCTGATCGGCTACCTGCTTATCTTCGGGGGTGACAGGGCGCGCGCGACCGTCACCGCCGAGAATGACACCATCTGCTATCTGATCAAGCGGTCTACCATACAAAATATTCTTCAATCGAACCCGAGCGTCAGAGAATTTTTCCATAAGTCATTCCTGAAAAGATACCTTGACAAGTCATTCAAGGAAATACAGAACAAAAACCTGGTCTATGGAGGGGGCGACAGAATTCTGTTTACCATGCCCGTCGGTGAACTTGCCTCGAAAGACGTTATCCAGGCCTCCCAGAATATCACCATTCAGGAGGCGGCACAGATCATGTCTGATTACCGTATCAGCTGCCTCATCCTCGTTGATGAAAAAAACACGCCGACCGGAATAATCACCGACAGAGACCTGAGAGATAAAGTAGTCTCCAAGGGGAAAAATTGCGCCGATGGCGTGAAAGACATCATGAGCGTTCCGAGCGTGAGATCGGACGCAAAGGATTACTGTTTTGAAGCTATTCTGAAAATGGTAAAGCATAATGTCCACCACCTGCTGGTAATGAAGGACAATAAGCTCCGCGGGATTCTCACCAATCATGACCTGATGCTCATTCAGGGGACTTCCCCTCTTTCGATAGTGAAAGACATCGAGACCCAGAATACAATTGATGCGCTGATCCCGGTGTCAAAGAGAATCAATAATATTATAGGGATACTGCTCAGTGAAGGGGCAAAGGCCAGCATCACCACAAGAATCATCACCGAAATCAATGGTCGCCTCATCAAAAGAATTCTCGAGATTGCCGAATACCGCTTCGGAGAACCTCCTGTGCCTTACTGCTGGGTAGTTTTCGGCAGCGAGGGCCGCAAGGAGCAGACTTTTAAAACAGACCAGGATAACGCCCTGATTTACCATGATCCGGCGGACCCTGAAATGGAAAAAGCGGCAAAGGAATATTTCAGGGAGTTCACGCTCCATGTCAGGGATGGTTTAGTCAAATGCGGGTTTCCGTTATGTCCGGCGGATTTCATGGCAACGAACCCCATGTGGCGTCAGCCCCTCCATGTCTGGAGAAAGTATTTCATCAACTGGATATCGACACCGACATCTGATGCCGTGCTCAATTCCGTGACCTTTTTCGACTTCAGAGCTATTCATGGTGAAATACGGCTGCTTGACTGGCTGAAAGAATATACCCTATCCATGACCAGGGATTCCAAAGTCTTCCTTGGATACGTAGCCAATATGGCAATAAAGAATATGCCGCCGATAGGATTCCTGAAAACCTTCGTTGTTGAAAAGAGCGGAGAACACAAGGATAAACTTAACATCAAAATTAAAGGACTCGCTCCGTTGATTGACATCGTCAGGCTCTTCGCACTTGAGAAAGGCATACCTGAAACATCCACAGTGGAGAGAATCAACGCCCTCCGCGACAAGCATACAATCGTTAAGGAGTACGCGGATGAACTGCTCCATGCCTTTGAATTCATAATGCTGCTCAGAATCCAGAACCAATATGCACAGATGAAAGAAGGCGCCGATATTAACAATTTCATCGATCCCAACAAGCTGAGCAACCTTGAAAAGAAAATCGCCAAAGAAACATTTCAGCTCATTTCCAGCATACAGAATTTGATCATCGAACGGTATAAAGCAATGATCTGGTAAGCGCCTAATAATGCTCACTTTTTTTAAACTGAAAAAACGGGCGCCCGTATCGTTCGACAAAACAATCCCCCTGACGGAAGCCTCCTACGTTGTGATCGACACAGAACTTACCGGCTTGAATAATCGAAAAGACCAGATCATTTCCATCGGTGCCGTAAAAATGAGCGGCATGAGGATAGAGTTGGGCAGGTGCTTTTACCGGCTGATCAAACCCGAAGCCGCTTTCAAGCCGGAGAGTGTGATAATCCACGGGATAACTCCGTCAGATGTGAAAAAAGCCCGTGGGATTGATGCTATTCTTGCCGAGTTTATAGAATTCTGCGGCGGTGACATTTTGCTCGGCCATTGTGTATTGATTGATATGGTTTTCATCAACAGAGAGATGAAGAGGATTTTTGGAAGTCCGATGCGGAATCCGGTTATCGATACGTTAAGTATACATGACTGGTTAAGGCAACGCCATCAGTCCGAACCGTGTCTTTCATCCGTGCCGAAAGACGCGGCCCTGTACGAAATCGCCCGCTGCTTCGGCATTGCTGTCCGCGGAGCTCATGACGCTTTAATCGACGCATTCATCACCGCGCAATTGTTTCAGCGCTTCATTCCGCTTCTCGCCGGATCCGGTGTGCGTTCAGTCGGGGAAATCTGCGAGTTGGGGAACCCGGAAAGATCCGATATTTTCAGGAAATCAAATGAAATTGCAAATTTTTAACAGCCAAAAATTTT
>CAZKLK010000082.1:0-8242 GCA_964553535.1 uncultured Nitrospiraceae bacterium
CTGTTTATCACAGGCTGCATATCCATAGACCCGCTGAAAAAGCGCCTGCAGAATATCGGCAAAGACCAAAAAGAAAAGGGGCCACTCAAGAAATTCATCCCGTTTTTATGATGCTGTTTCATCCGTCGGTTTTGAAGAGCTTGCTTTCCGGGATGCTGTTGGTAAAAAGATGAAAAGCAGAAGACACGCTTGAAGCATCTGTCGATTCAAGTGTTATCATTACCGAATAATCTTCATTTTCCAGTACCGGATATGATCCGATCTTGACGTTCTGATACTGCTTGACAATCTTATCCAGGACAGGCGCTATCTGTGATTCGGTTTCTTTCACAAAAACCTTCTTCAGGTATATTCTGGGTTCATTGAACAATTTTTTGATAGCGAGGAATTTTTTTTTGAGAAGCTGGGGGATGCCGGGGAAGATGAAAACATTCCTGAATTTTATGAGAGGGAACGAGAGCGTGTCATCATGAATGAGTTCAGCCCCTTCCGGGACCTCTGCCATTCTGAGCTGCGCCTGAGACAGTGTCCCCTGCCTCTTTTCAAGAAGTTTCTGCAATGCGGGCTCGATAACGGTTTCAACATCGAATGCCTTTGAAATCCCTCCGATTGTCATGTCATCATGAGTAGGTCCGATACCCCCGGAGGTAAAGACATAATCAAACTTTTCAGAAAACTTTTTTACCTCCCCGGCAATTTCATCAACAGAATCGGGTATAACTGAAATCCGCGACAGCCGGATACCGCGGGACCAGAGTTCCTGTGCCATGAAGAAGGCGTTCCCGTCCTGCACCTTTCCGGAGAGAATTTCGTCTCCGATGATAATTATCCCGGCTGTCTTTGCCATTGGGACTCTCCCTTCCCTCGCAGCCCTTACGGCGTTTTCGTCTCTTTAACCTTTTCGAGACAGGTTTTCAAAAGCGCAAGAATCTCCCCCGATAACATCTGTATGCTATCCATTCGTTTCAGCGCTTTCATGACAAGATTGTGAAGGTCGTCTTCCTCAACCGATGCATCGATAAGTTCAAGGGTGCCCTTCACAGCGGCAATATGTTCATTGAGGCTATCCGAAATAGCCTGAAGCTTATTAATCTTTTCAGCCATACTTCTGTCATCTCCCTTTAATCTGAGCAATCCACTTGCAAGGCACCGGATAAATCCTTTAGAATCAAATTCACGTGCTGTCCGAACTGCGGCATGGGGGCCCGCCGCAAAAAGATCACGCGCCGGTGTAGCTCAGAGGCAGAGCAGCTGATTCGTAATCAGCTGGCCGGGGGTTCGACTCCCCCCACCGGCTCCAAAAAATTCAAGGGATTACTCAATAATTATATATCGCACATCCGCCTTTACCGGTTTTCCCCGTTCAGATTTTATCCAGTCCCTGTTTAAGATCGGCAATCAGATCTTTCACATCCTCAAGCCCCAGCGCAATGCGGACCAGGTTGTCCACCATCCCGATTGAGTGACGGTAATCTTCCGGATAGTCAAAAAATGACATCACCGACATCTGCGTTACAAGGCTCTCGCTTCCCCCCAGACTCGGGGTTATCAGGAAAAGTTCGAGAGAGTCAATAAATTTGCGGGTTTCCCTGTCACCACCCTTAACCAGGAATGTGATCACGCTCCCGAATCCCTTCATCTGTTCTACAGCGACACGGTGGTCGGGATGCGATTCGAGGCCCGGATACCAGACTTTCTCAATTTTGGGATGCGCTTCGAGCATGCGCGCAACTTCGAGTCCGGCGCGATTGTGGTGCTCCATGCGAAGCGCGAATGTCTTCAGGCCGCGCTCGAGCAGGAAACAGGTCAGCGGTCCAGGCGTAGCGCCAATCATTCTCTGCATGCGATATAGTTCATTTAGCAGATTTTGGGTGCCGAGAGAAACCCCCGCAAGCAGGTCATTATGGCCGCCAAGATATTTGGTGGCAGAATGGATGACAATATCTACTCCCAAATCGAGAGGCTTAATGTTGAACGGCGTAGCCATCGTAGCATCAATAATGGTCATAATCTGATGTTGTTTTGCCACTTTTACAATTGCGGGAATGTCCAGAACCCGGAGATAGGGATTAGTCGGGGATTCAGTAAATATAATGTTCGTATTCGGCTGGATTGCCCCGGCAATTGCTTCCGCGTTCGGATCAACCAGCGAAACCCGGATGCCAAATTCGGCGAGCGTTTTTGTTGCAAAATCCCTGGTCTGACGGTAACAGTCATTTGTAAAGATGACGTGGCCGTCGCGTTTCATATAAGCAAGCAGCGTAAGAATGACGGCGCTCATACCGGTTGCAAAAAGCAGCGCCCGCTCGGCGCCCTCGATGGCGGCAAGCTTACGCTCGCAGACCTCCTGAGTCGGGTTGCCGTAACGGCCGTATTCATGACCACGCGATATCCTGCCCTCGCTTTTTGACTTCATGAAATCGTATACCTCCGAGGTGGAGTCGAAATAATAGTTTGAAGTCTGCACTATAGGCGTGGACACCGAGTAGTAAGCCTTGGGGGACTTTTCCATCCCGTGGATCGCAAGGGTCGCCGCACTCCATTTCTTTGATTTTGAAGACTTCTTAGGCATTGGTTTCCTCCTCTTGTGCAAGGCGTGCTTGAGCGCTTCCCTGACCGCTTCAACACGCGGCGGAAGCTCGATCGGCTTGTTGGCGAAATGGCAGGGGAAATCAAGCGTTCCCTCATGGTAACGGACTTTAAAGTCAGTGAACTTGAGTCCGTGCGCTGTAGAAATTACTACAACCCGTTCAGATTTGTCTATCTTGTTGGCTGAAAGCAGTTTAATAAGCACGGCCAGAGCTACACCGGTATGCGGACAGTTAAACATGCCGGTTTTATCGCCAAGCGCCGCCGCATCGGCCAACTCCTGTTCAGTAACCTGTTCCACAATGCCGCTGAACTGCTTCAGAGTGCGCACGGCCTTCTCGAAGCTGACCGGATTTCCGATCTGGATGGCGCTCGCAAGGGTCTTTTGAGCCTCGACGGGCTCGAAAGTCCCGAAGTTTTTCAAATAAGAGCGGTAAAGTGGGTTGGCCCGTTCAGCCTGGGCAACAATGATCCTTGGCAGTTTGCTGATCAATCCAAGATCGCGCATCATAAGGAGACCGTTGCCAAGCGCTGAGACATTCCCGAGATTGCCGCCGGGGATGATGATAACATCCGGCACTACCCAGTCAAATTGCTGAATAATCTCAATGCCGACCGTTTTTTGCCCCTCGACCCGCAGCGAGTTCATCGAATTTGCGAGGTACATGGTTTCATCTTCCGTAATCTCTTTAACTATTTTCATGCAACCGTCGAAATCGGTGTCCAGCGATAACACCAGCGCTCCATTCGAGATCGGCTGAATAAGCTGCGCTACAGAAATTTTGCCCTTCGGAAGGAGCACGACGGACTGAATTCCCGCGGCTGCACAGTAAACCGCTAACGCGGCAGAGGTGTCGCCGGTAGACGCGCAGACAACCGCCCTGATAGGAGCTCCCTCACTGATCATCTGATTCACCTGGGATACCAGCACAGTCATGCCAAGGTCTTTGAAAGAACCGCTGTGCGAATTTCCACAGAGCTTGATCCATAGATTGTCCAGTCCGAGCATTTTGCCGAACCGCTCCGCCCAGAAGAGATTCGTGCCGCCCTCGTAAAGAGACACGATATTATCGTTGTCAATCTGCGGCAGTACCCACTCCTTCTTGCCCCATACACCCGACCCATAAGGCCATTCGCTTGACTTATACCGTTCGTCAAAAAGCTTCATCCATGCCTTCGCATCGAGCCGGGAAAGCGCGTTAAAATCATGCTGCACTTCCAGAAGCGAGTCGCACGCCTTACAACGATAGATTATCGCATTTAAGGGATATGTAGCCCGACACTGGTGATTGATGCATTGAAACCACGCGTGGTATGACATTAGCGTTACATTCTTTTAATCTGTTCTCAGGATAAAGGAAAGGAGTATCTTTCCTTCGCCATAGCCAAGAATATCATATTGGCGGCAAGATGAGCAACACTCGTTCGGGAACTTGCATCACAGGAGATCATCCACACCATTCCCGCGCATTCTGAAACATCCTTATCCATGGCGACGCTGTGAGATTTCGTTTCCAGTCCTCCGGCATGTACGCCCACTGCCATTTCAGAAATGTCCTTTCCGGATGGGGCATCATGGCGAGATGCCTCCCGTCAGGCGAGCATAATGCGGTTATGCCGAACGGAGAACCATTCGGGTTGTAAGGATAAACTTCCGTAAACCCGTTGCCGGGATCTACAAAACGCACGGGCGCAAGTTCTTTGTTAAGCACTTCGTGCATAATAGTCTTGTCAGGGAAAACGAGCCTTCCTTCGCCATGCGCAACCCAGATGCCCAGCGTGGAGCCTTCCATTCCATGAAGCATTATCGAAGGGCTGCGAATAATGCGAACCGTTGAAAACCTTGATTCAAATCTTCCGGATCTGTTCTGAATAAACCGCGGCTGACCATTATCAGGAATTCCGTTCCATGGGATCCAGCCGAGAAGAGCCATGAGCTGACACCCGTTGCAAACTCCCAAGCTGAATGTATCCGGCCTCTCATAGAAGCGGCGGAACTGCTCGAACAGCGTTTCATTGAATCGGATGACGCCCGCCCATCCCTTCGCAGAGTCAAGGACATCGGCGTAGCTGAACCCTCCGACAAAGGCTAACCCCCTGAAATCATCAAGCCGTGCACCTCCGTCAAGCAGGTCAGTCATGGTTACATCCCATACTTCAAAACCGGCCTGATAAAAAGCCGACGCCATTTCACGGTCCCCGTTGCTTCCCTCTTCCCGCAGGATGGCCACTCTGGGGTTTTTCGAGACAGGCGGAAACTCATCCTCTCCGTCGCCCTTCTCCCGCATGGCAGGGGGGGAGGTTCGGGGTCCGGCGGTTTGATTCTCAAAAAATTGCGGGCCCGGGGTGAACGACAGTTCAAATGCCGGACCGGTTGCATCAAAGTTAGCATTCCTTTCCTCTGCGACACAGTCATGGCTCGCCTGCAGTTTCTCCAGTTGATAGCTTGTTTCTTCCCAAACAGCCCTGAGTGATTGCATGCTTTCCCTCAATATCATTTGACCGTGGACTTTTATGATGATTTTTTTCTCCAGCAAAGTCTTCCCCGCAACCTGAAATGGAATATCCGCACGCCTCAGGATATCTTTTATCCTCTGCTCATGCCGGGGAAGATATTCGATAATAAATCCGAGCTCTTCAGAAAACAACAGGCCGAAAATATCTTCATTATAAGTTTCCTTATTCAAGGCGGGAATAGAATGGCCGGTAAATACCGGCAGAGGAAAATCCACTTCAAGGCCGCAGTTCCCCCCGAAAGCCATTTCGAGTAGTGTTACAATCAGACCGCCATCGCTTCTGTCGTGGCCGGCGAGAATCAGCCCTTGCTCAATAAGCTCCTGAACAGCGATGAAGGCCCGTTTTAGGAGTCTGGAATCGTCAACATCAGGTGATTTATCGCCGATCTGCCCGTAAACATGGGCCAGGGCGGAACCCCCTAAACTGCATTTTCCCACACCAAGATCGATATAAAGCAGGTTGCTTTCCCCCGGCATCTTGATGTCCGGCGTAACGACTTTAGTTATGTCAGGGCAAGTTACATATGCGGAAATGACAAGACTCCCGGGAGCTTTGACAATCTCTGGATTTCCGGAAGCATCCGTCACTCTAGCCGCCATTGAAAGACTGTCCTTCCCCCCGTCTATTGCAATACCGAGTTCAAGGAGTATATCCCTCAATGCCAGAGCCGCATCATAAAGGCGTGCTCCCTCTCCCGGCAGTTTCGCGGCCCACATCCAGTTCCCGGAGCATTTGATATCTTCGAACGCGCTCACTTTTGCCCATACGATGTTCGTCAGGGCTTCCCCCACACTCATGCGGGCCATTGCCCCGGCATTAATAAGCCCTTTGACGGGTTGCTCGCCGATTGAAATCGCGGCGCCGGTCAGACCAAAATGGCTCTGGCTTACTACTGCAACATCCGAAAGCGTCAGATGAAGCGGTCCGGCGCACTGCTGTTGCGCTATGAGGCCGGTTACAGACCTGTCGACCTTATTGGTGAGGAAACGCTTCGAGCCTACAGATACAAGCCGCAACACTCTCCCGAGGGCGTCTGTAATCGTTATATTCTCCGGCAGTTTCAACGGCTCAAGAACGGCGGGGACGCGGTCGAGACTGTATATCTTTTGCGGCATTGCACCCAGAACCTTGGAGAGTTCCAGATTAACCGGCGTGCTCCCATCTGTTGCGTCATGAACCACGATATACCCGTCGCCTGTGATCTCGCCGATTATCGAACACGGCGCCTTCTCTCTTTTGCAGATCGCAAAAAATTCATCCGCCCGCTCGGCATGCAGAAGCAGCGCATCCTGTTCCTGATACTCCGCTCCCCAGATTTCGAGCGCCGAAAGGGTATGATCCCCGAGCTGGATGTTCCTGATCTCCACCTTTGCGCCGGCCGGATAAATAATTTCCTTCACCACATTGCAGTTGCCGCCTGCGCCCTGATCATGTATGCTGATGATCGGATTCCTGTCGCCCATCTCAACACATGTCCTGATGACACGGTTGATTTTCTGTTCCATCTCCGCATCACCGCGCTGCACGGCACTGAAATCAAGTTCGGCTATATTTTCACCTTGTATCATGCTTGATGCGGCTCCGCCGCCGATACCGATCCTGTATGCGGGCCCGCCTATCTTCACAACCTTCATGCCTCTTTCAGGCGGATATTTATCAATATGGCGGCTGTCAATCTGGCCCACACCGCCGGTATACATGATGGGCTTCACCCATTCGCGCCTCGCGCCGTCAGGGAGACGCAGTCCGAACGAACGGGTAAACCCCTGTATGACAGGTTCACCGAATTTATTGCCGTAATCGGAAGCTCCGTTGCTTGCCTCTATCTCTATCTGCAAAGGTAACGCGAGATTTGCCGGGTAAATAAAAGAGGCGTCTTCCCAGGGCAACGGATAGCCGGGGATATTGAGGTTTCCGACGCAGTAAGCGGCAGTGCCGGCGACGACCAGACTCCCCCTGCCGGTGGCATGAACATCACGTATTCTGCCGCCGGTGCCCGTCTCCGCGCCGGGGAACGGAGCGATCCCTGTGGGGAAATTATGCGTCTCGGCGGTAAATATGACGTGATAAAAAAGACTGCTTTTGTTAAACCGGCATGGCCCGCCAGGGTTATCAGGGATAATTGTGTCAATTACATGCCCGCGTATGGCGCTTGAATTGTCTCTAAAGGCAATAATGCTGTTTTCAGGACGCAAACGCAGCGGCTGCATGATGATTTCGATCAGGGAATGGGGCGCCTCAGTCCCGTCGATTATCAATCGCCCCTTAAAAAACCAGTGGCGTGAATGCTCGCTGTTGGACTGTCCGAGGTCAAAACATTCAACGCTTGTCGGATTTCTACCGATCTCATGAACAAAAAGGTTGTAGTAATATTCAATATCCCAATCATCAAGCCCCAATCCCATGTCGATATTCAGCTTCTTCAGCGCATCCCTGCCGTTCTCCATCAACGGTATAACAGTAACAGGGGCAGGCTTCATGCCTATTTCAAAGGTCATGATAGTCTCCGGATATCTGCATTCCGTCATGCGGTCGTGGACAAAAGAAAGAAAGGGGTCAAGAATTTTTGCGCCGGCGATTCGACTGTCGGGGAAAGTATCCCTGATTTCGGGCGATGGATTTTCAGCCGCTTGAATCCTCGAATCATTATCTCCCTGAACCACGTTGTTGAGAATCAATTTATACCGCCGTGACCGCTCGATCCGTGTAATCTTTGTGAGGCCGCAGGCGTGAAAGACCGCAACAGCGTTTGTCGACCATGCAGTCGTAAAGTTCATGCGGGGACCCACCTCGATGATCATCGGAGCAATCCCTGATTCAAAAGATTGCTTCGTCGGTCGTTCCGACCTGCTCGCAATGACACTACCAGAACTATTATCAGTCAAAAAACTTCTGTCTGAAAAATTCTCCGGCTCAAAGGTCTCTGCCAAAAGCCAATAAAGGATCTTGAGTTCTCCGGCTGAAAGGGGAGCCATTGTCTGAATCGTAAAGCAATATTCTGTCTCAAGGGCATCTATCCCCGGATAGAAGTTCTGTTTTACAACCGAGAGTAATGCATGTTTCTTTGCCGGGGATAAGGCCGGCCTGCGGTAAAAATGCAAGAGATTCATCGGGGTTATTGTAGCAGAAATGGGAG
>CAZKLK010000083.1:0-8174 GCA_964553535.1 uncultured Nitrospiraceae bacterium
CCCGGAATGACAAACAATAAACCTCCCCGCAGCAGAGACGGCGGGGTATATAATTCCAATAAAAATAAAAGAATGAACAATTCCTATCCACAAGGTTCCCAGAAGAGGCCAATTTCTATTGAATGTTCGGTCATTAAGGCTTAACTTCTGGACTCCCTTAAGCGAGAGAGGCCGCCTGTCACCTGTCTGCATCCATATTCAGAAAACGCCAGAAGCCGAACATGGCGATTAAAAAAATAACAAGCAGCAGATACTCAATCCCCATATTCGCAAAAATATCATGATACTTAAATATGCCTTTGTCCATCATTTGCCTCCGCTGTACTGACTGCTAATCTTTATCGAGTGCGGCTGCCCACTGAGGAGATTTCCGCATGACAGGCATCCTGTTAACGACCCATCTAAATACCCATATGTGCAATGACAGTATCGCGAGCATCATCAAATATTCCATGGCAGAAGGAACGTATTTTTGGGCAAACGGGAAATCCCAGTTATATGCAAGGAAAACGCTATTGTAGCGGTTTAGCAGGACCCCCGCGATAGCAATAACGGCTGCCGCGTGAACAGTGACAGGATTTTTCTTCTGCGCGCCGTGAATAAACATCAGTCCCGGTATTGCAACAAACCCGACCATTTCAAGCAGCCACCAGTACCCCATGGCGCTGTCGATATATGCAAAATCCCCTTCAAACAGGGCAACAAGCGTCACCGAGGCAACGTAGGCAAATATCACCCCGCCGCAAATACGCCCAAGCGTTAGTGTGATACCGTCAAGCGACTGACGGTGATCCTCGTCCATCTGATAACTGAATACCGCGCGGCTGATGGCCCACATGAAGATGACCATCGCAATCCCGGCGTATATGCTCGAGATGAAGAATATGGCCGGCAGGAATTCAGAATACCACAGGGGATGAAGTTTCGCCTTCGCCATTGACAGCAAAGCTCCCATGCCGCCCTGCTGCAACACAGAGATGGTTATCCCGCATATCGCAGCACCGAAAGCAACAGTGCCGAGTGTCTTCCTTAATTTCGTCGTGCCCGCCCATTCCGCGACGGTGGGAGAGAATTCGAGAGCCAGCGTGACAATATACAGCAGGAAAAGCCAGAGCACAATGAACATGACCGAACTTGCCCCGAAGAAATTCCCGATAAATACGTTCGGTATATTCCACCAGCGTCCCAGTGCTATAAACATTACCAGTGCGCTGAAGACGTAAAAGACGAGAGCATTCAGCACCGCAGCCCTTAAAACCGGCCGGAATTTTTTGGCCCCGAGGATATAAACTATGAATGCAAGAACATATGCGCCACCGGACAGTGCAACGCCGGACATGATGTAGAAGCCCATCCACAGACCGAAGGGAAACGACTGGTCAAGGTTTGTGACAGGTTGACCGAGGCCTGTAAAAAAGCGGATTGCCAGAACAACGACGCCGATGATGACCGCAATACCCGAAAGGAGGTTGAACGCGGTGGAACGTTTTTGCTTCGGCGCAAATTCACTCTTGAAGAAAGTCCAAAAATCCCCGAAGCTGTTTATCCGCGGCCTATCCTCCTGTTTTTGCTGAACGTCTACAGTCTCTAATTTTTCTCCGGCCATATTTGTCCTTCTCCCTTTCCTCTAATGTTTCCCTTTCCCCTCATTTTTTTCATCAGTCTTTGGCTGCGCCTTGTCCTTCCCCATTTTTACCGCAGCGCCGGCAGCGAGCAAAAAAAGCGGCGTCAGAGTCGCAATAAAGGGAACAGCCCTGAGATAACCCGCACTGTATTCAGGATAAGGCTTCGTGCTCAGGTCCTTTCGGAACCCGATCCTGTCAAATGCGACCGGCGAAAGGTACATGTGCGATGTGCCGCCTACTTCATATTCGCCGTATATATGGTTGACGTACCTTTCAGTATTAACGGCGATTCTCCGTTTCCCCTCCGCCAGAATCTGCCTCCGCGTCCCTGCCATGAGCGCCTGTGTCGGACAGACCTCAACGCATCCGGGAAGACTGCCCTGCCGGAATCTCTCCCAGCACAGGTTGCACTTCTGGATATTCGGTATCGCCTCATCATATTCAAAGTTCGGGATGTCGAAAGGACACGACACCATGCACAGCCTGCACCCGATACAGTTCGAATGCCAGGTCACATGCCCCGCCCGCTTTTTCTGGAGCGCCTTCACGGGGCATGCCGCAACACACCCCGGCTGGTTGCAGTGCATGCACCGCCTCGGCACGAATATCGTTCCCTTTTCAGTCTCATATCTGTTGGTAACAGTATATTCCGTGACGGATGTCCGCCGAAGAGATTCAAAAATCTTTTCGTTTGCAAGCTCTGAAATATCTGGGCCGGGAAGCCCGTTTATCTCCGCGCAGGCCTTCTCGCAGCGGCGGCACCCTATGCACCGCGTGACATCAACGAGAATCCCGTAGAACTCCTGTCCGGAAGCTCCTTGATCGGCAGAGGATATACCCGGCGACAGGATGCCTCCGGCTGTGGCACCTGCAACCCCCGTCCCGATTATCTTTAGAAAAGTCCTTCTGTCCATCCTCGCTCCTCTCTATTCATTCTCAGGCGCTGCTCTGATTTATCTTGGTCTCCATGCATTCAGGCTTCTCATGGTATTCTGCTTCACCACGGTATCGTTTTTCACCGCGGTTATTTCCGCTGGCCCTCCGGCTTTCTTCTTGTGGCAAGCCGCACACCTGTCGCCCTCTTCAGCAGCCACACTGCTGCCCTTTTCGATACCCATCTTGTCGTGGCAGCCCATGCACTGGTTGTGGTAGGCAGTGAGAAGCCTGACTTCATTCAAATTCTTCTTGTCGTAGTCAACCATATGGCAATTTCTGCAATTCGGCGGAAGCCCCCTCTGCACCTGGGCTGCTCCGGCGCTATAGTGATGACACCCTTCACAGAGTGTCTGGGCATCTCTGTGGAAATAGGTAGCCAGCCTGCTTTCATTCGATATTCTGGCAAGTTTGCCCACGATATCGGCATGGGGGAATACAGCAGGTTCATATTCCTTTTCCAGAACATTAATCGAGATGTTGCCGACCACGCCCGGCACAGAGAACGCTTTTGGCATTCCCGCCACGTCTTTCCTGCCCGAATGGCAGCTTGCGCATGTCCCCTGCTTCGGGTTCATCGTCTCGACATCGACATCGGCTATATAATAGTGGCAGCCCGCGCATTCCTTTTCCGCCTTCATTGTGTTATGGCAGCCGGCACAGCTGTACGGGGATGATGCCTTGTGGTATGCCTTTGCGATGTTGACCCCGCCGCCCTCCTGCTTTCCGGTAAGGCTGTGGCACTCTTTGCATGCCTTCATGGTTTCATGGTGGCAGGCGGTGCATTTCGTCGTATAGTTCTGGTGTGAACGGTGATTGAATGCTACCCCGTTCATCCTTGCATTTTCGATTGTGATGAAAGCGACATCTTTCTGGCCACGATAGGGTCTTGGAGTATCGCTCAGGTCGGCAGCGCTTCGATAAGTTCCTGTATGGCATTTGGCGCAATCAGTGGGGATGTGGCAGTTTGTGCAGCTCACAACAGCCTTTGAATCCGGCACGTGGCATGCATCACACCGGACCTTGTCTTTATGAATGTTGTGGGCAGTGTCCTTGTTTGCCATCTTCTGGTATTCATCCTGAAGTTCCAGGTGACAGTCGAGGCATTGCTGATGAGAGACCTTCCTTGTCGAAAGCCCCTTTGAGGCCGCCACGCTCGTGATGGCAGACAGTTCCGGGCCTCTCTTCTTGTTCAGATCGTGACAGTATGCACAGGATTCCTCTGTCCCGGCCTTCCGGACCAGTTTCTGCTCCTTGGCATCATATGTATGGTGGCACTGTCCGCAATCACCCTTGCCGAACCTGTCCCTCATCACCCTGACATGTGCAAAGTGATCGGCAAAGTCAAAAGCTGCAGCCGGATACTCGCTCGTGGCAGATGCAAGGTCTTTCCGGTGGCAATCATTGCACGTTACCGGTCCTTCCTTCTTCGCTTTATGGCATCCGATGCATTCGTCGTGGAAGGCGTTCATAACAGCCTTCCAGCCCTTGCCGTCTATCTTTTTCGGGAAGGTAAAAGTGAGTTTGTTCTCGTTATTGACGGGATGGCATGCCGCGCAACCATCCTGCCGCATAGCCTCTTCATGCTTCCTGTGGTCGAATATGACCTGGGGACGCTGAAGCGTTCCGAAAATCTCCGTATGAGCAATGGCAATTTTTCCATCGGCGGGCGTAAAAACGACCCCGCCAGATGGGTCGGCCGTGCCGTAGGAATAAACGAGAGTCAGACCGCAAGCCACCAAAATAATATAAATAACACCTATTACGACAAATAATAATTTCTTGCTCATACGGTTCCCTTCCTCATTTATTTCTTCAATTTCAAGTGTTCGGGCATTTCCATGGTGGCAACCAGTATCTCATCGAAAAAGATATTCTTCACCGGAAGATTCCAGTATTTAATCACGTCCTTTATGCCGGTGCTGCAATTATGGCACGGCGTTATGACATACTTCGCGCCTGTCGCCATTATCTGCTCAGCCTTTACCCGGTTGAACTTGGCCTTATGCGACGCCCAGTTGGACAGAGACGCCAACCCCCCTCCGGCATTGCAACAGAAATTGTGCTCGCGGTTCGGCGTCATCTCCGTGAAATCCTCGCACGTCGCATTCACAAAATACCTGAACTTTTCCGCCGCTCCTCCCCTCCGGATAATATTGCATGGATCCTGCAATGTAACGGGTTCTTTTATCTTCCTTGCTATCTTCAACCTTCCTGACTTAATAAGATCAACATAAAACTCTCCCAGCTGGATCACCTCAAACGGCAAAGTTTTCCATCCCAGCATCGGCGGTGCCACAGACCTTGTGGCAAATCGCGGGTGCCCTCACTCGGTGAGCAGCATCTTTTTCACGCGCAATCGCGCCGCATTCTCATACAGTCCCCGCACAATACGGTTCATAGTAGTAAAATCCCGCAGAAACATCGGCATGTTACTCGTGTCCCACGTATCTACTCTGGCTACCGTCCAGTCCACACCCGCCGCATGCATAATCTTCGCAGTCCGCTCAATATGGTAAGTATTCGTCTTCGGTTCCCCGCCAAGAGGAAACCATATTACTTCCGCCCCATCTTTATCAATCGGTATCCGTAAATCATTGAACTCCGCCCCTACCTCCTCCTCCTGCCACTGCATCGTATCCACCCAGTCGTTCTGCGTATACCACACCTGGTTAAGTACAGTAGCATGGGAATGGGCCTGATCCATCATGCGCTGAGGTATCACCCCAAGCAGAAAACATACCCGGCGCACCAAGCCAAGAATGAACGTTATATCCAGTCCGTATGGGCAGTACATGCTGCACCGGTGACAAAGGTTGCACTCGGTGAGCACTATCCTCGCCGTCTGCTTGATAAACTCCGCATCTACCTTGCCTTTCCGCTTCAGCATCTCCCAAACGGTCATCCGCATCTTCGCCACAGGCGAAAACGTAGGGTCCTTATCGCTCGACAAATACCACTGACACGCCTCCGAACACAGTCCGCAATGTATGCATGTCTCAAGCACCGCTCGTATACGGCCGGTCTGCGCCCCCAATACAGCCATGATCGTCTTCTCGATCTGCTCCGGCTTGAGATCCTTTACCGACTCATCAAGCCCCACATCAGGGTTAACATCCCGCACATACTCAGGAAACTCCCTGCTAACCACCTTCTGCTTTACTGCCATCTCTTGCCTCCTTTATTCACAGACGCGCTGCCTACCAGTCTTTTCCGCCCCACCCCGCAGTCTGGGAACCCATGAACGACCGCGTCATAAAGAAATAGAACATGTGGGCCAGTCGCGTGAAAGGTATGGCGATCAACATTGCCTCGCCGAAAAGAATGTGAATGATAACCATGGTTTTATAGGGCAACAGCAACTCGTGATAAGCGAGAAACCCCGTCAGAAAAGGGAAAAAAGAAATCCCGAGTATAAGGAAATCATCAGCGGAAGTTACAAACCTCACTTCCGGCGCAAATATCCTCCTCAGGAAGAAAATTATACAGGTAACAATAACGAGCAAAGTCATTATATCCGCCACTCTTTCAGGAAGGCTCCACCAGCTTATCCCCCAGGACTCGTACCAGAGGATGTTGTGGGAAAGAAGAAATATAGGCGTGAATACAAGCCCTATGTGGAAAACAAATGTTGTAATGGTAATCGGCCATCTCATTCTCCAGTTCCTGCTTCCAAATGGCATAACCCAATGGAGAATGGACCTCCGGGCAGCTATCCCCTTAATAGCCGGCAACACTACTTTTTCGTTTTTCGCCATCAGGTAAAGTCGCCTCACCTTATAAATACTCATCCCGATAAATACAAGAAAAGCGATCCATACAAACGGTCCTCTGACAAGATTATAGATCGACGGGTCTCTGATAAAATCAAGCATACTCTACTCCATTCTTTTCTTTATATTTCGTTTGCCGGGACTATCCTTCGATAATACTTGCCATCTTCAACACACCGGACAAGGAGTTTGCTGCCGTCAGGACTAAATGTGGGGGTCCAGAGGGATTCATACCCTTTCTTTCCCATCTTTCCATTGACGGCAATGAAATACTTGCCATTTCTTTCAACCTTGGCGGCAACCTTATCACCGGCAGGACTGAAAACAGGATCCCAGACATTGTCAAACTTTTCAGGCCATGGCAACCCATCCACAACAACTGTCCACTTGCCCGTATCTTTCACGGCAGCGGCAATTCTTATACCGTCCGGACTGAAAACGGGAGTCATTACCAATTGATTGAACACTGTGCTCCACGGCGAACCGTCCACCGCAATTGTCCACTGCCCGTAACTCGCGGCAACCACCGCCGCCAGCTTCCTGCCGTCACGGGAAAAAGTTGGACGCCATACCTGGGAGAAATTTCCCCATATTGGTTTCCCATCCTTTGCCACTGTCCAGCCTTTAGGCGTCTGCACAGGCGCGATAAAGTCGTTGCTTCCGGGTTTACAGATCGCCTCCCAGACTGCCGGAAATGCCTGCTCCCACGGTTTCCCATCCACCGCGATCGTATAAAGCGCTATGGCTGTCCTTACACATGCTGCTACATGGTTGCCGTCCGAGCTGAACACTCCTCCCCATATATTGATAAAATTCCTGTCCCATGGAGTTCCATCCACTGCAACTGTCCAGTTGCCCTTCATAAAACCGACATTATCCAGTTCCCTGCGTCTATTGGTCAGCACCTGGGCCGCGGTCTTCATCCCGTCAGGGCTCATGATGCAGTCCCTCACCTCAAAAAACATATCCTCCCAAATATTCCCGTTTATGCAGATCCCGCTCATATTGTCTTTGGTCACATTGAGGGCTATGCTTCCTCCATCCGGGCTCATCACGAGGTTCCAGACAAAATCGAATTTCTCCTCCCACATCTCCTGATCGATATTGACAGACCATTCGTAGTCTCTTAACGCAAGCGAAATTAAACGGTTGTCGGGAGTGAAGGTCAGGGAGTACACCCTCTCAAACGTTTCTTCCCACGCTTCTCCGTTGACGCAGGTAGTAAATCTTCTTCCATCGTTTCTGACAACGGACGCGACTTTTTCTCCGTCATCACTGGGGACAAGCTCGCGGACTGCAGTGAATTTCTTTTTCCATTCTTTTATATCGGCAACTACTTTCTCATTAGTATCCCAATCCCAACTTGCCAATTCGCTCATATGGAATTCCCCTTCCTTTATCCGCTCAGCTTATGATCTTCATCAATAACTATCAGCGCGTTCCCGCGCGGTCTTATTATTAATTACGGTACGATCGGTACGGCAGAAAACAGTATTAATATTCACGCCTGGCCAAAGAACCTGCAAAATTATTTTGCACCTTAGGTGTGCAAAATATCATAGTCTTCTGTGAAATGTCAATAAAATTCTTTGTTGAGAATACCGGACATATATGTTTTCATCAAACCTCAATATCTAACTTGAGCCCAAATCCAGCGATAACTATCTCGAACGATTTATAAACGCGTCATTGCGAGCACCTGCAAGGTGCGTGGCAATCTCCTTTCATACGACGGGATTGCTTCGCTGCACTCGCAATGACAATTCTTATCGCTGGATTTGGGAACATAATTAAGCCTCTTCTGGGAACCTTGTGGATAGGAATTGTTCATTCTTTTATTTTT
>CAZKLK010000084.1:0-8122 GCA_964553535.1 uncultured Nitrospiraceae bacterium
CCCGGGAAATGCATTTAACAGATGCCATTATGAGTCTGTTGCCATAACTTTATTCCCGGTGAAATTTATGGCATGGAAACCGGCGCACTTGAGGCGCCGGCAAGGATGCGCTACAATAGCGGGCAAGGGTTGCGCGGCGTGAAGCCGCTTAGTGTTGAAATATCCCCGGAGAGGTGACGCCTTTTATGGACGAGTCAAAGCGAGATCAATGCAAGATTAAGAAAGAAGACCCCAGGCGGTTTCGTGAAAAGATACCCGGCATCGTTGATGATCTGGTCAGGTCATGCGGATCGGGAGACTATTTTGATCACGTTGATATAGAACCGTTGCCTTCCAAAGAGGCTATTATTGAAATCATACATCTTTCGTGCCGGATACTCTATCCGGGCTACTTTACCCGGACGCGGATCGACACTGTAAACCTGCCCTACTATTACGGACAGGAAGTTACTCGTCTGTTTGAAACCCTTTCAGAGCAGACTGCCCTTGCAATACGGCATGAGTGCCGCCGCCATCAAATGTCCTGCATCGACTGCGAAGAGCGCGGCCAGGAGATGGCGATTCATTTCGCGGGCGAACTCCCGCGCCTCCGGGGGCTGCTTGCGAAGGATATTCGCGCCGCTTATGAAGGCGATCCCGCCGCCAAAAGTTTCGACGAGATCATTTTCAGCTACCCCGGTCTTTTCGCGATTACGGTATACCGCATAGCCAATGAACTTTACAAGAGGAAGGTTTCATTAATACCCCGGATCATGACAGAATATGCCCATAATATGACAGGAATTGACATTCACCCCGGCGCGCGTATAGGAGAGAGTTTTTTTATCGATCACGGGACAGGCGTCGTCATCGGCGAGACAACCGAAATCGGCAACCGGGTGCGGATATATCAGGGGGTTACGCTCGGCGCGCTGTCTCTTCCGAAGGACGCGGTGGAGAAACTGCGCGCCGAAAAGCGTCATCCGACCATCGAAGATGACGTCATTATCTATGCAGGGGTTACTATTTTGGGCGGAGAGGCGGTCATCGGGGCCAGGTCCGTAATCGGCGGAAATGTCTGGATTACGGAGTCGGTGCCGCCTGATACGAAGGTATTCCTGAAAAAACCGGGACTGGTGTTCAGGGCGTGAGAATTCCGAAGGTCTTCGGTGATATAAGTGAAACCATCGGGGCAACCCCGCTCATTGCGCTGAATCGTATTGCGGAAGGTCTTCACGCAAAAATTCTTGCCAAGCTTGAATCGAAAAATCCCCTCGGCAGCGTTAAAGACCGCATCGGGGTTGCAATGATTAAGGCGGCGGAAGACAGGGGCCTTCTGCTGAATAATTCACTGGTCATCGAGCCCACGAGTGGAAATACAGGAATAGCCCTCGCCTTCGTGTGCGCGTTGCGGGGATACCGTCTTCTGCTCACTATGCCGGATTCAATGAGTGTCGAGAGAATAAAACTTCTCAAACACCTTGGCGCCGAAGTTGTCCTGACGCCGGGAAGCGAAGGCATGAGAGGAGCCGTCAGCAAGGCGCAGGAACTGCTGACGCGGACGCCGGGCGCATTCATGCCGGATCAGTTCAGCAATCCGTCAAATCCTGAAATGCACCGGATAACAACGGCAGAGGAAATATGGCAGGATACGGCAGGTGAAGTCGATGTCCTGGTATCCGGAGTCGGCACCGGAGGGACTATTACCGGCATTTCCGAAGTAATAAAAGGGAGAAGGCCTGGTTTTAAGGCGGTTGCCGTCGAGCCCGCCGGATCTCCCGTCCTGTCAGGGGGAAAACCCGGACCCCACGGGATACAGGGAATCGGCGCAGGTTTTATTCCAAAGGTTCTCAATGCTTCAATTATCGACGAAGTCGTTGCCGTGAAGGATGAAGACGCTTTCGAGGCGGCAAGGGCGGTTGCGAAAAAGGAAGGCATTCTCTGTGGAATTTCGTCGGGCGCCGCATTATGGGCGGCGCTTGCAATCGCCGCGCGGCCCGAAAACGCAGGGAAAAACATTGTTGTAATCCTGCCGAGTACCGGTGAGCGGTATCTCAGTACCGGTTTGTTTAAGGAATAGACAGTTACTCCCGCCTGCCGTTCAGCGCTTCAATAAGCATGGGTTCCACAGGCCGCTTCAACCGTTTTGAAACAATCCGGCCGGCGACGCTCGATATTTTTTCTGATATTTATCAATGGCATATAATTTGCTCAACTATAAGCAGTTTTTCTGAAAATGGCATATAAGAGGGATCGGGAACGTGTTTCAAATACAAAAAATAGTGAGGAAACTGAAATCAATAAAGCTGAAGCCGGGCGCGAAAGGGCAGGGAGTGATGAAGAAAAATAGCGCCCCTCCTCTTGAGGAAATCGGTTATGAAGCCTCCTCTCTTCAGTGCGGGGAGAATCACGCAGGAAAGGCGCGGAACGCGTGAGTCGCTCCTTTCCGGTCTTCGGGATAAGATCGCTAATCCGGGAACGCGATACCATGAAAGGATTTGGCATTTTTGACGAAGTCGTCAAACTGGGTGAGCGGCGGGGATTTATCACCCGCGATGAAATTCAGAATTCGGTCTCGCAAAATTCCATTTCGGAAGAAGAGGCGGAAGATTTGATGAACGTTCTCCATGATTTAGGCGTCAATATAACGGATATTGAGAGCGACCGGAGCGAAGAAGACATTCCGGAAGAGAAGGAGACATATGAAAAAACTGACGATCTTATCCGGGCATATTTTAGCTCCATGGGAGATATCTCGATCCTTACAAAAGATGAAGAATCAGGACTTGCGCGCAGAATAGAGGCGGGGAATGAAATTATAAAGAAGACGGTCAGCATACTGCCTTTATACAGAAACATTCTTAATGAAATGGCGTCACGGGAGTCCGGAGACTGTGATGAATCCGAAGACGATGCGGCGGAACAGGCGCTGAGAAAGAGCCTTGAGAGACTTGACTGTCTCATGAAAGAAACAGCCGCCGTCGAACAGAAAGCGTCGCATGTCCGCGGTTGCGGAGAATTTATTGCGGAAGCGCCGCGGAAAAAAAGAAGCCGCCCCGGAGCGCGGCGCGGAAACATTATCCCGAAAGAATTGAAGGAAGAAAGCAAAAAAATTGAATCGGAAGTTGGAATAGAACTCAATTTATTGAAACAGAAATACCGCCGGGTCGCGCTTGCGAGGGAGATTGTGTTAAAGGCAAAAAATGGACTCATCGTCCATAATCTGCGGCTGGTTATCAATATTGCCAAACATTATATCGGGAGAGGCCTTTCCCTGCTTGATCTTATCCAGGAGGGGAATATCGGACTAATGAAAGCCATAGACCGGTTTGACTATACGATGGGGTTCAAATTCAGCACTTACGCCACCTGGTGGATAAAGCAGGCAATGAACCGCGCTCTGGTTGAACAGACAAAGACAATCCGCGTGCCTGTTCACATGATGGAATTGAATAACAAGATCAATAATGCGTCGAAGGAATTGATGCAGCAGTTGGGCCGGGATCCGGCTGTTGAAGAGATCGCGCAGAAAATCGGGATGTCTGTCCGGAAGGTTGAGTCTGTAATAAAGGTTGTTCAGGATCCGGTGACTCTGCAAACCCCCGTCGGCGATGATGAGGCGACTCTTGAGGATTTCATCGGAGACAACAGCATGTCTCCCGATGGCGATACCGAGAGGAACGACACGTCGGAAGCCTTGCTGAAAATACTCCGGACAACCCTGAGTCCGCGGGAGGAGACGGTCATAAGGATGAGGTTCGGCATAGGCGCCGACAGGGACCATACTCTTGATGAAATCGGCAAGCGGCTTTCCATTACGCGGGAAAGGGTCCGCCAGATTGAGGTGAAAGCGATGAGGAAGCTCAAGCATCCCTTCAGGATCAGGATGCTGAGGCAGCTTCACAAGACTACGTAATTTATCCGGAATCGGCGCTAATCCTGCTCAAGCCATTTCTTGATGGTGCTGACGTCTTTTTCGTTGAGTGAAAAAGCCGGGGCCTTTGCTTCTCCCGACAACTGAGCCATTACCCTCCACATTTGGGTTCTCACAATCCCGTAGGAATCCGCGAAACTCTGCAGATTCTCCTCCATCTGCGGCAAAACGGTCACCATATCTTTTGAGGATTCTTCAAATTTTCCCAAACGCGCGTTTGATATGGCGCGGCAGAACATGGCCATCCCGTAGTCCTTTTTGCATCCGAGCGCGCTCGTGAAATCAGCCGCCGCGTTCCCGAACTCGTTTTTTGTCATGTAAGCCAGCCCGCGGAAGAAGTAAGCCCTCGCGCTCCGACTGTTGAGGCTGACTGCCTTGCTGAAATCACTGATCGCGTTGTCAATATCCTGCAACTTCATGTGTCCGGCGCCGCGGCTTAAATGGGCAATATAGGGGTCAGCCCCTCCTTCCAATGCCTTGGTGAAAGCTTCGATGCTTTCCCTGTCTTTACCCCCGGCAAAAAGCAACTGCGCCTGTCTTAAAAGTTCCTGCGGATCCATGTTATTTTCCTTTCCCCCGTATTATTCTGATCAATTCTGCCGCATTTAATCATGTTGTTTTTTCAAATCCGGGCTGTCGGCCGGCTGCTGCAATTCGCCGCCCGCGCCTTCCTTCGCGTATTTGCCGGCGGTTTCTATCCCGGCTTTGACAATCAATATGAAGATTACAGTGAACCCGATAAGAATGCCGATGAAATCAATCAATTTCAGCAGGGCGAGGATCACTAAAACGAGGCCGATTATGAAAAACCTGATTGTGCTCCAGAAGACGACCCTGCCGGTCAGCTGATGTGAGGCAAAGTCCCTTAATCCCCATATAAGGCCTTTAAGATTTGCGAGCCCGAGCAGCCCCCCTGCCATGATGCTGAGAGGGAGCTTTTTCCAGTCAAAGAAAGCGGACACGGCAGCGATGCACAGGAGAGCAAAAACCCCCCTTTTATATATTTTATTTGGATTCACGTTCCGCCCTCTTCGCCATCCTTGCGAGTTCCCTGAATCCGGCGATGATCCCGATGAACAGGAAAATGATTGTCAGCCACGGGCTCGTATGCCAGCCGAACCATTTCTCCATGGCGTAATCGAGTCCGTATCCCATTGCGAGCCCGATGAAGGTGGCCAAGACAAGATTAAGTCCGACCGTGCTTGCCTCGAGGATATTTTTAAAGAAAGATTTTTCAGCCATATTTCAGGAATGTTATGCGATTTCTTTCAGCGATTCGTATGCGGCTCTGATGGTCTGACCGATGTCTTTTTCTGAATGAGCGAGCGAGAGGAAGCCGGCCTCAAACTGGGAAGGGGCGATATAGATTCCCTTTGAGAGCATCGCGGCAAAGAATCGCGAGAATTTCGCCGTGTCGGCGGTCTTCGCGGTTTTATAATCGACGACTTCTGCGTCTGTAAAGTAGGTGCAGAACATTGTGCCGGCGCGGTAGAAGCGGGTCTTTACTCCCGCCTTCCGGGATGCTTCGGCGAGCCCCTCTTCAAGAAGGGAGGCTTTCCGCTCAAGAGTCTCATATGTTCCGACTTTTGAAAGGACTTTCAAGGTGGCTATGCCGGCTGTCATCGCGAGCGGATTTCCTGAAAGGGTTCCGGCCTGATAAACAGGCCCTTCCGGAGAAACCATTGACATTATTTCCCGGCGCCCTCCGTAAGCGCCTACCGGCAACCCACCTCCGATGACCTTCCCGAGGCACGTCATGTCGGGTTTGACGCCGTAAAACGCCTGCGCCCCGCCGTAAGCCACCCTGAACCCCGTCATGACCTCGTCAAAAATAAGCACTATGCCGTGCCGCTCCGTCAGTTTTTTTGCAGTTTCAAGAAAACCGGGCTTCGGCAAAACACACCCGATGTTCCCGACAACAGGCTCAATAATTACGCAGGCGATCGATTTCCAGTCATCTTCAATCGTTTTTTTCAGCGCTGCAGGGTCGTTGAAGGGGAGCGTTACGGTGTTTTTTGCATATGCCTTAGGAACGCCGGGACTGTCAGGGACCCCAAAAGTCGTTGCGCCGGACCCCGCCTTCACCAGAAGACCATCCGCATGGCCGTGGTAGCAGCCCTCGAATTTGATTATCCTGTCGCGCTTCGCGAAACCCCGCGCGACCCGGATAGCGCTCATTGTCGCTTCAGTGCCGGAATTTACCATGCGGACCTTGTCCATTGAAGGATATGCCTTTAAAACAAGCTCCGCAAGCTCGATCTCAAGCGGCGTGGGCGCGCCGTAACTGGTTCCGTTATCGACGGCTTTTTTCAGGGCGCCGACGACTTTGGGATGGGCGTGTCCGAGTATAAGCGGTCCCCATGAAAGAACGTAATCGATATAGGCGTTTCCGTCGACGTCATAAATCTTTGACCCCCGGGCCCGCGCTATAAACGGCGGATTCCCTCCGACCGCGCGGAAGGCGCGCACGGGGCTGTTGACTCCTCCCGGAATCAGTTGAGACGCAACGGCATATAACTGACCGGATTTTTTCCGTTCCATAACTACCTCTGCGGGTTCTGCTAATCTATCACAAAAAATTATATGTGTCAAAAAGGATGCGTCTTATGCTATAAAAAGGGAACTTAATCCAATCCGGGAGGATTCCATGAAAAAATTTTTCGTTTTTATGCTCGTTGCTGTTCTTCTCTCAGCCGCCGCGTCGTGCGCCCGCAAGGAGGACCAAAAAGCGCGGTATCTCGCGAAAGTGGGCGCCGCAAAAATTACGCAGGCGGATTTTGAAAGAGACATCGGCAACCTGCCCGAGTTTGCCCGGAATCTATTTGAGGGCGCCGGCGGGAAGGAACGGTTCCTTGATGAAATGATCAAAAAGGAGCTCTTGTACCAGGAGGCGTTAAAGAGAGGACTCGACAAGGACCGCGTTTATCAGGAGAAACTTGAAGAATTCAAGAAGCTCACGCTTATCGGTCAGCTCCTTGAGAAGGAGATAGAGGCAAAGGCGCAGGTATCCGAGCAGGACGTGAAAGAGTATTACGAGAAGCACAAGGGCGAGCTTGCCTCCGTCAGCCAGATAAGAGCCAGCCATATACTCGTCAGAACTGAGGAGGAGGCAAAAAAGATACTGGAGAGACTGAAAAAGGGCGAAGATTTCGCCGCTATTGCAAGAAAGAGCTCCATAGACGCCGCATCCGCGGAAAATGGCGGGGATATAGGGCATTTCTCCCCCGGTCAGATGATCCCCGAATTTGAGGCCGCCGCAGAAACACTGAAAGAGGGCGAGTTAAGCAGGGAGCCGGTTAAGACGAAATTCGGATATCATATTATTAAAGTGACGGACAGGAAGCGGGGGAAGCCCGTTGAATTTGAAAAGATCAAGGGCGCGCTTTTTCAGCGCATGTCGGCGGAACGTCAGAAAGAGGTTTTTGACTCTTATATCGAAGATCTGAAGAAAACCTATAAGGTTGAGATAAACAGGGAGGCGGTTTCCGGGCTTTCCGCAGCGGAAGAAAAGAAGGAGGAAACGCCGGGGAAATCTGACGCGGCGGAAAGGAAAGAAGCGCCGAAAAAGTAAATAACAGAGAGCGCTTTTTATGGAGAAGTTTGAAATCCTTGACATCGCGGGGGATGCCGGTTTAAAGGCATTCGGAGAGAGCGCGGGGGAGCTGTTCATTCATGCCGCGCAGGGCATGTACAGCCTTATCACAAATACCGATGAATTGAAAGATGAAAAATCGATAACGGTTTCGGCAAGCAGTCATTCTCTCGACGGACTGCTTGTTTCATGGCTGAACGAGCTGATTTTTCAATTTGACGCGTATGGCTTTGTCGGCAAAAACATCGGGCTCATAAACTTTTCGGATAACCGCATCGAGGCGCGTCTTTCGGGCGGGGAATTTGATCCGGACCGCCACGAAAAAAGATTGCTCATTAAGGCGGCCACTTACCACCGGCTCAGAATTGAAAAGAAGGGCCGTACCTGGGAAGCTGAAATAATTTTTGACATATAACAGCCACGGGCAACCCCTCAGTTATGAGCGTAATATTGTCATTGCGAGGAGCGACGCGACGCGGCAATCTCGCTTTTCGCTGTACCCCAATGGCCGTCATTGCGAGGAGCGAAGCGACGTGGCAATCTCTCTGTTTCATAAAGCAAAAATGGTTTTTCTGGGATTAGTGTGGACCGTCATTCCGGCGAACGCCGGAATCCAG
>CAZKLK010000085.1:0-8065 GCA_964553535.1 uncultured Nitrospiraceae bacterium
AGATGGTCAGACAATACAGGGCGTTACAATCAAAAACCCTTTTAAATGAATATATTTAGTTTAAGAGACCAAGTAATACAAGACTATCACGAATATGTGGAAAGCTTCCTCAATATCCGTGACGAGCGGATAAGAGATTTTGTCAGCGCAGAGCTTTCAAAAGGTGCCTTATGGTCTGACCCGTTGGTGCAGCTCAATCCCTCTTATGAAATGGGCAAAACAGTTGCTGATCTTGTGACTGAAAACATTCTTGATCCTCAGTGCGGAAAGATATTTCAAAGAGATAATAAATCCTTTCAGCTCTATCATCACCAGGAACAGGCAATCCATGTAGCAGTTAAAAAAGAACACTATGTTCTAACAACAGGCACTGGTTCCGGCAAGAGTCTTACTTATCTCATCCCTATCATGGATCACATACTCAAGAACGAGCCAGCAAAGGAACAGGTTCGGGCATTGATAGTCTATCCAATGAACGCCCTTATCAATTCACAGGAGCAGGAGATCAATCGCCTCCTTGCAAACCTCGGAGAAGGAAACAGTCCAATTCGTTTTGGACGCTATACGGGACAGGAAAAGCCTGCTGAGCGCGAAAGGCTTCAGCAGCACCCCCCGCATATCCTGCTTACGAACTATATGATGCTTGAACTGATGATGTCGAGGCCTGTGGAACGGGTATTTCTTGACAGGGCGCTTTCAAAGCTTGAGTTCATAGTACTGGACGAACTCCATACCTATACAGGACGCCAGGGCGCTGATGTCAGCATGCTTGCCCGCCGCGTGCGTCAGCGGTGTGGAAATGACAATATCCAGTGCATAGGCACCAGCGCAACCATGGTCACAGGCGGAACCCGACAGGAGCAGAGGGCTGCTGTCGCAAAGGTTTCGAGCAAGATATTCGGTGTTCCAGTTAAGCCTGAGAACGTCATCGATGAAAGGCTGAAACGGTCTATTCCATATGCTGAAGAAATTACTCCTGATAAACTCAAGGAAAGCTTTCATAAGGATACTCCCGACAGATACAACGATTTTATACAGGCTCCATTGGCAGCATGGATTGAAGATACATTCGGCATAAAGAAGGAAAAAGATTTCTTCAGACGCCGTGTACCTATCACTTTGAAGGAAGGAGCGCAGCAACTCTCCGAATTAACAGGCATAGATTTATCAATATGTAAAGAAAAGATTCGCAGCGTGCTGCAGAAGGGAAGTGAGTTACGCCATCCTGATAATACGCCTGTCTTTGCAGTAAAACTCCACCAGTTCATATCCAAAGGAGATTCGGTATACGCCACTATAGAACCTTTTGCTGAACGGTATCTAACCTTGAGCGGTCAGCGATTCGCGGAAGAAAAGGAAGGCAATGATCGCCTGCTTGTACCATTGGCATTCTGCCGTGTATGCGGGCAGGAGTACTATCAGGTTTTCCGAAACGAAAATGAGAACATTTTTCAGCCAAGGTTCTCTCATGACTTTGAGGTGGAAGAGAACTATGGAGGGTATCTTTTGCTTGAAGATACTGAGAATCCCCTCTGGGATGAAAACCGCATTGAAGAACTCCCTGACCACTGGTTCCAGCAGACTAACAAGGGACGGAGGCTTAAGAACACATTTAAGGAGTTTGTTCCGCAAAGGGTCTATGTGGCGCTGGATGGGGTCTATTACGACAAGCCTTCCGGCAATGCGGAGCCGGCATGGTTTTTACCGGTACCATTTTTAATCTGTCTATCCTGCTGTACTGCATATGACAAAAGGACCAAGGAGTTTGCAAAGCTTGCGCAGCTTTCAAGTGGGGGCAGAAGCACTGCCACCACACTGCTCTGCATATCGAACCTAACCCAAATGCAGCAGGATGAAAGCCTTGCAAAGGAATCAATAAAGATACTGAGCTTTACCGACAACCGTCAGGATGCATCACTCCAATCCGGCCACTTCAATGACTTCGTGCAGGTCGGGCTAATACGGAGCGCCATCTATAAAGCCCTGCCAGAAAGCGGGGCATTGGACCACTCAAATATCGCTCCGGAAGTGGTCAAAGCCCTGAACCTCCCGCAGAGCATGTATGCTGAAAATCCTGGCGACATAGGGGTGCTGCCCAAGAGAAACCTTGAGGCTTTTACCGAATACATAGAATACAGGATTTACCATGACCTCCGCCGGGGATGGCGCATTGTTCAACCTAATCTCGAGCAATCCGGACTGCTCAGGATCGGCTATTCAGGGTTAGAGGAGGTCTGCAGGTCAGATGAACACTGGCAGGCTAACCAAGTGCTTGCCCAGACGACTGCTGACAACAGATATCAGGTGGCAAAGGCTTTCCTGACTCACCTAAGACACGCACTGGCTTTGAACGCCCGGTGTTTTGAAGGCGTCAACCATATGGCGATAAGAAACAAGGTGAACAATACGCTCAAGGAACCCTGGAAATTCGATGATGACGAAAAGCTTATCGAAAGCAAATGGTTTGCCTGGGGATGGAACAATCGAAAAGTCCTGAGCCTTCACCCCATAAGCGTCATCGGCAAGTACCTTCGCTCACCCCGGGCATGGCCCTGGTTGACAGGTTTGCTGGATGTAAATGCATATGAGCAGTTGCTGCGGAGCCTCGTTGACATATTGAACCGCGCTGGATACATTGCGCTTGAACCGGACGGAAATGACTTCCGAATTCAGCTGCAAGTGGACTCTCTCCAGTGGATCAGGGGAGACGGAACAACCAGAGAATATGATCAGGTCAGGGGCATAAGATTTGGTATTCGAATTGAAAAACCAATCCTGACCATTCCAAACAAGTTCTTTGTCAAATTTTACCGGGAAAAGAGCGCTGATCTGGTTCACCTGGACAGCGGTGAGCATACAGGTCAGACAAAACGTGAGAAAAGGGAGAAGCGTGAGCAGAAATTTCGGGAAGGAGACCTCTCATGCCTCTTCTGCTCGCCGACGATGGAACTCGGCATCGATATAGCGGATCTTAACACCGTGAACATGAGGAATGTGCCTCCAACGCCTGCCAACTACGCACAGAGGAGCGGTCGCGCCGGAAGAACGGGGCAGCCTGCCTTTATCACAACCTATTGCTCTACCGGCAGCGGCCATGACCAGTATTTTTACCGGAGACAGTCGGCTATGGTAGCAGGAGTCGTTGTCCCGCCGCGTCTCGATCTGGCAAATGAAGATCTCATAAAGTCGCATATTAGGGCAGTATGGCTTGGAACCGTAGGGCTCACGCTGGGGGATTCCATTACAAATATCCTTGACCTTTCCAACAGTGAACTTCCCCTTTTATCGAACATTCAGCAGCAGATTAACCTTTCCGAAAACAGGCTATCTCAGTGCAATGAAGACAGCCGAGCAATTATGAAGCAGTGCAGGGATGATCTTACCTCAAGCGGATGGTATTCGGATGAATGGCTCGAAGCAGTGGTTAGATCTTCAGCTAAAGAGTTTGATGAGGCATTCAACCGTTGGAGGGAGCTTTACGCTATCGCCCATAGGCAACTGGAAGACGCCCTTGAGAAATTGAAGAACGCGCACAGGGATAGACTGAATGCCGAGGAACGAGCGGCAGCACAGGCGCGTCAGATGGAGGCACAGAGGCAGAAGGACCTTTTATGCAACAACGTTATGAGCCGGGATGATTCCGATTTCTATCCTTACCGATATCTGGCTGCAGAGGGTTTCCTGCCCGGATATAATTTCCCTCGGCTTCCGATCCGTGCTTACATCCCCACCAGCGGGTCGCAGGGCGACTTTCTCTCCCGGCCGCGTTTTCTCGCGCTCACCGAATATGGTCCACGGAACCTTATCTACCAAGAAGGCAGAAAGTACAGAGTTGTGAGAAGCCTTGTCCCAGTCGGAGATATCGAGGCAAGATTCACAAGGGTAAAGCTCTGCAAGTCATGCGGAACATTTTATGAGGGCGATTCTTTGAACGCTGACTTATGTGATCAATGCCACACCCATCTGGATGCCAATAACAGCGAGTTCCTCACCAATCTATTTGAAATGACAACGGTATCGACACAGCGGACAGAGCGCATTACCTGCGACGAAGAGGAACGCGTTCGTCAGGGATATGAGATAACGACACACTTCAGGTTTTCTGAGAAGGACGGCATAGAACGGAAGATATCCGCTGAAGTCGCAGACGGCGAGGGAAACGTCCTCCTTAAATTGTCCTTTGGCCCTGCCGCACATTTGAGACGGATTAACCGGCGTTGGAAGAGAAGCGCCGCTGCCGGATACACGCTCGACCTAAGTAACGGGATCTGGAGCAAGAGAATCAATGACTTGGAGGATACCGCACTGGATGCCGGGCAAAATACAATACGGCCGGGCGTACAGCTTTTTGTGAGAGATACGCGAAATATCCTCTTTCTACAGCCTTCTCAACTGAACCCCATGAATGACGAACTGCTTGCCAATCTCCAGCACTCTGTTATGAAGGGACTCTGCGCATTATTTCAGATTGATGAGGATGAAATCTCTTCTGAACGCATAGGGGAAGATGTACATAGGGGTATCCTTTACTGGGAGGCGGCAGAAGGTGGAGTCGGTGTGCTTGAAAGACTGGTAGATGAGCCGCAGGTGATGAGTTCGATAGCAAAGACTGCCTTAGAAATCTGCCATTTTGATATCTCTACTAGACAGGATATCGCAGATAAATCTCAGTGTGTCCGCGCATGTTGTGATTGTTTATTGACATACAGAAACCAGAGGGATCATGCCCTCCTGAACCGGAATCTTATAAAAGACCTGCTTTTCGGGATATCGCAGGGCACGACCTTCAGATCATTCAAAAACCTGTCATACGATGAGCATTACGAATGGCTCAGGCAGCAAACCGATACCCGCTCTAAGCTCGAAAAAGATTTCCTTGACCATTTGTATAGAGAAGGCAGGCGACTCCCTGATTATGCTCAAAAAGCTGTTTCAGAATATCCCTGCCGACCTGACTTCTATTATCAGGATGGGTATGTATGCGTATTCTGTGACGGTTCAGTCCACGATGAGCCAAAGCAGACGGCTGAAGACAAGCGTGTCAGAACAGATCTGCTCAATAAGGGATATCGGATGGTTGTCATTCGATATGACCGTGCAATAGCGGAACAACTTGAAGAACATAAGGATATCTTCGGGGTAGTAAGGAAATGAGTGTTCACTCTATAGGGTCTTTAGTCAAATTCCGTGGAAGGGAGTGGGTCATTATGCCTTCCCATGAAGAGGAAGTGCTTTCTCTTCGGCCTTTGACAGGGAGCGAGCTCGACAGTTGCGGACTCTTCCTGCCGATTGAGAAAAACAACCTTGAACCTGCCACATTTCGTCTGCCCGATGTGACTGATATTGGAGATTTTGAGTCGGCACGCCTCCTTCGGAATGCAGCACGGCTTCTCCTCCGTTACGGCGCAGGGCCATTCCGTTCATTGGGGCATTTATCAATCTATCCGCGCCCCTATCAGCTTGTGCCTTTGTTAATGGCGCTCAAATTAGACCCTATACGCATGCTCATAGCAGACGACGTGGGTATCGGAAAGACTATTGAATCCGCTCTTATCGCAAGGGAATTACTTGACCGTGGTGAAATACGAAGGATTGCAGTTATCTGCCCGCCCTATCTATGCGATCAATGGCGGAAGGAGTTATCGGTAAAATTCAACTTAGAGGCGAAGATCATAAGTACTAATACCCTTGCGTCTTTGGAGAGGAATCTGCCAAGACCCAACCTGAGCGTATTCGAATATTATCCGCATATTATCGTAAGCGTTGACTTTGTGAAGTCTCAAAGACGGAGGGAATCATTCTTGCTACATTGCCCGGAATTCGTTATTGTTGATGAAGCTCATGGGTGTGCAAGGCCAGCGGGACAGTCGGTATCCCAGCAGCAACGGCATCAGTTGATAGCTGATCTGGCGAAAGACACATCCAAGCACCTTATCCTTGTAACCGCAACTCCGCACAGCGGGATAGAGGAATCTTTCCTTTCGCTCCTCGGATTTATCCATCCTTCTTTTGAAACCTTGGATATGGAGAATCTCAAGGAAGAAAAGCGTGCGGAGCTTGCACGGCATCTTATTCAGAGAAGGCGTGCCGATGTTAAACAATGGATGGGGACTGAAACAACATTCCCTGAGCGTGACTCAAAGGAAG
The DNA here is from genome assembly GCA_964553535.1 of uncultured Nitrospiraceae bacterium. GTDB lineage: Bacteria > Nitrospirota > Thermodesulfovibrionia > Thermodesulfovibrionales > SM23-35 > JALHSV01. The sequence goes on from CAZKLK010000085.1 coordinate 6,148, forward strand.
AGCCTTATATCCTCTCTAAAGAGTACAGCAAATTATTTAATGATGTATACGCGTTTGCACGTGAGATTGTTGCAACCGGCGAGTCCCTGACAGGATTCAAGAAGCGCGTCCGTTACTGGACAGCTCTTGCACTTCTCCGGTGTGTCATGTCCAGCCCTGCCGCAGCCACAACTTCTTTGCTGGCACGGCTCGATAAGCTGTCAGAGAGCGCGGGTCTTGAGGAAGCCGATTATTCAGTATATATCTTCGACTCTACTGATGTGGAGAATGTGCAAGACAATGTACCGACCCACGTAGTTCAGGAAGGAGAAAGAACCTTTTCAGACAACGAGAGACGGAGACTCCGGGACTTTATCAGATATGCAGAATCTCTCAAAGGTGAAAAGGATACAAAAATTGCAAAAGCTGAGAAAGAAATACGAGCAATACTCAAAGCTGGACTGAGTCCGATCATTTTCTGCCGGTTCATCCAGACTGCGAAATATGTTGCCGAAGAATTACAGAAGCGTATCAGCAAAGAAATCAAGGATGTTCATATCATCGCTGTTACAGGGGAAGATTCCGAAGATGAGCGTGAGTTAAGAATAGAAGGGTTATGTAAATCGCAGAGGCGTGTTTTAGTGGCAACGGATTGCCTGAGCGAAGGGATCAATCTTCAAGAAGGATTTAATGCGGTACTCCATTACGATCTTCCATGGAACCCGAATCGTCTTGAACAGCGGGAGGGAAGGGTTGACCGCTTTGGACAGTTAGCGCCTGTTGTGAAGGCAGTCCTGCTCTATGGTGCAGATAATTCTATAGATGGTGCTGTGCTTGAGGTTCTGTTACGCAAGGCGAGGAAGATTCATAAGACTCTTGGCATTACCGTCCCATTACCTATGGACAGCGAGAGCGTTATGGAAACAGTCCTAAAGGCTCTTTTCCTGAAGGGTCGAGAAACCAAGCAGTTGGGTCTTTTTGATAATGATGCCCTCACAGTCGAAGTGCACCAGAAATGGGACAGGGATGCAGAGAAAGAACAGAAAAGCCGCACCCGGTTCGCACAGCATGCAATAAAACCGGATGAAGTTGCCAAGGAACTGAAAGTTACTGATGCGGTACTTGGCAACTCAAAAGTAGTTGAGCAATTTATAGCGACAGCATGCCAACGTCTTGGCAGTCCCATTACAAAAGCTCCAAAATATTTCAAGATCGATATGTCTCTTTTACCCCAATCACTGAGAGAGAGATTATCAGATAAAAGCATAACTAAAATGAATTTCGATCAGCCTGTTGAAGAGGGTGTTGCCTATATATCGAGGAATCATTCTTTGAGCACTATTTTAGCAGAATATCTGTTGAATAATGCCTTGCAGCTTGATGGAGATCGTGCCATTGCATCACGCTGTGGCGTTATAAGATCAAAGGATATTAATGAACTGACCACCCTTTTATTGTTACGGATACGGTTTCTCATAAAAGATAGCAAGACAAACGCAACTTCATTTGCGGAGGAATGTGTAGTTACAGGTTTTAAGAATATTACCGGTGCCGCCACATGGCTTGCGATTAATAATGCAGAAGAACTATTCGAAAATGCACAACCTTCGAGTAGCATGTCTGATCTGGATAAAAATCATTGGGCAACAATTGTGTTAAGAGATTTTTACAAAGTGATGCCTCAAATTGACGCATTGGCAAACGAAAGGGCATCGACACTTCAGCAATCTTATGAACGGGTTCGGAAAACAATAAAAGGCAAACAGATATCAATTGAACCAATCCTACCGGCAGATATATTGTCCGTGTCTATTATCGTCCCGCAACCGGAAGCGAGCCAGAATCCAACACTTAATTTGCGGTAGTTTCAGATTTTAAGTCTAACCCATCTTCCGCAGTAATAGCCCAATTTTCACTAAAAAGACAATGAATCAATTAG
>CAZKLK010000086.1:0-7923 GCA_964553535.1 uncultured Nitrospiraceae bacterium
AGGTTATCATGATAAAAGTGCCACTGTTTACAATTAACCGGACAGTAGTGAATTCACAAATTTAATAAAAACGGTTCACTTTTAATTCTTAAATGGCAGCCCGAATTTTTCAGTGGACTCATATAGCAATGACTCCTTATAATACACCCGCGGCAACTATCTGCCGTAGCCGAGCGTAACTAAAGAGGACGATATGGAAGACACTCAATATGTGGCGCTGCAAAAGGACAAATTGGGAGATTTTGTCTCTGCTCTATCAAAAACGCGGAAGCTCGTTGCCCCGGTTTCTAAAGGTTGCAACAATTACTCATTTGAGGAAGTCAGGTCCGCGGACAACATTGTACTGAAATACATTCCAACTATCCTCCCTCTGAAAAAATACTTCATGCCCCGGCGCGAACCCCTTCTGAAATTCAGGCTTGACAGGAGATCGGATGCGGAGGCGTTTGTTGAACATGAACCGATAACGGTTTTCGGGGCCCATACATGTGATCTTGCCGGCATCCAGTGCCTGAACATTGTATTTTCCGAACGCCCGAAAGATTACAACTATCTTGCCCGCAAGGGAGGGATAACATTAATCGGGCTGGAATGCAACGACTATTGCGACAAATACGCAAGCTGTCATCTTGTTCACGCGAGTTTCCCCGCTGGAGGATATGACCTTTTCTTTACGGACCTCGGAGACTTTTTTATTGTTCACGTGAATACCGCTGCCGGAGAGGGAATTGTCAAAACCGCCGGCTTATTCGAGGAGGCCCGAGCAGTTCACAGCAATGAACTGAAAAACATGCGCAGCAATAAAAGAAGGATTTTCAACAATGAAGTGCCGATCAAGACAAAGCTCATTCCGGAGCTCTTTGACCTGGTGTTCAGTGCGCGTGTATGGAACGATCTTGGCGAACGGTGCCTCGCCTGCGGAAACTGCACCAATGTATGTCCCACATGTTACTGCTTCGACATAAAGGACGAACTCGACCTGGGCCTCAAACAAGGCGTCCGGTACCGCGTCTGGGATTCCTGTCAGCTCGAGCCGTTTGCAAGGGTGGCAGGAGGCATCAATTTCCGGAAGGACCGCTCTGCCCGTCAGCGTCACCGCTATTACCGCAAATTCCGGTATCCCGCCGACAGGTTCGCGCGGTTTTTCTGCACCGGATGCGGCAGGTGCACCCGGACATGCATGGCGGACATCAGCCTTAAGGAGACCCTCAGTGAACTGATAAAGGAGAGTGAGGACAGGGTATGGAAAAAGTGGCTATAAAAGATTCGAGTTACCGGCTGAAAAGGGCGACCATCCTTCAGACAAGAAAATTGACCTCAAACGAAAAATTTTTCGAGATCGCTTTCAGGGACGGCAGCTCACTCGATCATGAGCCGGGGCAGTTCATCATGATTTCCATGTTGGGCATCGGGGAATCGCCCATATCTGTCTGCTCGTCTCCCGCAAAGCGCGACTCTTTTGAACTCTGCATAAGGGCGGTGGGAAAGGTTACAAGGAGCCTTCATGCTTTAAAGGCCGGAGATGAAGTCGGAATCCGCGGACCTTACGGCAAAGGCTTCCCTGTCAATATTCTTGCCGGCAATGATTTGCTGATTGTCGCCGGGGGATTAGGCATCGCGCCACTCCGCTCTCTGATCACATATATTCTTGATAACCGGCGCGATTTTGGCAAGGTCCACATTTTATTCGGATGCAAAGAACCGAAAGAAATGCTTTTCAGTGATGAACTCGGAAACTGGAGCAGGCGCGCAGACCTCCATTATGCCTGTACCGTCGACCGCGCGGACCCGGACTGGGCAGGGAATGTCGGCGTCATTACGACGCTCATACCGGGCGTCGATATTGAACCAACGAGAACCTTTGCGGCGGTGGTTGGCCCCCCTGTCATGTACAACTTCGTAATAAAGGAGCTTCGCAAAAAGGGCATACCGAAAAAACATATTTTCCTTTCCTTCGAACGAAATATGGCCTGCGGAAACGGCAAATGCGGACACTGCCAGATCCAGAATTTATACGTCTGTCAGGACGGACCTGTCTTCAATTATGAACAGGTAATAAATTTGAGTGAGGCGTTTTAGCATGAAGAAACCAAAAGTCGGCATTTTCGATTTTGCCTGCTGCGAAGGATGCCAGTTGCAGATCGCAAATATGGGAGAGGACGCGCTGCCTCTGCTCGGCGCTATTGACGTCGCGGAATGGCGTGAAGTCATGTCCGAACAATGGGGCAAAAGACTCGACATCGCAATTGTGGAAGGCAGCATTACCGATCAGCACGCGGTTAAGCGGATAAAACAGATCAGGAAAAGAGCTAAAGCGCTTGTAGCATACGGTTCGTGCGCGACGATTGGCGGCGTAAACGGGATGAAAAACAATTTCGCCCCCGGGGATATCAGGAAATATGTTTATGGAGAATATTATCCGCATTTCCCGACTGAAGCGACCAAAGCGGTCCATCAGGTGGTCGCGGTGGACTATTTCATCCATGGCTGCCCTGTTTATTTGCCCGAAGTTATAACTGTTCTTAAGGCCGCGCTCCAGAGGATTCCCTATTACGTGCCGGATTACCCGGTCTGCGTCGAGTGCAAAATGAATGAGAATGTCTGCATGTATGATAAACAGGTCGCGTGCCTTGGCCCCGTGACTAAAGCGGGATGCAATTCCTGGTGCGTCAACAACGGCAATATCTGCTACGGCTGCCGCGGCATGGTGAGCAACCCGAATGAAAAAGGCGCCCGGGATGTTATTGCGAAATACGGCATACCCGTCGACCTTATTTTGAACAAAATGAACATGTATAACAAATGCAGGGAGCTCGGCTGATATGAAGAAAAAAAATTTGAGCATAAATGTCGAATACCTTACCAGGGTTGAGGGACACGGGAATATCGTGATTAATGTAAAAGAAGGGAAACTCGAAGACTGCCGTCTCGATATAGTTGAATCCCCCCGTTTTTTTGAAGGCATGCTCCGGGGCCGTTCAATCTTTGAGGCCCAGCATATTACAAGCAGGATTTGCGGCATATGTGCGTGCGGGCATTCTCTTGCCTCGATACAGGCCGCGGAGGATGCCCTCGGAATTGTGCCGACGCAACAGACTGTCCGGCTTAGAAAACTGCTCCTTCACCTTGAGATTCTCGACAGTCATATTCTTCACATATACCTGCTGGTAGCGCCGGACCTGTTCGGTGTAAAAAGCTTCGTCCCCCTGATAAGCAGCAATCAAGACATTGTCCGCAGGGCCCTGCGGATGAAAAAAACCTGCAACGACCTCTGCGATATTCTTGTCGGCCGGCATGTGCATCCGATTTCTGCGATAATCGGAGGATTTACGAAGCTTCCGCGGCCGAAGGATCTGGATGCCATGCTCGATCTTCTCGCAGGGATAAGGCATGACATGGATGCTACCATAGCGTTGAGTCCATATCTCAAGTTTCCCGATTTTGACCGCGACACCGAATACGTGGGCCTTGTCGGCGACGGCAATGAATATCCGCTTCTGATGGGGGACATAGGGTCGACAGACGGAGTTCGGATGGACAAGAAAGATTACCGGAAAGCCACAAATGAGTTTATTGTGCCCCATTCCTCGGCAAAGCATGCGAAGCTGAGCAGGGATTCCTATGCGGTGGGCGCCCTTGCCCGCTTCAATCTGAATGCCGGCAAACTCCACCCGCGCGCAAAAGCGGTTGCCGCCGAAATCGGCTTGCCGCCGAAATGCGTTAATCCCTATCTGAACACTGTCGCACAGCTCATCGAATGCGTGCACTGCCTCGAGGATGCGATAGCGATAGTCGAAGACCTGAAAAATAACGGGATCAATTATGACGAAGAGATCGTAGTCGGCCTGAATGAGCAGCGCCGGATACCCGTCCGCTCCGGAAACGGCGTTGGAGCAGTCGAGGTGCCCCGCGGCATTCTCTTCCACAACTACGAGATTGATGATAACGGCCTTATCGTCAACGCCAATTGCATTATTCCGACAAATCAGAATGCCCGAAATATCGAACATGACATGATGAAACTGATTCCGGAGATCCTCGACAGGAGGGAAGAAGAGATCACACTTGCCGTTGAAATGCTCGTCAGGGCTTACGACCCCTGCATTTCCTGTTCAACGCACCTTATCAATATAGAAATAAAGAGATAAGCGGCGGCTCGCTTATGAATGTTTGCCAAGCAGCCTCAGCGCCTTCTCGTGGAGCCGGGCGTTCCCCGAAACAAGCAGCGGCGTGGATCTTTTCAGGCTGAGTTCAACGCCGCTTACAAGACCCCCGTCCATATCGGTGAATACGCCGCCTGCTTCCCGAACAATCAGCCATCCTCCGGCAAAATCAAAGCTTCTTGAAGGTGATGGATTGGCAAAAACGCTGATCGAACCGCCTGCAAGGTAAGCTATGTCAAGCGCCGTCGCTCCGAAACAGCGCGTCTTCTTTGATTCCGAGAGCAGAGGAATTAAGAGGGGGACGTCCTTGACGGGGGATTGCGCTTCGTATGCGGTGAGATATAAGATGTCGTCTTTCTGGGTGGATATCCTGTCCCCGTTCAGGAACGCCCCCTTGCCTTTTTCAGCCCAGAATTCATCGCCGTTAATGAGATTGAGCACATAAGAGAGGGTTATATCTCCGATGGTGCTTCCCTCCGCAACAGCAATAGACGTGCAGTAAAATGGGATGCCGGCCACGGCGTTCCGGCTTCCGTCAACCGGATCTATAAGGACGATTGCGCCGCCGCCCCGGATTTCCCTTGTGCCGGTCTCTTCGGATATAACCGTTAAAGGTTCACCGGACTGTTCGACGGCGGCGAGGATGATATCCTCGGCTATTGCATCGACGCGGTATGTCTTGTCGCCCGATGCTCCGATCCCGACTACATCTCCAAAGTTGCGCCTGCCGGATGGAATCTCGCTGCGAAGCCGCCCGCCGATGGTCCTGAGAATATCAATATTCACGCACGCCCCCGAATTTTAATCAAAGAATTCCTCGAAGCTCTGCTTCGGGGGTTACAAATAATACCCTCCCCCTTGAAGAGGGCGGGCAGGGAGAGGGTGTTTGATGAACAATATATCCGGCACCCTCCCCTTCATCCCCTCCCCTCGATGGAGGGGGAAACTTAGATGTCTCGCAGCTCGCTGTGGGGCAGTTCATTATCTCTTCCGTTTCAGCGGAGGCGGGCCCGTTCAGCGGCCTTGCTTTTGCATTGCCGGTTTGAGCGCCGCTACACGGGAGGCCGCGTGTCTGCCCATTTCGTTGTCGGGGGCTGCCTTTATCTGAAGAATATAGGCATGATAAGCGGACGAGGCGTCGCCTGTTTCCTCATAGCAAATCCCGAGCGTGCCGAACACTTCCGGATGCCTTGGCTGCGTTTCCGCAAACGTTCTCAGATGGGGTATGGAAGACTTATAGTTTTTTATCCTGAAATAGCTCATTCCGAGGAAATAGTGAGAAGAGGCATCCCTTGGGAAAAGAGAAAGGCTCTGCTTCAAATATTCAATGCTGTTACGGTAATTGTTCTGCATAAAGAAAAGGGTTCCCATGCCTCTGTAGGCGGGCGCATATTCTTTATCGATCAGCATTGCCGTCTGAAAACTGTCCTTTGCTTCGGCGAATGCTTTCCTTTTAAGCATTATAAATCCTTTAAGGGTTTGAAATGCCGGCTGGCGCCGGTCTTTTAACAACGCCTTTTCTACCAGCGAATCGGCTTCATCAAGCTTATTGGCCTGATAAGCCCGGGCCGCAGGATCATAATATTCCAGATAAACCCGGTTCATCTCCCTGAGTCCGGCTGTCCTGTCCTGAAATCTGTGATGGAAAGTTCCATCCCCCGAAATCCTGCGGTCTTGAATGCGGTCTATCATCATCTGGAGCTCATCGATTCTTGCCGAGGTCCTCGGGTGCGTGGAGAGAAGGTCTTCAAAAAATCCCCTCTCAGGGGCTTCTTTCCCCAAATATTTAAGATACTGCCCGGAAATTCTTTCAAGGTTGCGGTGGGCGCTGATGGCATTCCGCGGGTCATACCCGAGCCTTACCATGTATTCGATGCCGAGCCTGTCAGATTCAAGCTCGTCATCCCGGCTGTATTTAAGGAGAAGAAGGCTGCTCCCGGCCGCGCCGACTCCAAGGGCAAGATTTGCATAGTCGGAACCGCTGAGCGCCATGCCCGCGGCCCCCAGGCCGACCTGCTGCAACAGGCCATAGGTCATCTGTCTGGCCGAATGACGGGCGGCAACATGCCCCATTTCATGTCCCATGACGAAAACAAATTCCGCCTCGTTCTCAAGCCCCGCGATTAACCCCCTTGTCATGACAACATGCCCCGGAATTGCCCACGCATTCGGCACAGAGCTGTTCTGGATTGCGAAATCGACGGGCAGGTTTGGTCTGTGGGATACGGCGTGAATTCGCGTCACGATTTCTTTAAGATAGGAATGCAATTGTTCATCCCTGTATTGCCCGCCTCCCCCCATATCTCCCCACATGGCGCCCGGATAGAACTCCTTCCCCATGCTGATTTCCTGGCTTTCGGACACCAGCATGAGCTCCTTCTGCCCTGTAACCGGATTTACGGCGCACTGAACCAGCATCACAAAGATGAGGATTACGGGAAATGCCTGCAAAATTCGGGGAATCATGCGCATATTTATTTTGCCTTTACGCCATGCTTGTTTCAAAATACCCCAAAGGGGTATTCTTGTCAAGTAAGACTAACGGGCGTACGGTGAGAACAATGAGGCAATATTTCATGGTGGCGCTAATTCTGCTCACATTTTCCGCTGCCTTTGCCGGGGAGTACCTTGATGTCGGCGGCGGCTATACTGTAAAGATACCGCGGGATTTTTTTTATCAAAAGGATTACCGGGTTCAGTGGTGGTATTTTACGGGGCACTTGTCTGATGCGGCTGGGAGGGAGTTCGGCTACCAGCTCACCTTTTTTATTGTAAATGTCCAGAAAAAGGGATATGCGTCGCTATTCGGCGTCAACCGGATATATATTTCACACTTCGCGGTTTCGGATATCTCCGGCGGCGCATTTCATTTCTCCGATATTGCCGATACGGGAGTCTTCGGATATGCGGGAGCGCATGATGAGCGGTTGAAGGTCTGGGTGGGAAACAACAGGCTGGAGGGCGCCTTTCAGGATATGCGCCTTCGGGCCGCAGACGGCCATAAATCAATGGAACTTCATTTGACCCCTGTCAAGCCTTTGGTGCTGAACGGCGCAAACGGGTATTCGCGCAAGTCTGAAGAGTCGCATCTGATTTCCTCCGTCTACTTCTCGTACACGCAGATGAAAACCCGGGGCACTTTGAAGATCGGCGGCGCTCAGTACGAGGTAAGGGGGAATAGCTGGTTTGACCGGGAATTCTTTACGAGGGGGTTAAGTAAAAACCAGGCGGGCTGGGACTGGTTTGCCCTGCAGCTTGACGACGGCAGGGAAATAATGCTCTATTTGCTCAGGAATAAAGACGGTTCATCCGACCGGTATTCGTCGGGGACATTCGTCTATCAGGATGGAACATACAGGCATCTCGCGCGTGACGATTTTTCCGTCACAGTCCTGTCGCATTATAAATCCCAAAAAACAGGGGCCCGGTATCCTATCCGGTGGGAATTAAGCATTCCGTCTGAAAAGTTAAACCTCCGGATTGTGCCGCATATGGAACAGCAGGAAGCTGTCGCGTTGTACACGACGGGCAATTACTACTGGGAAGGGGCTTGCCGGGTGGAAGGTTCGGCGCGGGGCAGGGCTTATGTCGAGATGACCGGGTATTAATTTGACCCGAAAATGCAGTCCGGGACAGGCGGATATGATGAAAAAGCTGTCATGCAGCACCTTTGTGGGCGGCTGATTATCGTGACAGGCGGCATTTTTTATGGTTTTTCTGGGATTAGTGTGGACCGTCATTCCGGCGAACGCCGGAATCC
>CAZKLK010000087.1:0-7753 GCA_964553535.1 uncultured Nitrospiraceae bacterium
AGCCGTCCTGAACAGGCAGCGGCAAGCACGGATTGACGGAAACGTTTGAGGATAGCAGGAATTTTATCAAGACGCTCTTTGCAGACATCAACCTTTTGCAAAAGTTTTTCGAGCTTTTCCACTATGCGACGTTGTTCGTTAAGAGGAGCTAAGGGTATAGTAGTGTTCGACGCGAACGAAAGGTTTATTCCCCCCTGAGCTGAACCCTGAAAGTTATCGAGGATTTGTTCTTGTCCGTCTTTTGAAGTCAAGAATCGGAAAACAAAACGAGGTTCAACTTCTTCAAAGAGTCGACAAATAAAGACATGTTCATTAATGACAGCTTCATCAAAAGGAAAATCATTTCCGACAAAAGCTGTTTTTCCGGTGGTTGCCCCATCTTTAACAATCAAAATATCATTTTTTTTGATGTGCCCCTTGGTCATTTTCCTGGCAAATTCTCTGGGAACGTACCTAATTGAGGAGAAATTAAAACGGCCATTACTCATTAGGTGTTCTCCGCCGATGCTCGGAACGCCACTGGAAATTCCCTTAACGCCGCCCTTTGGTCTGCCCCCTGATTCTATGCATCGCAGAGTCTCAGACAAAGAACCTGTAGTCCACCCTTTCGGTAAATCACTCATTCCCGTTTTCCCCATTTATTTCAATCATCTGCAAAACTTCCTTCAAATCATCCACTGCTGCCTCAAGTTCGGTAACTGCCTCGGATATCAAGTCCTGTGGTTCAGGAAGTCCATCTGTATCTTCGATTGATTCATCTTTCAGCCAGGTTATATCAAGCTTATAGTCCCGCTCTTTTATTGCACTGATATGGAATTTCCTGAATCTTCCCAACTCACCAGTATCGTTTCTCTTGCTTTGACCATTCGGGTCTTTGCCATAGCATTTCTCAAACTCTTCAAAATGCTGCGGGTTCAAAGGCCTGTCCTTTTTGGTTATTCCGGGGACATTGGAACGTGCGTCAAATATCCAGACATTTTCTGTCGGCAGACCTTTCTGGAAGAAGATGACGTTTGCTTTCACGCCTGGGCTGTAAGGAGTGAATGTGCCGCGAGGGAGGCGCAGGATTGTGTGGACATTGCAGTCCTGCATAAGGATTTCAAATACCTCGCCCGCCTTCTCTTCAAAAAGGCAATTGTCCGGCAAGACGATTGCCGCGCGGCCTCCGGGCTTGAGGATGCTCAGCACATGCTGAACGAAGTTGAGTTGTTTGTTGCTCGTGGAGATAGTGAAATCTTCACGCACAGGCGCCTGGTTTGCCCCTTTTGTTCCGAAAGGTGGATTTGTCAGAACACAGTTGTATTGTTCTTTTCTGAGAGGCTCATAAATCGCATCACCAAGATAAATCTTCGGTTCGAGTCCATGAAGGAAAAGGTTCATCAAAGACAGCCTTCTCGGACGCGGAACAAGTTCCTGTCCATAATAAGTCGCGGTCTTAATGCGTTTGATATCTTTGCGGTCGAGCGCTCCTTTTGTGATCTCCATTAGCCATTCATAAGCCAACATGAGAAAACCACCGGTCCCACATGCAGGATCGCAGATAGTGAAATCCGTGCTTACCCTCGGGTCCGGTTTCATGACCCGGATGATGGATCTGATCAGAATCCTTGGAGTGAAGTATTGGCCCGCCCCTTTCTTACCTTCGCCGGCTGCTTTTTCGAGGAGACCCTCAAAAGCCGCTCCCTTCACATCCACATCCATTGCAGACCACTCTTCCTCATCGATCATGGATATGAGCCGTTTGAGGTTCACCGGATTGTTAAAGCGTGGCATGGCCTGTGTGAAGATATCGCCTAAGAGACCCGGCTCTTTCCGCAGTATTCGCAGAACGTCATTGTAGTGGTCAAGGAGTCTCTGCCCGCTCTCTTTCTTCAGGCTTGCCCATGAGCAGGCTGTCTGTTGTTTATGCCCTTTTTCATCTTCCCACGATATTTTTGAGAGGTCTATATTACGTTCATCAGCCATTTTGAGAAAGAGAAGATACGTGAGCTGTTCAATATAGTCGCCGTAATCAATGCCGTCATGCCGGAGCGTATGGCAGAACCCCCAGAGTTTGTTGACTATATCAGACATTTATTTTCTCTCCCATTTGGTCAATCTGAGGCGAAGCTGAAGAATCTCAGACATTGACCCTTCGCATTGCTCAGGGTGACAACTTCACGCTGCGATTGCGTAATTTATTTCCGCGATGAGCGATTCCAAATTGTCCCTGAATACCTTTCTTGCCTTCATCTGTCCACCCTGTCTCTCGAAAATAGGCGCGTATTCAAAGTCGTTCATCTCTATAGTGAGATTTTCGACAAGGTGTTCCCGGATAAGCCTCAACCAATCGGTCTGGTCATTATCAAACGATTTTCCTGCCTTAATTTTTTCAAGAGCTTTGTCAATCCTCTCCTCCGCTGAAAAGATCGGTTCCTGTTCTTGAGCAGCATGCTTGACCATCGAAATAATATCCGCCAGAGATTTATTATGTACGAGTTTATGTGCTCTCTGGAGTTCCTTTTCAGGAAAGTTATTCCGCGCCAGTTTTTCCCGAAGTTCGTTCAGCGCAGTTGTTTTCCATTCCTTCGGTCTCTCCAGAAGGATGCGTATAGCCTCAATATGCTCCGGATTTTCTTTCACGAAGCGAGTGAAGGCATTCAGGTAATCTTCAGGTTTCATATATTCATTTCCCGCATGGATCATGACTTTGGATTCCACTATATCTTCAACCGAATATCCCACAAGGAAACTTCTCTTTGCCCGTGGATAATTTTCGAGCAGGGCCTGGAAATCCTCGTTGCGCAGGATGGTCATCGTCTGCATAAAATCATTTCTGATTCTTGCCGGCAGGTCAGCGACAAATTTGCCGATGTCTCCTTCAGGGATAAAGCGGGCAAACTTCTCCCGTGCTTCTCCGCTCATGGTCCTCTCAATTCGGCGCAGACGTTTGATCAGAACCTTTATATAATAATCTCTATCGACATTCTGGTAGATATTCTCGATGGCCTGCTGCAGAGTTATAGGCTCTTTTTGAGGAGCTTCCACCTTAAAGTCAGTCGTATCCTTGAAATATTCGATCAGTGTCCCGTCAAAGCAGTCGAAGATAACAAATTTCTCCTTATTGATTTCAGGGCACGGGCGTGTTCCTCTTCCGAGCATCTGAACCCAGAGAATACGGGACTTCACCGGTCTCAGAAAAACAACAAATTCGAGGCTGGGGATGTCCACACCAGTGGTGAGCATATCCACAGTAACAGCAATCTTCGGCTTCGGCCTGTTCCTGAATTCCTTGATTTTCTGCAATGGCCGGTCGACGCTGGGGCTTCCGGTAATCTTCTGCACAAAATCGTCGCCCTGTTGGAATTCTTCGCGGCAGATGGTGACAAGCTGGTCGGTATGAGATGTGTGGGGTAAATCATTTACTGCAAAAATAAGTGTTTTCGGGAAATGGCCGGTTTCCTCCTCATGCTTATAGGCGAATGTAGCTATCTCTTTGATTATCTTCCGGTTACTTTCAGGTGCAGTAATCTGCCTTTCAATATCCTCTGAAGAAAATTCCCGTTCATCTTCAAGTTCATCATAGATTTCCTGCCCCGTGATAGTATCAACAATGCCTACAGGGTCTCCTTTCTTCAAGAAGACGCCTTTCATGCGCACATTGGATTTAATTTTAACCGTATCGTAATCTACGAGGTAACCATCCTGAATTGCCCGGTCTGTGGTATAGCGATAAATCACTTCACGGAAAAGAGCAAGTGAATGAGGCGCGGGTGTAGCGGTAAGCCCTATCTTGATCGCATCAAAATATTCTATAACATCCCGCCAGATAGCGGTTTCCTTTGTAGTATAACCGCGATGACATTCATCGGCAATAATGACATCGAAGGCGTGTATCGGGATATCAAACTGTTGTGCGTCTTCTTCATAATCCGGATCGCTTGCCTTCTGATCAAAGGCCCTCTCCCAACCAAAGAGATTTACTGTCATTCTCTGGATAGTCGACACATAGACAAAGGTGTGGCTTTCCTGTGGAGAAGTGAGATATGATTCAGGCAGTACCCTGGAATCAAAGGGTTTATCGTCACCCAAATCTTCCCGGCGGAATCTCTGGCTGTAGACTTCATATTCCTTGTCGAACTTGTTGCCGGCAGGGGTATTGAAAGAGGCGAATTCACGAACAGCCTGTGCTGCAAGTGCTCTTCGGTCGACCAAAAAGAGAATTCTTCGGCAAGCTTTTGATTCAAGGAGGCGGTAAATTTGGGCCACAATTGTAAATGTCTTTCCTGTGCCTGTTGCCATGGCAAGCAGCATCGCCCTTTTGCCATGGCGAATAGCTGTCTCAGTTGCCGTTATTGCACCTTTCTGGTAATACCGCAAGCCTTCAATCTCTATCGGGTTATCTTCAAGCCAGGTATATGCACCGGATCTGTCGGAGTGAAAAAACTCATGGAGGGCGTCCGCAGTATGAAAACTTGATAGAGTACGTGATAAATTGTTTTCGTTGCGTACATCAATAAACCAGATAATCTCGCCATTGGTAGCGTAAAGAAATGGAACTCTGTAACCATTCCAATTGCCTGTACCACTGAAAACTCCCCTGGAATATCTTTTGGCCTGCTCAAGAACATTCTGAGGATTGACTGTTACTTTCTTTGCTTCAATAATGCCTAAGAGCTTGCCTTTCACAAAAAGCGCGTAATCTGCAGGTCCATTTGCGGTCAGATACTCTTCAACAGCGTGATATGTTAGCGAAGAAACATTAAGATTGTCTTTGTATTTGATGATAGTCCAAGCGGGGTTCAATGTCTGGAGTTTTTTATTGATCCTTTCCCTCCGTGTTTGCCACTCAAGTTCTTCAGTCATTTATCTCTCTTGTGATAGAATTCTAACTGCATACATTGTTGTACCAGCAATTCGCAATAAATTCAAGCAACAGGGTACTGGTTGATTGTAATCAGACTAAGACTCCCAGGCACTTCGTGCGCCCCGTTTTCGTTGCTATTTCGTTATAATTTTCGGATAATGAATAACTATCAAGAATATCATTCCTGTTGTTTTTCTCGAAAAGGCAGCTGCATATAAAGGCAAAACCGCATTCAATTACTTTGACCAAACCTGGAAGACAATAACCTTTCAGGATTACCTTGAGAGTTCAAAAGGCATCGGGTCGTATCTCCTGAAGCTCGGCATACGCAAAGGCGACAGGGTTGCTATCTCCTCCGAGAACAGGCCCGAGTGGTGCATGGCTTATTTCGGAATCTCCCTGTCAGGTGGGATTGCGATCCCCATAGACGCCCAGCTCTGAGCCGATGAAATTAAAAATCTGCTTATTGACTCTGAGACCAATGCTTTCTTTCATAGTGGAAAGACATCGGAGGGCGCACAAAAAGCAGTTGAGGAATCAGGTGAGCATTCCCCGTCGTCCGTTACATTGATCAATCTTGATTCGCCGGCTTTCAAAGAAATAGTGAAAACGCAGGCAGCGGACAGATATCCGGAAGTCGCGGATGAAGATATTGCATCAATCATCTATACATCGGGGACGACTGGCAAACCCAAAGGCGTAATGCTCACGCACGGAAATTTCTGCTCGGATGCCGAAGCCCTCATAGAGGCGGGAATCCTCTCACAGGATGATAGTGTTATCGGCGTGCTTCCCTTACATCATACTTATCCGTTCATGGGTAATTGTCTCATCCCTTTATTCCTCGGTATCCCTGTATCGTTTCCTCCAAGCCTGAAGGGCCCTGACATTATGGCTACCATGAGCAAAAACGGGGTGACTATCCTTGTCAGTGTCCCGCAGTTGCTCGAATTAATTCGTAATGGAATTTTCAACAAGATAAAGCAATTGCATGGCCCATTACCAAAAATCATGTTCAGGATTTTATCTCTCTGCGGGAAGCTGAGGCGGAACTTCTCTGTCAATCCGGGAAAGCTCGTCTTCAAATCGGTGCACCGGGCTCTCGGCGAGAAGTTCAGGTTTTCTGCATGCGGTGGTGCGAAGCTGGACACTGAGGTCATGCAGGACCTTTAGGCCCTGGGTCTCACCATCCTTGAAGGGTATGGCCTGACCGAGACTTCCCCCATCGTTACGTTCAATCCGATCGAGAAGAGAAAGCCCGGGTCGGTCGGGAAACCGCTGCCGTCTGCAGAAATTAAGATCATCCACCCTGAGACGAAGCAGGAAGCCGGCGTCATGGAGTCAGGAGAGATCGTGATAAGGGGGCCGATGGTTATGGCAGGGTACTACAGGAACCCTGAAGCTACAGCAGAGGTCCTGAAAAATGGCTGGTTCCATAGCGGGGATATCGGGTATCTGGACCATGACGGGTACCTCTTCATCACCGGCAGGTTGAAAGAGGTGATCGTCCTCAGTTCGGGGAAGAATATTTATCCTGATGAAGTCGAAAAACACTATCTGGCAATACCTCTGATAAAGGAGATATGCGTAATGGGCATCGAAGAGCAGGGAAGGGTTGAATCTCTCCAGGCAATCGTTGTACCTGATTTTGAGTATGCCAAAAAATCCCAAATCTCCAATCTCCAGGAGGTACTCAAATGGGAGATCAATAATGTTTCAGCGCGGCTCCCCCAGTACATGAGAATAAAAGGATACACCCTGCACCCCGAACCTCTCCCGAGAACACCGCTTGGGAAACTCAGACGGTTTCTCGTAAAGAATCTCCTGAGTGCCAAACATGACAAGGCTGGGAAGAGCAAAGACAGAAAACTTTCTGAGGATCCTACCGGACGAAAGGTTGTTGAATGTATCAGGCCGCTTCTGAAAGAGCAGGTCATGATACAGTCAACAGACAATCTGGAGCTCGACCTCAGGCTTGACTCACTCGGGAAGATAGAACTTGTCGTTGCCCTCGAAAAATCATTCGCGATAAAGCTTCCGGAGACCTTTACCATGGAGACTCAGACGGTACAAGAGCTCGTTGATAGGATAAAAGCATTCGGCGCTAAGGAAATAAGGGGCGTAGACACAGCGCCGGTGTGGAGGGACATCCTCAGGACCGATCCCGAGCCTGGTGAAAAAGAAAAGATCGGCCTTCAGCACGGGCTGCTTGACCGGCTGATCGTTTTCCTTGGATTGGGGCTGGTGAAGATCATACTGAAAATATTCTTCAGATTGAGGGTCGAGGGTCTGGCGAATCTCCCCGGAAAAGGCCCTTACATCATCGCCCCGAATCACACGAGCTACCTTGATGCATTCTGCATCGGAGGGGCAATTCCCTCAAAGCTTTTTACGCATCTTTATTCACTTGGCATGCAACAGTACTTCAGCAGTCGGTTCGGAGCATACTTTGCACGGCTCTCACATGTCATACCGATAGATACCGAACTGCATCTGAATAAGGCGCTGCAGCTTTCAGCGTACGTGTTGAGAAACGGTAAAGCGCTCCTGATTTTCCCTGAGGGCGGAAGATCCCTTGACGGGGAACTCATGGAATTTAAAAGGGGGGTAGGTATTCTCTCGAGAGAACTGGATGTTCCGGTTGTGCCGGCGCATATCAATGGAGCTTTTCAGGCCTTGCCCCGGGGCTCTGCCTGGCCAAAATTTACCGGGATCACGGTTATCTTCGGGGAGCCCCTCCATCCCGCGAATTTTGATATGACGAAAAAACCCGGCGGTGCAGATGCCTATGAATTCTTTATGAACGAGATCAGAGAGCGGGTGAAGCTACTCCGAAGAGAGCAGATTACAGGAACTGCAAAACCGCTTGTGAGTTTGTGAGGTCCTCCGCAACATAATCTGCTCCCG
>CAZKLK010000088.1:0-7698 GCA_964553535.1 uncultured Nitrospiraceae bacterium
AATAAAAGAATGAACAATTCCTATCCACAAGGTTCCCAGAAGAGGCAAAATAAAAAAAGGAGCGTCTTTTGGCAGTTAAGGTAGGCGTCATTGGGGTGGGGTATCTTGGACAGCACCACGCAAGAATCTATTCGGAGATAGAAGGAGCGGAGCTCGTAGGTATCGCCGATATCCACAGGGAGAAGGCAGATGCAATCGCGGGACTTTATCGGTGCGCGGCAATGTATGATTTCAGGGACTTGTTTGACGGCGTCGATGCGCTGAGCATTGTCACACCAACAACAACGCATTTCCAGATAGCCCTTGATTGCCTGAAAGCGGGGAAGGATATACTTATAGAGAAACCAATAACCGCCACCGTTGAAGAAGCCGATTGCCTGATAAGAGAATCCGAGAAATCCGGGTGTATTATTCAGGTCGGGCATATTGAACGCTATAATCCTGCTATCCTTTCCGCATCCGGCCTGTTTAAGGGTCCGGTCTTTATTGAATCGGAACGGCTGTCGCCTTTTCTGGGAAGGGGGACCGATGTTGACGTGACACTCGACCTGATGATTCACGACATCGATATCATATTGAGTCTGACCGGCGCCCCGGTGGGGGAGATAAGGGCTGTTGGCGCCAAAGTGCTGACCGACAGAATTGATGTCGCAAATGCCTGGCTTGAATTCGAAAACGGCTGCACCGCCCTTGCGACTGTCAGCCGCCTGGCACCTGAAAAGCAGAGAAGGCTAAAGGTATGCCAGGAAGATTCATATATAACGATCGATTACCAGAGCTCCGAAATAAAACAGTACCGCAAAAATGAAAATGGGATATCTGTCGATGTTATAACCCCGGAGAAAAAAGAGCCCCTTAAAGAGGAGCTGAAGGATTTCATCCGGTGCGTCAGGGAACGAAGCAGACCGATGGTTTCTGCTGTTGAAGGAAGAAATGCACTGAAGGTAGTCTCGCAGATTACTGAGAAAATAAGAATTCAGAGGAAATTGTATGATCCCAATGGTTGATTTAAAGAAACAGTTTCAGGGAATCAGGGGAGAGATAATTGCTGTTCTGAACGAGATTCTGGAAAGCAGCCATTACGTTCTCGGCTCTAAAGTATCCGCCTTCGAAAAGATGGCTGCAGAATTTCTCAGCGTGAAGGAGGCAATAGGCGTTGCGTCGGGGACAGATGCCCTCCATCTTGCCATCGATGCGATGGGAATTGGTGAGGGTGATGAAGTCATTACAACCCCGTTTACTTTTTTTGCCACAGCAGAGGCGATTCTTTACACGGGCGCCACGCCGGTTTTCGCCGATATCCAGCCCGATACCCTGAATATCGATCCGGAAGAGATTGAAGCGCATTTATCACCAAGAACAAAGGCGGTTTTGCCGGTCCATCTTTTTGGTCATCCCTGTGATATGAAAAAGGTTCTCAAAATAGCAGAGAAACACAGGATCAAAGTAGTAGAGGATTGCGCACAGGCCTTTGGCGCGAAGTCAAACGGCCGGGCACTCGGAAGCATCGGCGACGCAGGCTGTTTCAGTTTTTATCCCAGCAAGAATCTTGGCGGTTACGGTGACGGCGGCTTGATAACAATCAATAACCTGCGGCTGGCTGCTTTGATCCGGGAGCTGAGGAACCATGGTTCAAAAGGTTCCTACAGACACAGGAGGGTTGGGTATAACAGCAGGCTGGATGAAATACAGGCAGGAATACTGCTCGTAAAAATTAAGCATATAGAAGATTACAACGAAAAGAGAAGACAGCATGCGCGCCTGTATAGTGAACTTCTGAGAAATGTGGTTCAGTGCCCGGTTGAAAAGGAAGGCGCATATCACGTTTATCATCAGTACACGATTTCCACACGTAAAAGAGACCTGATTCAGAAAAAATTAAGGGAGAAAGGAATCTCTTCTGTTGTTTACTATCCCGTGCCCCTGCACCTGCAAGAGGCGATGAAATTTCTGGGGTACCGCAGGGGCGACTTCCCGGCAGCAGAGAAAGCTGCGCGGGAAGTGCTCTCGCTTCCCATGTATCCGGAGCTGGAAGAAAAGACAATCAGGATGATATGCCAAATAATCAAGAGCAGCGTCTGATTGAGTGATAAGAATATCCTCGTAATAGTCTGCGCACTCGGCTGTTATTTCCGCCCCCGTCTTCACGAGGGCAAACTCCGGCGGGAATGCAAATAGAGCGGGAACAGATGCCCGATTAAGCTTTTCGGGCGTGACAAATACAACTATAAGAATCTGTGATTATTATTTTAGGACTGTTCATAATACCTCCTGCCCTAATGCCGGGCATTAATCAATGACTACTGTCATGATTCTCGCGGGTGAGAGCTCCGGGGAATTGTACGGTTCGCTTCTCGCCATGGAACTAAAGAAAAGACGCCCCGATCTGCACATTGCCGGTATCGGGGGAAGCAGGATGCGGGAAGCCGGCGTGGAACTTATAGCTCATATATCCGACGCCTTCGGACTTATCGAAGCCTTTTCTTCCCTCGCAAAAATTCGGACTGCGCTCAAATATGCAAAAGAAGCTTTGGACAAATACAGGCCCCGGGTTGTCATCCCGATCGATTATCCTGATTTCAATCTGAGAGTTGCAACGACGGCGAAGTCCCGTGGGTCGAAGATCCTATACTATGTCAGCCCTCAAGTGTGGGCATGGCGCAAAGGCAGGATAAAAAAGATCGCAGCTCTCGTTGACAGGATGGCGGTTATTCTGCCGTTCGAGGAAAAGATTTACCGGGACGCCGGAGTTGAATGTGAGTTTGTCGGCCATCCGGTTCTTGAGGAAATAGAAGCGGTATTGCGGACAAATGACAGATATCGGATTTCAGGCATCAGAAGTCCGAAATCACAAATCCCAGGTCAGCAGACCTGCGGCTTTTTGAACACCGCTGGAAACTATGAAATCCGGGCATACTATAAGTCCGCAATTGGTATGGATCCTGATCGACCGCTGCTCGCCATTCTTCCCGGAAGCAGGCCGAGTGAATTGAGCAGGCATTTCCCCCTGATTATCGATACCATAAGACAATTGAGGCACGATTATGAGATATCCGCAGCTATGAACTATCAAATCTGCGTTCCACTTGCGCCCAGTACGGATGTGGGAAAATACAAAACGCACCTCGATAACCTCCGGCGGCAGAATGTTGCCATCAGGAAGGGCGAGGCGGTAAGAGTGCTTGCTGCGTCCGATCTGGCTGTCGTTGCCTCCGGCACAGCCACCCTTCAGACGGCATTGCTCGAAGTTCCTATGGTTGTTATATATAAACTTTCGCCCCTGACGTATCAACTCGGCAAAAGAATCGTCAAAGTGAAGCACGTTTCACTGGTCAATATTCTTTCCGGCAGGGAGGTTGTCCGGGAACTTTTGCAGGAAAGCGCCCGTCCTGATGAAATCATAGGAGAATTGAAGAAGATCATGTTCGACAAACAGCACAGCGACGCCATGATTGCTGAGCTCCGTAAAATCAAAAACCAATTTGCCGGGAAAAAACCTTCAGAGCGGGTCGCTGAGATCGTGATGGAAATGATCGGCGGAAGTTCATAGTAACGAATATTCTGATATGTACTTTTTCTATACCCTTTTATATATTGTTGTCTTGATATTCATCCTGCCTTTTGAGTATTTCAAAAAGCCGCCTGACATCAGGAAGAGATGGCTGAAGGAGAAGTTTGGATTTTATCCTTCAGCCTGCATCCCATATCCCGCATCTTGCATATGGGTTCACGCCGTTTCGGTCGGCGAGGTGATGTCTGCCATCCCTCTCATCAGCAGCTTAAGAGCTGCATATCCTGCCCACAGCATAATACTGTCAACAATCACCGATACCGGGCAGAAGGTTGCAATGGAAAAATCACCCGGCGGGACGAAGATTATTTATCTTCCATTTGACATCCCTTTTATTCTGAAATCCGTCATTCATAAGATGAATCCAGAGCTTCTCATTATTATCGAGACAGAGTTATGGCCTAATCTGCTCAGGGCATTCAGAAATTCCGGCATCCCCGTGACTATGCTGAATGGAAGAATCTCTGAAAAATCGTTCCGCGGCTATAAGAAGATATCCTTTTTCATGAAAAAAGTGCTTTTCTCCGTGGATTCCTTCGGGGTGCAGAATGAGGAATATGCTGAGAGATTAAGAAGCCTCGGAGCAGACAGCAGAAAGATTCATATTACAGGGAATTTCAAGTTCGACGCAAACCACCCAGCGCAGAGTCCGCCATGGACGTCGTCTGTTGGGAAGCCTGTTATCGTTGCAGGCAGCACGCATGAAGGGGAAGAGGAACTCTTGACTACGGCATTTACTGATCTCAAAAGAGACTTCCCGGATATCAATCTCATTATTGCGCCAAGACACCCGGAGAGATTCGGGCGTGTCGAGGATATCCTGAGAGCGCGCGGCATGGAATTTTTAAAACGCTCGGAACTTAACGAAAAAAAGAGCCCGGACTCAATCCATGGCAGAATTATTCTCCTCGACAGTGTTGGAGAACTGTCTTCAGTTTACGGCATCTCCACAATCGCGGTTATCGGGAAAAGCTTCAGAGGACACGGCGGTCAGAACCCGCTTGAGCCGGCATACTGGGGGATTCCTATAGTATGCGGCCCCCATATGGAGAATTTTCCGGTCATCCGGGATTTCTATCGTGCCGGCGCAGCCGTCGAAGTGACTGAAGAAATACTCCCCCGCATTCTGAGAGATATGCTTCTTTCCCCTGAAAGAGCCGGAGAAATCGGACTTAACGCCCGGAAGATTTATCAGATGAATACAGGTGCTGTTGAAAGGGCAATGAAGATTATAGCAGAGTATATTTCTGTGTCACGATGAAATATGTGTTGAATATAAAAGATTACATTCTCAGATTCAGCAAAAAGGGACTGACACCGCATGAGATATCCCTTGGCGTTGCCGTCGGCATATTTATCGCCTTTATTCCGCTGTTTGGCACTCATACCATAACGGCGATAGCCCTTGCGTCTTTGCTGCGGGTCAACACCCTGATCGTGCTTCTCGGCGCACAAATATCAAACCCCTTAACTTTCCCGCTGCAGCTTTTTATCAGCGCTGAGGTCGGAAGTTTTATTCTAAACGGAAAGTTCCTCGAGATAAAGATTGCCGGGGGGATAAATTATTTTGATCATTATTTGCTGCCCATACTGATTGGAAGCCTGGTGCTCGGTATCCTTTTTTCCTTCTTATCATTTTTTCTTGTCAAAAGGTTGCTGCGCCAAATGAACATGAATAAAAAGGATATACAAAAAAACACCAATGATACTGTTTGAGTACTTTTACTATATTGGATATTCAATAAAGAAAAGTTGTTCTGCAAGGAATCGGAAAAGACTGCCGTTGCCGGTAATAAGCATTGGAAATCTGACGCTCGGAGGCACTGGAAAAACGCCGGCAGCAATGGCTCTGGCCAGGAAGGCATCCGAGACCGGTTTGTATCCCTGCATTCTCACAAGAGGATATAAAGGCCGGGCTCATGGTCCCTGTTTCGTAAGCAAGGGCGAGGGGCCGTTGCTTGATGCATCTCAGGCGGGAGATGAAGCGGTACTCTTGGCAGAGAGACTTTCGGGTGTTCCCATTGTCAAAGGGAAGAACAGATATGAAGCAGGGATGTTCATTCTTGAAAAGCTCAAATTCCAAAACTCGAATTTTAAAGCTCCTAATCTCTTTATTCTCGATGACGGATTTCAGCACTGGGCTCTGCACAGGGATAAAGACATCCTCCTAATTGATTCCACAAATCCCTTTGGCAACAGAAAACTCTTTCCATTGGGGCCACTTCGGGAGCCACTCTCCGCAATGAAAAGGGCAGACATTATTGTAATAACAAATGCCTTTTCACCTTATCTCTCCCCCTCTGAAAGAGACGGCAAGGCAGAAAGCGCCGAGAGCCGCGAATCAAGCATCAGGAGTCTGGCCGGAGAAATAAGACCATACGCACCGTCAGCGCCGCTCTATTTCGCTCATCACCGTCCGACAGCATTTATAAAAACGTCAGGGAATACCTTAAGTCTTTCTGAAACGAGCAATAAGAAAGTATTCGCCTTCTGCGGCATCGGTAACCCGAAACCCTTTAAAGACACCCTCTTTCCTCTAATCGGAGAACTAAAAGGGCTGATGGTTTTTAAGGATCATCACCAGTATAATAATGCTGAAATTCGTATGATAACAGGCAATGCGGAGAAGAGCGGAGCAGATTGGATTGTTACGACTGAAAAGGATATAATGAGACTGAAAACTTTTTCACTGCCGGATAATGTGCTGGCATTACGCATTGAGTTTGATATTGATGAGAAATTTTTTGACGATGTATTGGATCGGCGGAGGGAATTATCATGGTTAAGCACATCAATGTAAAGAGCAAATCCAGGATTGAATTTATTGATATCACAAACATGGTTCAGGAAGTCATCAAAGATACCGGCATTTCGAATGGAGTATGCTTCCTGTTCGTGCCTCACACAACCGCAGGAATTACGATTAATGAAGGGGCCGACCCCAGCGTCCAGCGGGATATCCTCAATTCCCTCAGCAGGCTGATACCCCATGAAATGAATTACTTCCACAGGGAAGGCAATGCCGACGCGCATATAAAATCAACGCTTGTAGGAACTTCGGTTCATGTGATTGTCGACGAGGGCAAATTGCTCCTTGGCACATGGCAATCAATATTCTTCTGCGAATTTGACGGTCCGAGGCACCGGCGGGTCGCGGTAAAATTCACCTGATAATGTCCGATGTGCCGTCTGATGAGGTAAAATCTCTACGCGATGAAATAAGAAGGCTGAGGAAATCCCTTTTTGTACTGACCCCGCCTCTTGACATGCTCCTCAAGCGCCGTGGATTCAAAATTTATAAGCGCGAGCCTGCTGATGATCTGCTCCTGCCTGAGAAGAAATTCCTCGGCAGCTTTTATGAGATGCTCCATAAATATTCTTTCCGATTGTTCCTTCGGGATGTTATCAGGCATCAGAAATTCTTCAGGATAGAACAGGTTGCCAGATATGCGACCTCTGCGGTAACATCCGAATATGCCGCATATCTGAAAGAAATCTGCCTTATCGAACCGTTATCTGATGGATTCAGGCTGGTCCGCGGTCCGATCAAGAGTTTCGGGGAGACTCTCGAATGGTTCGTGGCGGAGATATTCAAAAAGGAATTCGCGGCCGAGGCAATATGGGGTATTCGGTTCAAGCGGCCGGGGGTTGGAGGCGACTATGATCTTATTGCAAAGGTGGATGGTTCAATACTGTATATGGAGATCAAGTCGTCACCGCCAAAACAGATCTATCAGAACGAGATATCGGCCTTTTTTGACAGGGTCTCCGACCTTTCTCCTGAGATAAGCATTTTTTTCGTTGACACCGAGCTCAGGATGAAGGACAAGATCGTCCCTATGATTGATGAAGAACACCGAAAAAGGGCAGCTGAACCTCCAGAGATTGTGAGAATGGAAAAAGAGCTGTTTCAGGCACAGAATAAAAGTTTTATCATAAATGCAAAAGACAGCATCACTGCCAATATCGAAAAAGCATTGATCTGGCATTTCAGGAGGAGTCAATAGAGGCTTGCGGTTCGATTCCCGAAGCCTGTCGCGGGCTTGCCGGGTATTTTGAGTTTTACAATCAGACCCGACTTTCGCCAATATAACCAACCCCAAAACATAACTTATTCCGGTTTTTCT
>CAZKLK010000089.1:0-7687 GCA_964553535.1 uncultured Nitrospiraceae bacterium
TTCCTAACAGGATTATCCGCGCCCTCATTGACGAATTCCGTTTCGTTTTGTTACTGTAAGAGTCACTATTATTTATTGGAGTTCCTATGGCAAAGAAACAAACAGCAACCCCAAAAAAGCAGGCTGTTGCAACAACGGCAAAAACGGGCGGAGCCAAATCAGAGGCGGATATAAAACCTGCCGCGTCGAAGCCGGCGAGAAAAGCATCCGGCACCAAAACAACCCAAAGGGGAAAGAAATTCCAGGAGATTAAGAAGAAACTTCTGGAACAAAGAAAATCCTTGCTAATGGGAGCCATCGAGGCTTTGAATGAACTCCCGGGCCCAACGGTATTTCCCGACGTGGGCGATCAGGCGACTGCGGAAATGGACAGAAACTTTATGCTCAGGTTACGTGGCCGGGAACGCAAGCTGTTGAAGAAAATCGACGAAGCTATCGACAGAATCGACCAGCATGTATTCGGTGTTTGCGACAGATGCGGAGATGAAATAGATATCAGGAGGCTTGAGGCAAGGCCGGTTACCACAATGTGCATCGACTGCAAAATACTCGAGGAGGAAGAAGAAAAACTCCGCGAAGCATAAATCACCGTTCGCCGCAATAACTACAGCCTGTCCTTTATGGGAAGTCCGCACCTGTCCCTTATCGCGTCGCCGAGAATATTGCAGCAAAGGACGGTCACAGCAATCATGAACCCGGGGAACATCACCATCCACGGAGCCGATGAGATATAAACCCTGTTCGCACTGATCATCGAACCCCACGTCGCTGCGGGAGGCTGGGCTCCCAATCCCAGAAAACTCAGCGCGGATTCCGTAAGTATGTACCCGCCCATTTTCAATCCGGCCAGAACAATCAGGAGAGGTGTACACTGAGGGAGCAGGTGCCGGAGCAGAATTCTTGAATGGCTGCATCCTATGGATCTTGCCGCCTCGATGAATGACGACTCCCTGAGCGCTATGATATGCGACCTGATTATTCTTGTGATAGGAGCCCATCCGACGGCAACGACCGCTATTACCACGGTATATATACCCGGAGGGAAGACTATGCTGATGCCGATTGCAAGGAGAAGTGCGGGAAATGAAAGTACCAGGTCCACCACGGCCATTATCAGCAGATCAATCTTTCCTCCGAAATACCCTGAACAGAGACCGAGGACAGCGCCAATCATAATGGAAAACGCAGCCGCGGTTAAGGATATCCCGAGTGAAATTCTGCCTCCAAATAGAATTCTTGTGAATACATCACGACCCTTATTGTCGGTTCCCAGAATGTGCCCCGGCCCGGGAGGTTGTCTCACACTCTCAAGATCTATGCCGTTGGGATCATACGGGGTTATGAGAGGCGCGAAAAGCGACATGAGCGAAATAAGAATCAATACCGCAGCGCACAGTTTACCTGCGACCGTCATGGATCCTCACCCTTGGATCAAGATATCGATATAAGACGTCAATAAACAGGTTCATTCCTATGAATACGCACGTTCCAGTTAGGATACAGCCCATGATAACCGGATAATCCCTTCTGAGAATTCCCTCCATAGTGAACCTTCCAAGACCGTCCCATCCGAAAATAGTTTCCGTCAGAACAGCGCCGTTCAGATAACTTGCGAATTCCAGACCTACTATCGTTGTTATGGGCATCAGCGCGTTCCTCAGGATATGGAAAACCTGCACCCTAAGCTCCCGGATTCCCTTGGCATGCGCGGTCTTGACATAGGGGGCATCGGATATTTCAAGTACTGTGGTTCTGGTAATACGCATTATAATTCCGAGGGCGGGCAGCGAAAGCGTCAGCGCCGGAAGTATCATATATTGCAGTTCCCCGCTTCCGGATGGCGGCAGCACTTTGAGTTTCACGCTGAAAAGAAACATAAGCAGCAGCCCGCTGAAGAATACAGGGAAGCTCATCCCGGAAACTGCACAAACTGAAATAATCCTGTCATAAATAGTCCCCCTTTTTCGCGCCGCGGCGAAACCAAGAAACAACCCCGCAGGCGCCGCTATAATCATCGCGCCCGCCGCAAGCTTGAGCGTATTCGGAAATTTCATCTTAATCTCGTCAAATACTTTTCGATTGGTATAGTAGGATTGGCCGAATTCACCCCGCAAAAGCAATTTCAGATATCCGAGATACTGAGCCGCCAAATTATTCTCCGTCCCGAGATCTCTTCGTATTCTTTCGATCGCCTCAGGATGCGCGCGCTCACCCACCATGCTGAAAACCGGATCTCCGGGCAGCGCTTTTGTGAGACTGAATGTGAGCAGTGTGACACCCAATAAGACGGGAATTAGAAGAATAAACCGCATCAGCAGGTAGGACTTCATATGCCAAAGAATCTCTTTATCGCATGATGCTCAATTAGCCCGAAAAATGCATTTGATGTGGAACGCGACGAACGGATGCGATGACAAAAAAATGAGCCCAAAAATATCCGCCTCAGGCACATACATTTACTGAATCGAAATCCCTGTTCCTTTGTCCATGCTGTAAATCGGATACAGTTTGAAATCAGATACCCATTGTTGTATGACGACGAAATCCGTCCTGTGCCACAGGAATACCCAGGGCGTGTCCGATATGATTTCGGACTCCGCCATTTCATAAAGATCCCGGCGCTTCTTATGATCGGGCTCGGCCCCCGCCATATCAATCAGCGCGTCCACTCTCCCATTCGCATAACGAGTCCTGTTTCCAGCCGGACCGTGATTAGATGAATGAAAGAGCGGAAAAAGGAAATTCTCGGGATCGGGATAGTCGGCCCACCAGCTAAGGTAAAACATGTCCGGCTCGCCCTGATTGACAGCCTCTTTGTAAGCGCTCCATTCCATCTGCTTTATATTGACCCCTATCCCCAACTTTTGAATGTACGATTGTATAACTTCGGCGATGTCGACAACCTCCCGGTCTGCAGTAACATAAAAATCCAGCGTAACGCGCGACAATCCCTCCCGCTCAATCAATTGCCTTGCCTCCTCCGTATCAAAAACGGGGTGTTGCGGCGGACGCCACTTTCTGAGGGCATCGGGAACAGGACCCGACGCAAGGCGTCCCCGCCCCTCATACACAGTTTGAAGGATTTTCTCCCTGTCGATCCCCTGGAACAACGCCCTTCTGAGTTTTGGATTATTGAGCGGCGGACGGGAACAGTTAAACCCCAGATAATAAGTGTTCAGCCCATGCATTGAGAAGATCCGGTCACGTTCATTCCGGTCGTTTCTAAATCTTGAAAGCTCGGAAGCCGGCAAAGTCAGAATATCAATATTCCCGATTTCAAATTCTATAACGGCCGTCAAATCCTCAGGAATAATCCGGTATGCAATACCTCTTACTATTGCAGGCGCATCAAAATAATCCTCCCGTTTTTCGAAAAGTATTATTCTGTTCGGAAGCCATTCCCGCAGAATAAAAGGCCCCGTACCGACAGGATTTCTCGAAAAATCGGCGCCCAAACGATCAACCTCTTCAGAAGGGACAACGTATGCGGCAGTCATAGTCATAAGACTAAGAAACGGAGAAAACGGCTGCTTGAGACGAATGCTGAGCGTAAAATCACCGATAGCCCTTATCCCCGCAACGTCAGCAGTCCTGCCCGCCATGAAATCATCCGCACCTTGAATTTTTTCGAAGACCCATGTGTTCGGTGATTTTGTCGACGGCGCAAGGACTCTCTCAAAAGAATATTTGAAATCGGCGGCTCTCACTAATCGGTTATTGGAAAATGCCACGCCTCTCTTCAGAGAAAACGTATAGACCCGGCCATCGGAAGATATCGTCCATTTTTCTGCGATGTCCGGCCTGATACTAAAATTGTCTCCGATTTTCACCAGACCATTAAACAGCTTTGCCGCCAGCGATCCTCCGGCCACGTCAACAATACGCGCCGGATCAAGGGTGGTCGGATCCGCACTCAAGCGCTGGTATGCGTAACCCTGTATACGCTTCTGCGGGGAACACGAGAAAAAAAACGGCGTACAGCAGACGCAAAAAAGGAAACAGCCCAAACACCCGGCGACGTATCTGAGCAGAACTTTGCTCCGCAATGCCTGTCCGGTATCCTAAAACCTCAGGAATGCGCCGATGCTTCCGGCTTCCCGCAGTTTGGCGTTCTCCGACGCAACTTCAACGAAGGCGCCCTGCTCGACCGCTTTTTGAGCGATAAGATCGACAAGATATTTTTCATTCTGCATCCCGCCTCCGCAGAACGGACATGATGATATGCTCTGGACGCTCAGAGAACCGCATTGCGCGCAGCATAAGCCGGATTGCTTGAAATCCTTCAGGACAATGAGCTTCATGACCCGTCCCTCCTGCAGGGCATTCATAACATTCTCCACCCCGAGGACGGCATCTTCATTTTTCATTGCCTTTGTCAGCATCTCTTCAATATCTTCGGTCTCCTTCTTTTTCTCATGCTCCTGGAACAGCGGTTCAGCCTTGGTCATGATCTCCTTGCCGTTCGCTGTCATATCGGCCTGAAACATTCCGATCAACTTGTCCGCAATGGCCTGCGGCAACATTCCCTTCACTTTTGTCACCGCTTCCTCCCCGCCGCCGAGGATCAGGCGGCCGACATATTCGCCGGTCAGGAATGCTCCCAGTTCTTTAAGCACGTCTTTCAGATGGAGTCCGACATGATAATCGATATGCCTTTCGTAACTTTTCTCCGATAGTGAAAACCAACCGCCTTTTTTATGCTTTCCCGGAACTTCCTCGGTACGAATCTCGGCGTACTCCTCGATCTCGCCTAAATGAACCAGGAATAACCGGGCGGATTCTTTGTCGACAAGCAGTATAGCGTACCTCTGGTAGTTATCGAGGACATCAAGAAGAGGCTTGACGCAGGGAGTGGCGTCCACTATGATTTCATTCCTTAGCGGAACCGACAGATGATATTCCCTCCAGAATTTCCTTCCATGCGAAGTGATTATGACAAGCCCCTTTTTGAATACCCTCTTGTTGGTCAAAATATACGACTCAATTTTATCCAGGTCGGGTTTCACCTTTTTCACAACAGCCTTGTCAAGCTTCCCGGTTGTCCGTTTCAGCATGTTTTTCACGTGAATCACGTAGTTGTCCGTCACTGTGGTTTTTGGATTGACATTCAGATAAAGGCTGACAAAATAATTCCCTTCATCCTTCATCTTTGCGATATCTTTTAGCTCTTCCCTGCTTATCATGCTCTCCTCCTTCAGCGTCTGCGATAGTTTCAGGCAACTTCAGATGCTTTTATGAAACGATCAAATATTTGATGGGAAAGCGCATCTTTCGGACAGCGTTCCGGATGCCACTGAACCCCTACCAGAAAATGGCAATCCTCCCTGCAAAAAGCCTCGATTATCTGATCACCTGAACGGGCGATGGCTTTAATGCCTGTTCCAAGGTCCCTGACGGCCTGATGATGCGAGCTGTTGACAGAAAACGCGCCGTGTGCAAGAAAACTGTTTTCTGTTATCACAATCTTATGATACCCTTTTCTGTGATTAATCGCCACAGGCATCTGTGCGGAGATGTCCTGATAAAGCGAACCGCCCGAAAACACATTCAAAAGCTGCATGCCGTAACAAATTCCGAGCACGGCTTTGTTCAGCTCCAGCACCCTCCTTAGCAGGGACATCTCAAAATCACTTCTGCTTCTTGAAACCGTACTGACAGTCCGGTGTTTTTTTTCTTCGCCGTAATAAGCGGGATCGAGATCGGCGCCGCCCGGAATAAGAAGTCCGTGTATGAGAGACGAATATTCCTCCGCATCAGCAATCGGCGGCAAAAGCAGCGGAATCCCTCCGGCCTTTTCCACCGCTGCTGCATAACCCGGATCCAGCCGCAGATATCCGCCATCTACGTCAGTGGTAATTCCTATCAATGGCCCCGACTTGCTCAATATTCCCTCTGACTGCAAATTATTTCAGTTGTGCTTTCCCAATATTCATTGCGCGCAGCCTGCCGTCCGGCGCTTCATCGTCCGTTTCTCAGTATTCTGCCCGCACGCAAGCCGGTAAATTGTCCTTCCCACACAGCCGGCACACCGTTCACAATCACATAGGGGATGCCTTCGGGTTTAGAAAACGGATCTTCATATGTCGCCTTGTCGAGAATCTTCCGGGGATCATAAATAGCGATGTCTGCATAGGCGCCTTCACGCAGGATGCCCCTCCGCGATATGCCGAACGTCAACGCAGGAAGATGGGTTATCTTGCTTATCGCACCGCTTAACGCCATCCCCGACCCGGGCGCGAATCTCCCCAGAAATCGCGGAAAGCTGCCAAAACCCCTCGGATGCGGTCTGCCTTTGCGCGTCAGTCCGTCATAGGATCGTGCTGAACTGTCGGTGCCGACCATTACATATGACAGGGAAAGAATCTCTTTAAGATTCTTCTCGCTCATTGATGAGAATATCGCGCCCGCCCTCAGCCTCTCTTCGATGAGTATTCTGAAAAGCATATCAACCGGCTCGCACTGTTCCTGTTCCGCAATCTGAAGGATATTTTTCCCTTCCATCCACTTATTCCCTTGGCTTGCGACCGACGCAATAACAATCTTCTCCCAGTAGCCCCGTTGAGGGTGTTCATTCATCAACTCTTTCCGTATAAGCAACTGTGTTTCAGGGTTCTGCAGCCTCTGAATTTCTTTTTCAACGCCTCCTTCATAAGTCCACGGGGGAAGCACGGAGTCAAGGTCCGTAGACGCCGAGGCATATGGATATCTGTCGGCGGTTACGCGGACTCCCCCTTTAATGGCGTTCTCGATCATTGACAGCGCGCTGTCCAATTTATGCCAGTTCCGCTCCCCGCTTGTTTTCAGGTGAGATATGTGGATTCTGACCCCGGACTCCCTCCCAATTTTTAAGGTCTCGTCTATCGATTCGATAAGCAGGTCTCCTTCGCTTCTCATATGGGAAGCATATATGCAGGAGCGGCCACCGGCGGCAACGTTTAACGCCCTGCACAAATGAATTAATTCCTCAGTATCCGCATACACGCCCGGAGGATAAATAAGTCCGGTCGATATCCCGATTGATCCCTCGCGAATCGAGTCCGCAAGCAGATTGTGCATTATTGTGCGCTCCGATCCGGAAAGTCTTCTGTCCCGGTATCCGGCGACACACGCCCTGAGATTACCGTGGCCTGTGAGCGTACAATAATTCAGCGCAGTCCCGCGCCGCTCGAGAAGGGCGAAATGCTCACTGAATGTCGACCAGCGTTCGCTGATGCCGTACTCGGCCAGATCGGCTTCTCTCTGCCGGAGCGCCTCGCCCGTGAGAGGAGCGGCAGAAAGCCCGCAGTTTCCGTTGATTTCAGTCGTAATGCCCTGACTGATTTTACCTTCCGCGCGGGGATCCGCAAGCAGGATAAATTCGGAGTGCCCATGGGTATCGATGAATCCGGGGGCGACAATAAGATCTCTCGCGTCAATAGTCATTTTCCCGGAAGTATTATGATGATAAAAACCGGTCCCGGATTTCTGGGCAATCAGCGATATCTCATCCCCCGTAACGCCGATATCCGCCTCGAAGGGTTGCGCACCGGTCCCGTCACAAACAGTTCCGTTTTGAATCAGGAGATCAAATACGAGCCCCAGAGAACCACCTCAATTTATTATCCATCGGGTTTTTCCGCGCTTTGAACAACAAATAAGGCCTCTTCTGGGAACCTTGTGGATAGGAATTGTTCATTCTTTTATTTTT
>CAZKLK010000090.1:0-7605 GCA_964553535.1 uncultured Nitrospiraceae bacterium
ACTGGATTCCGGCGTTCGCCGGAATGACGGTCCACACTAATCCCAGAAAAACCAGGATTTTGAACGATGGATTTTCTTTTCATGGATAAAATCTGACTCCCACATCCATCTCGTACGGAGGGGGCGCCAGCGGGCTTGCCTTTGCAAGAGCCTTCAGCGCCGACCTGTCAAAAAGGGCGTTCCCTGAACTCTTTTCCACTTTTTGGACGAGAGCCGTTCCGTCCTTCAGAATCTTTATTGAGACAATTGCTTCAATATCTTTCCGGCTTATGTCGGGATAGACCCATTGCTGCCATATCTCCTGAGTAATCTTCCGGTAATAGTCTTCGAACAAATCTCCCTTCGCATTGGATGAGGCGGCCGCTGCTCTTTCGCCATGGTCATGTGAGCCCGCCCTGAGAGATATCATACGCCGCAGTTCAATCCTCTTTTCAATATTTTTCTTTGCCGCTAGAGCCATAATTCTGTCTTCTTTGATCTGCCTCTGCTCGATATCATTCTTCGGCCTTGCTTCCTTAGCCGTTTGAGCAACGGACTGCACGGCATCTTCCATCACCCTGTCGACGCGCCCGGCGCCCGCGGATTCTTTGCGAAGGACATCAGAGCTGACGAGGTTCACGGTATAGAGCGAGGGGATAACGATGCGGTTTGACGGCTTCAATACGAGGATAAACATTAGAAATACAATCAGATGGATGGCTCCGGACAGCAAAACGGCTTGTCGAAGATTTGACTCCCTCATTTAACAACAATTTTCGGTTCTGTGACCATACCGAGTTTTTCTATTCCGGCCTCCTTTATATCACCCATGACTTCAACAACAAAACCATACGGGACATCCTTGTCGGCTTTCAGAAATACATTTGGGTTTAATTTGCTCACCGCTTCAAGTTTTTTCCTCATTTCCGCGATCGTTGCGGGATTGTCATTTATATATATGGATCCGCCCTTTTTTATGGTGATGGTGACACGTTCCTCCGGCGGAAGATCTTTGCCTTTTGCCTTCGGGAGATTCACATCAATCCCCTGCTGAAGCAGGGGCGCCGTAATCATGAAGATTACAAGGAGGACGAGCATAACATCAACAAATGGTATTACATTGATTTCAGAAAGCACATCCCTTTCCTTGTTAAATTTCATGATTTATCCCGTGAAAAATAATCAAGCATTTCCTCCGAAAAATCCTCCATGTCAACAATCATTCTCCTTGCCGTGCTGAGGTAGTAGTTGTAAGCAATAACCGCGGGTATCGCCGCAGCGAGGCCGGCGGCAGTTGCTATAAGGGCCTCAGCGATACCGGGCGCGACGACGGTAAGAGATGCGGCGCCGGTCACCCCGATGCTTCTAAAGGAATTCATGATACCCCACACAGTCCCAAAAAGGCCTATAAACGGCGCCGTGGACCCTGTAGTCGCCAGAAAACTCAGGTATCTCTCAAGCTTGGCAGATTCAAGCGCCCCGTATCTTCTGAGAACCCTCCTGACCTCGCTCTTTTCCTTGTGAAGTTCATCGGCATACACCGACCTGAAAAGATTGGCTATAGGACTGATCATCAGGTGCCTTGTAGTTTGGAAAATTTCATCCGGTTGCCTGTTAGAGCGGTACGACTGCAAAAAATCAGATGATTCCTTGCTCGCTCTTGAGAAATACCGGTGCTTGTAAAATATAACCGCCCACGAGACAATGGAAAATAAAAGCAGGATGATTAGGACACCCTTCACAACTAAGCCCGCCTGGAGAATCAACTGAATCGCCGAATCTTGCATGATCACCTCGTAATTTTAAGATATCCTACAAATTTTATTAGTTAAATGAATTCCCACAAAAAAAGTCAATTAAATGTTTTTGTTATAATACGGGTCAGATTTTCGTGTTTATTCTGTTCCGTCTTTCTTAGCCCATAATAATTCCGTTCCGAGTGGAGGGGTGGCCGAGCGGTTGAAGGCGACGGTCTTGAAAATCGTTGTAGGGGTGACTCTACCGTGAGTTCGAATCTCACCCCCTCCGCCATTCCTGACGCAAGGCATGCGTACTGTCCCGCATTAGGCATCAAATTCGTCAGCAGATTTAAACTCCAAAGGCTTCGGCGATTCGTTTCCTCTGTTTCTCAATAACTTTCTGTCCGTGCTCAAGATTCCTGACTATTTCTTTCTTTGCGTCATCCGAGATATCCCTTCCGCGCTCAATGACATCGGTAACCTTGTCTCTCACCTCGCCCGCAAAATCATGTATGCTGTCAACAGCATCTTCAACAAGGTGTTTTGTCTCCTTCCCAATGCGGCGCGCGGTTTTGGAAATATCCCTGCGTGTCTCCCTGCCCGACTTGGGTGCATAAAGAAGGGCGATGGCGGCACCGATCAGTCCTCCCGCAAGAAATGCCCCGGCCATCTTCCGGTAATCGTCTCCCATATCCGTCTCCTTTCTGCGCATATGATTTACATAGTAAACTTTAACAGGTATGGCAGAGGGAGTCAACTTTTCCGCCTGTTCCTGAAAAGTTGAATTTTTAGTAAATTTCAATCATAGTTAATCATGACTGAGGACAGGAAAACAATCGCGGATCTGCTGAAAACCCCTCAGTGGAGAATCTTTGCGGCCATAGTCATCTTTCTTCTTTTCATTTCCTTGTGGAACTTTTTTTTTAGGATTGGAACTCCCCGGCATCAGACCATAAGTTACAGCGAGTTTCTCGAACAGCTCCATGCCGGCAATATCCATTCCGTTACAATCAAAGACATGGATTTAACCGGCTCACTCCTAAAGGAAACTCCCGTTCAACATTTAGATGATAGAAAGACGGTAATGGTTAAAAATTTTCAGACCGTTCTTCCTTCCTTCCAGGGAGAGGGTCTCATCGGGCAACTTCGCGAAAAGAATGTCGTTATCGCTGTTGAGCCTTCTAAGACGACTTCGCTGCTATGGCAGATTATGATCGGTTTCCTGCCGTGGGTGCTGCTTATCGGCATCTGGATTCTTATCATGAGGCGGGCGCAGCAGTTCCAGGGAGGCCCCGGAGGTCTTTTTACCTTCGGGGCAAGCAAGGCAAAACTTTTCGATGCCAAAAAAGTCACAGTGCGGTTTTCAGATATTGCCGGCATGGACAAAGTTAAACAGGAGCTCCGGGAGACTATCGAATTTCTCAAAGATCCTTCAAAATTTACGAGACTCGGCGCAAAAGTCCCGAAGGGTGTGCTCCTCATAGGCCCACCGGGAACTGGGAAAACTCTTCTTGCGCGCGCCGTTGCCGGAGAGGCGCAGGTTCCCTTCTTCAGCATCAGCGGTTCTGAATTCATAGAAATGTTCGTGGGAGTCGGTGCGGCCCGCGTCAGAGACATGTTCAAGAAGGCAAAAGAATCACAGCCGAGCATGATATTTATCGATGAAATTGACGCTGTTGGCCGCACCCGCGGCGCCGGTCTTGGGGGCGGGCACGATGAACGCGAACAAACACTCAACCAGCTTCTGAGCGAAATGGACGGATTCGAATCCCACGAAGAAGTCATTGTACTTGCTGCGACAAACAGGCCGGACGTGCTCGATCCGGCGCTGCTGAGGCCCGGCCGCTTCGACAGGCATATAGTCATCGACAGGCCCGGAATAAAAGAGCGCAGGGCTATTCTCGAAATTCATACTAAGGGCAAAGTCCTGCGCGAAGATGTCGACCTCGAAAAGATCGCCCGGGGGACTCCCGGCATGACGGGAGCCGACCTCGAAAACATAGCCAACGAGGCTGCGCTTGTCGCCATCAGAAAGAACAAGGAAAAAATCGATATGAGCGATTTCGGGGAGGCGAGAGACATCATACTGATGGGGCATGTGAGAGAAGAGGCTATTAGTGAGGCGGAAAAAAAGATAACAGCCTACCATGAGGCGGGGCATGCTCTTGTCGCATGGCATCTTCCGGGGACAGACCCCATTCATAAAGTTAGCATCATACCGCGCGGCCTCGCAATGGGAGTGACGCAGATGCTTCCGGAAGAAGACAGGCACTATTATCCTAAGACTTATCTGATGAACCGGCTGAGCGTCGCCCTTGCCGGAAGGGTATCGGAAAAGATTATATTCAACGACATCAGCAGCGGCGCACAGAGTGATTTAAAAGAAGCCACAAATCTCGCGGAAAAAATGGTCGCCCAGTGGGGCATGAGTGACAAGGTCGGGCCGGTTAACCTCGGGAGGGGGGAAGAGCATCCGTTCCTCGGAAGGGAACTCGCCCTGCCGAAACGGTACAGCGAAGAGATGGCGTGGCTGATGGATCAGGAGATCCGCGAATTGATATCCGAGGCAGAAAAGAAGGCAGTGGAAATACTGACGCTAAATCGCGAAACGCTCGTTTCGCTCGCAGAGGCTCTTGTTAAAGAAGAGGCGCTCGAACGGGAAGACATAGAGCGGATCATGAAAAAGACCGCTTAGTTATCCTGCCCCTTCCCGCCGATGACATCCGAAAGCCGCGCAAATTCCACAATACTCAATGTTTCCGGTCTCCTTTGAGGATCGATCCCCGCTTCTTTCAGCTTTTTTTCGCTGTCACTGCTGATACTTTTCAGGGCATTTGCGATCATCTTCCTCCTGTGAGAAAAAACGGTCTTAATGATTCCGAAGAATAATCGTTCATCTTTGACGGCTACAGCGTAGTTTTTCAGAATCTGCATGCGGACTAACGCAGAATCGACTTTCGGCACAGGACGGAAAGCCTCCTTGGGGATGATCATCTGTAGGGATGGAATTGCCCGGTATTGCACCATCAGCGAAAGCACGCCGTAATCCCTGCCGCCCGGAGCCGCGACGATTCTTTCCGCCACTTCTTTCTGAACGGTCAATGTCATGGCGCGCAGGTTATTTTTCGCGTCAAGCAGCCTGAAGATAATCGGAGTCGTTATGTAATACGGGATATTCGCTACAACATCGAACTCAGGCAATGACTCGTATGCATATTCAAGGGCGTCTCCGTGTATCAGTTCAATATTTCCGCATCCGGCAAGCTCCGCCTTCAGCCGTGCGTATAACCTGTCATCAAGCTCTATTGCGATAACCTTGCGGGCTCTCGCACAGAGCATCTTTGTAAGCTTTCCGGGGCCGGGTCCGATTTCAACGACGAGGTCTTCGGGAGTCAATTGCGCAGACGCTATGATCTGTTCCGTTATGTGAGGATCAATAAGAAAATGCTGACCAAGTCTTTTCCTCGTCATGTCCTGTCACCCGCCGTTATCCATATTATCATTTTATGAAGGCAGACCAGTTGTCGCAGCTCAGTCCTTCGCACGAACATTCGGCGCTCCCCCCCTGACGAAAAAGAGGATAATCAATCCTATAAGGAAAAAAGCCGCCACAGAGAGTATGGCGGGCCTCTGGCTGCCAAACGTTGTGGAAACGTAGCCGAAGATAATAGGGCCCATGACAGCCGACGACTTGCCAACCATAGAGTAGACGCCGAAATATTCTGCTTCTTTCCCTGACGGGACAAACTGGGCGTAGAAGGCACGCGATGCAGCCTGGACGGTACCAAGCCCGAGTCCCGCGCACATCGCAATAACCCAGAACTGGCTCTTCGCCCCGACGAAAAATGCTGCTACAGCCACCATTGCCCATAGAATAAGGGACATCATGACAACTTTCTTCGGCCCCCATAAATCGATCGGTTTTGCCATGACAAGAGAGCCGGCGAGCGCAGTCGCCTGAACGCCAAGGTAGAGAAATATAAGCTCCGAGGCTTGAAATCCGAGCGTTGTCGCCGCAAAAATGCTGGAAAATACAATTACCGTGCTTACCCCGTCCTCATAGACCAGATAGGACAGGAGAAACTTCCCCGGCTCTCTTCTTCGCAGTATTTCCCGCAATGTTGTCCGGGCCTGCCTGAAACCTTCCATCGCCGAATGAATCAGGGGAGAGGCTTTTCTCTCATCCTCAGGCAGAAATAAAAAAGCAGGCAGCGAGCAGACTGCGAAAAAAAATGACACCATCAACCATGTCGCGCCGAAATATTCTTTCTGCACGAGGGGCAGCGCCATCAGGAGAGCGATAATAGACCCCGCATAGCCGACCATGAACCCCCACGCAGAAACCCTGCCCTGATATTCGCGCGGCGCGATTCGAGTAATAAAAGAGTTATAAAAGACGAGCCCTCCTTCCATGCCGATATTCGCTATCACAATTAACAGAAACCCCTCGATGATCATTCCTTTTCCTAAAACCGGCAGGCTTGCCACCGATAGGACACTCAGAGCCGTGTAGAAAAAAAGGAAACGCTTTCTGAGTCCGCTGGAATCAGCTATCCCGCCAAGAAAAGGTGAACTCAGCGCAACGATGGCCATACTGATAGATATCGCCCATCCCCACCAGAGGTCACCGAGCCCCGCCTCATTTCCGACGATAACATTCGTATAGTACACAGGGAATATGACCGCGGCTATCACTGCGGAGTAACTCGAGTTGGCAAAATCATAAAGCGTCCAGCTGATGATATGTTTTTTATTGAGGCTCACAGTTTCACCAAGGAATGACGTTATCATATCATTGAGGTCTGCTGCATTCAACAATGAAGAACCCCGCAGTTGAGCTGCGAGGAATGCGCTCGCTATCCGATTCACATGATTACCGTCAGGGAATATCGCACCAGTACACAAAATGCTGCTTTCGCTTCGCAGAGCTCTCAAACCATTGCAGACTGCACGCTAATCAAGTATGATAAGGAACATGAAAGACCTCGAAATGCTTCTGTCTATAGAAGATCCTGTGAAGAGGAAAGCGTTATTCATAGCTTTCCTTTCAAGGGAAATTGTTCGCAGGGGAGGCAAGATGCCGATAATCGTCGGCGGTCAGGCAGTTGAAATATATACGCAGGGCAGTTATACAACCGGTGATATCGACATAAAGGCACCCCGGGAAATAACCGAAGCAATTTTAGCAGAATGGGGATTTGCAAAGGCCGGGAGACCCTGGATCAACAGAGATATGGATATTTATATAGACTGGCTTGGGAGTTCGCTTGATGAAGGGGAAGAAGCTGAAAGAAGAACGGCAATTATTAACATAACCGATCAGCTCGATATCAGAGTGCTCTCCATAGAAGATCTTGTTATTGACAGACTTGGTGCCTTCAAATGGTGGGGAGATGCAGACAGTCTGACGTGGGCAAAGGTCCTCATCAGGGTTAAGAAGGCAATTAATAGTCTCGATAAGGTCTACTTAATCGAAAGGGCTAAGAAAGAAGATCTTTTCGACATCCTCGAAGTTATTCTTTCATCCGGTGAATAATCTATGGGAATAGAATACGATACACTCAAGAAAATTGCCGCTAAAGCAAGGGCAGAACTTGCAATAAAGGGTGAGATTGATATTGCAAAGGGAAAAATCCGGAAGAAGCCCCGCGACAAAGAAAAGGAGAACCTTCTTTATACTATTGCCATGGATAGAATGACCAAATATAATCCACGGATAGAAAGCAATAAGATCATCCTCCCCTACTTCCAAAGCATAAAGTATTGACACTTTTGAGGGGGAAAGTGTTATTTTATAGGCAATTGTGGGCGATTAGCTCAGCGGGAGAGCGCTTCCTTCACACGGAAGAGGTCGCTGGTTCGAAACCAGCATCGCCTACCATATAAA
>CAZKLK010000091.1:0-7554 GCA_964553535.1 uncultured Nitrospiraceae bacterium
TGAACAGTTCACTTTTAATTCGTAAAGAGTTCACTGTTAAAATATTCCTAACACCGAATTTTCTGTTCAGTGCGGCTGACGGGCTCTGAGGATCTTCTTTGCGGTTGAGCGTATCCCATCCGTGACATTCCTGTTTTTCCCGAGGAGCGCAAGATCCCTCGTCTTCAGTCCTGCGACAAGTGGAATCGAAATAGCGGGAGGGGTTTTGGGGTTGGTTACCATTGCCAGGAGAATGCCGTATGTTTTCATCCATTCCCTTTTCTTCGATATTTTCCTCAGCGCCTCATCGGATATGGAGCGCGACCTGGCGACCATCTCCACTTCTGTTTCCGTAATCTTCGGATTATCGAGCACGGTGAGCGATACTTCCTTATTAGTGTCGCGCAAAAGAATTTGTCTGATCTCCTTTCCGGCTCTAAGGGCGAGCTGAATTTTTTCAGAGACACTGAGTTTTTGAATGCTCTGGAGAAGATTCTGCGGCCGCGCCTCAGGCGTTTTTTTGTCGCCCTCCGTCTCGCTCCCGCTTCCGGTTTCATCAGCCATATGAAGAATCTCCTTTTCCATAAATCCCTACCTTTTCAAATATAGAAAATATTCAACATTGCCTTTCTGCCCGGGGAGCGGCGACTCAAAGAGACCGGCGGCGCTAAGTCCGATGCCTTCCAGAAATTCTCTCACCCGCCCTACGGCAAAGAGCCTCTTCCGTTCATCCCTGACGATGCCCCCTTTTCCCACCTCGCCTTTGCCTACCTCGAACTGGGGTTTTACGAGGGCAAGAACTTCCGCCTTTTCCCGCAGAAATTTCATTATTTCCGGAACAACTTTTATCAGAGAAATAAATGATACATCCACTGTGGCCATATCAATTCTACGCATCTTCAGGTCATCAAACACCGGACTTCTCAATCTTGCATCATGATTCTTCGCCATGTCATCAAGATTCCTTATGTTTGTCCTCTCAAGGGGGATAACTGCAGGATCCTGCCGCAGCTTCCATGCGAGCTGACCGTAGCCCACATCCACGCAATAGATTTTGCGCGCGCCGCGCGACAGCAGGCAGTCCGCAAATCCGCCGGTTGAGGACCCGACATCCATAAAAACCTTATCCCGTATCTCTATAGAAAAATGCCCGATTGCCGCGTCAAGCTTCAGCCCTCCCCTGCTCACAAAAGGAATGCCGCCGTCGCTCAGACTGACTTCGGAGATGTCACGAACCATTGCACCCGCCTTTGACACACTCTTCCCATCGACAAAAACGCGCCCCTGAATAATCAGAGACCTCGCAATCTCCCTGCTTTTAACGAGACCCTTTGAAACAAGAATCTTATCCAGACGATCTCTCAATAGGTATAAGTTCGTTCCTTCAGAAATGAATGTATCCTACGGTATATCCCATCATCATCGAGGCCATATCGGCGCCTCAATTCGGCCTGGGTTCCCTGCTCAATAAAGACATCGGGGATGCCTATGCGCCTGACCTGAACCTGCCGGGCGTCTGTCTCATTCAAAAATTCAAGGAACGCGCTTCCGAAACCGCCCTGAAGGACATTTTCCTCTATCGTCACAATCCGCGGAATCATACCCGCAACGGAAGAAAAAAGAATTCTGTCAAGCGGCTTTATAAAGCGCGCGTTAATGACCATGGCGGATATGCCGTCTTTTTCGAGTCTGCCCGAAACACGCAATGCGGAATGCACCGTCCTGCCCAGGGCTAAAAGAGCCACATCCTTTCCGTCCCTCAATATTTCAGCCTCGCCTATGCGAAACGAAGCGCCGTGCAACTGATTTGCGGAAGAAGATTCTATTATGCCCCTCGGATACCTGACCGCTGCAGGCCCGTCACAGGAAAGCGCGACCTCAAGCATCGCTGAAAGCTCATGATCATCCTTTGGCTCCATGACAATCATTCCGGGGATATGCCTCAGATAGGATATGTCAAACACCCCCTGGTGAGTCGGTCCGTCTTCTCCGACAATGCCGCCCCTGTCAATCGCGAAGACAACCGGAAGATTCTGAAGGCAGACGTCATGAATTATCTGATCATAGGCCCTTTGGAGGAACGTTGAATACACTGCGACCACGGGCTTCTGACCCTGCACTGCAAGGCCGGCGGCGAATGTCACGGCGTGCTGCTCCGCTATGCCGACATCGTAGAACCTGTCCGGATATCTTTCCGCAAATTGCTCAAGACCCGTACCCTCCTTCATCGCAGCGGTGATGGCGATTATTCTGTCATCACGCTCAGCAAGCCTTATCAGGGAAGTCCCGAACACTTCACTATAGGTAAGCCTGCTCCCGCTCACGGGCGATCCCGTTTCAAGCTTGAACGGCCCGATACCGTGATAGACAGAGGGATATTTTTCGGAAAATTGATAACCGCGCCCCTTCTTTGTGACGACGTGCACCAGCGCGGGAGAAGACTCCTTCCTGACGCTCCTGAGTGTCTTGATCAGGAGTTCAACATCATGCCCGTCAACCGGTCCGACATATGTGAATCCGAGTTCCTCGAAGATAAGTCCCGGGAGAAAGAGCCTCTTGAACATTTCTTCCGTCTTCTGCGCGATTTTCGCGGCTTTGCCGCCGACTTTCGGAATGCTCTCGAGGCGGGACTTTGTCTCTCTCTTTATCTTTTGATAGAGATCACCCGTAAGCATCCGGTTCAGATATGCGGGCAAGGCACCGACATTCCGGGAGATGGACATTTCATTGTCATTGAGAACAACAATGAGATCTTTCCCGATATGTCCTGCATTATTCAATCCTTCAAAAGCCATGCCGCCCGTCATAGCTCCGTCGCCGATGACGGCGATAACCTTGAACTGCTCATTGTTCTTGTCCCTGCCTTCAATAATCCCGAGGGCCGCCGATATTGATGTTGAGCTGTGTCCGGTTCCAAAGGGATCATGCTCGCTTTCGTTTCTCTTCGGGAATCCTGAAAGCCCGCCGTATTGCCTGATATCCTGGAATTTATCATACCGACCGGTCAATAGTTTATGGGGGTAAGACTGATGGCCCACATCCCAGATTATTTTATCGACAGGGGAATTGAACACGTAATGAAGAGCCAGGGTAAGTTCTATCACACCGAGGTTTGAGGACAAGTGACCGCCGTTCAATGAAACTCTCCCGATGATTGTTTCCTTTATCTCCCGCGCGATCTTCTTCAGTTCCTTGATGGTGAGTCCTTTGATATCCGAAGGTGATTTGATCTGTTCCAGAAGCACTACTTTCTCCTCGCTACAAGATAGCGCGCAATCTCTCTTAATGGGTCGGCTTCCGACGAGAAATCCTTCAGGGCGTCTTCGGCGGCCGCCAATAATTCATTAGTCGTTTGCCTTGCACCATCCACCCCGAAAAGAGACGGGTATGTCAATTTATTTTTTTTGCTGTCCGACCCGGCAGTTTTTCCAGTTTCACGAGATGTTCCCTCAACATCGAGGATATCATCAACAATTTGAAAAGCGAGTCCGATATTCTCGCCGTAGAGTGTCAATGCCCGCAGTTTCTTCATCCCGCTGTTCGCAAGAATAGGCCCCAATCGCACAGACGCCGCTATAAGGGCGGCAGTCTTATGAGAATGAATGAAATTGAGAGTCTCCCTGTCGGGCTGTGAACTTTCAGACAGAATATCCTGAGCCTGCCCGCCAACCATGCCGTGAAGGCCAGCGGCAAAAGCGACATCCCTAATGGCTCTCAGAATAAGACGATAAGTTATCGGAGGCCGGGTTGTCTTTGGAGGCTTGATCTGATCGGGACGAGGTTTATTTGTATGGCGCGCACCCGACAGAGGTCCGTGAATTCCGATATTCGTCATCATGAAAAAGGCTTCCGTCAAAAGCCCGTCACCGGCGAGAACCGCTATTGCTTCTCCGAAAACCTTGTGGTTTGTCGGTTGACCGCGGCGAAGGTCATCGTTATCCATCGCCGGCAGGTCATCATGGATAAGGGAATAGGCATGGATAAGCTCAAGGGCTGCAGCCTGGGGAATGATATTTAAAGCGTGTCCGCCGCAGGCCTCATACGAGGCAAGCGCAAAGGCCGGCCTTATCCGCTTGCCGTCCGACAACAGCGAATACGTAACTGACTCATGCAGCCTGCGCGGCAAGGACGGCGCCGCAAAATATGATTTCAGATACTGATTGATGATTGAACGTTTATCTTCAAGATATGCCTTTATGTCCATTCCAATGCCCTGATCACGTCCGGTGTCCACTGTCTGCCGTTCGCCTGACGCCCTCATTCCCATTCTATGGTGCTCGGCGGCTTTGAGCTGATATCATAAACCACCCTGTTCACTCCTCTCACCTCATTGATGATCCTGTTTGAAATAATTCCCATCACGTTGAACGGCAAGCGCGCCCAATCGGCGGTCATCCCGTCTACGCTGTGAACAGCCCTGACCGCTATGACAT
Source organism: uncultured Nitrospiraceae bacterium (assembly GCA_964553535.1). Classification (GTDB taxonomy): domain Bacteria; phylum Nitrospirota; class Thermodesulfovibrionia; order Thermodesulfovibrionales; family SM23-35; genus JALHSV01. The sequence goes on from CAZKLK010000091.1 coordinate 4,413, forward strand.
TCTCATAGGTCCTCTCGTCGCCCATGACCCCTACGCTTTTTACCGGAAGAAGCACCGCGAAAGCCTGCCATAATTTCGCATAGAGATTCGCTTTTTTGATTTCTTCAAGAACAATTGAGTCGGCTTTTCTCAGGATATCGCACCGGTCCTTCGCAACCCCCCCAATGATGCGTATTGCGAGACCGGGGCCGGGAAACGGATGTCTGTTGATGATTTCTCCGGGTATCAACAGGTCTTTCCCCAGCAGACGGACTTCATCTTTGAACAGCTCCCTGAGCGGCTCAATAAGCTTAAGCCGCATCCGTTTCAATAGTCCGCCCACATTGTGATGACTCTTAATGGTCGCCGACGGGCCCTTGAACGATACACTTTCGATGACGTCCGGATACAGGGTGCCCTGCGCAAGAAATTCAACACCCTGTATTTTCTTAGCCTCCTCCTCAAATACCCGGATAAATTCATTGCCTATTATCTTCCGCTTCCTCTCAGGATCTGTCACGTTTTTCAATTTTTTCAGGAATCTTTCCGAGGCGTCAACGCAATCGATATTCATATGAAAATGCCGCCTGAGCGTCTCTTCGACCTTTCTCGCTTCTCCGTACCTGAGAACGCCGTTGTCGACAAAAATGCAGGTGAGCTTTTTTCCGATTGCCTTATGCACCAAAACGGCAGTGACTGTGGAATCAACTCCCCCGCTGATCCCGCATACCACTCTTTTTTTTCCAACTTTTCGCCTTATTTCTTCAGTCGTTGTCGAGATGAAAGATTTCATCGTCCACGAAGGCCTGCATCCGCAGATATTAAATATAAAATTTCCGATAATCTTGCCGCCCTGCGGTGTATGAACGACTTCAGGATGAAACTGCAATGCGTAAAATTTTTTCAGGCGGTTCGCCATTGCGGCGACAGGCGAGTTGGCAGTATGTGCAATCGGTTGAAAATGCGCCGGAGTTCTCTCAATGCGGTCTCCATGACTCATCCATACAAACGCCTTTTTAGGGACCCCTTCGAATATATCCGATCTGAAGTCGATAGAAATTTCAGCCTTTCCATATTCTCTTTTCTGAGCTTTTCCCACATCTCCTCCGAGGCAATGAGCCATGATCTGCATGCCATAGCAGATTCCCAGAATGGGGATGCCAAGCTCAAAAACTCTAAGATCGGGCATTGGCGCACCGCGATCATAGATACTTGACGGGCCGCCGGAAAGGACGATTCCCCGCGGCCGGAAAGCCGGGATTCTTTCAAACGGCGCATTAAATGGATAAATTTCCGAATAAACGCGATTTTCCCTTATGCGGCGCGCGATGAGCTGCGTGTATTGTGAGCCGAAATCGAGGACTAATATCCTGTCTTCATGCATCTTCTGTATCTGTAGTTATGTTGCGCGCGGTTGTCTGCTGCAAGATGTATGTTTACTTACCGGCGGTTATCTTTTGTTTGCTGTTTGGCGTCCAACGCCTGACGATTTACCATTCAGGCCGGTAGTTGGGCGCTTCTTTAGTAATAATAACGTCGTGAACATGGCTCTCTCTGAGACCGGCGCTCGTAATTCTGATAAGTCGCGCTTTCTTTCTGAGGGTTTCAAGATCCCCGCATCCGCAATATCCCATTCCAGACCGCAAACCTCCGATAAGCTGGTGTATGCTGTGGGACAGCGGTCCCTTATGGGGCACCCTGCCTTCGACCCCTTCAGGAACGAGTTTCGATGATGTTACCCCCGCCTGGCAATACCGGTCCTTTGCGCCCTGCTCCATAGCTCCGATGGACCCCATGCCCCTGTAAACCTTATAGCTGCGCCCCTGGAACAGAACAATTTCTCCGGGCGATTCGTCCGTGCCGGCAAACAGGCTGCCGATCATGACAGAATGCGCGCCCACGGCAAGCGCCTTCGTAATATCTCCCGAATACTTGATTCCGCCGTCTGCAATAACCGGCACGGAAAAACGTTTTGCCACGGAGTAACAGTTATTTACAGCAGTAATCTGAGGCACGCCCGCACCCGCGACAATACGGGTGGTACAGATAGAACCCGGTCCGATCCCAACTTTTACGCCGTCCGCCCCCGCTTTTATAAGATCGAGAGCCGCCCCGGCGGTGGCAATATTCCCGGCAATGACATCAACCCCGAATTTCCTCTTCACGGCTTTCAAGGTCTCGATCACCGAATTAGTGTGTCCGTGCGCCGTATCGATGACGATGACGTCAACCCCCGCTTTCGCCAGCATTTCCGCCCTGAGCAATGAATCGTCGCCCACGCCGATTGCGGCGCCGACACAAAGACGCCCGAGCTTGTCCTTGCATGCGTTCGGATACTTTTTCCGCTTTTCAATATCCTTTATGGTAATCAACCCTTTCAGGACATTGTCGCTGTCGACAATGGGCAGCTTTTCAATCTTGTACTTATGAAGGATGCGCTGCGCCCTGTTAAGGTCCGTCCCCACCGGCGCCGTTATGAGTTTCTCCTTCGTCATCACGAGGGAGACTTTCTTGTTAAATTGCGTTTCAAAACGCAGATCGCGGTTCGTGATTATTCCGGTCAGCTGCCCGTTCTCCGTCACCGGCACCCCCGATATTCTGTATTGCTTCATTAAGGCTAAAGCTTCAGATATAGGAGCGTCAGGGGGAATTGTGACCGGATCCATTATCATGCCGCTTTCAGATTTCTTGACCTTGTCAACCTCCGCTCTCTGCTTTTCAGGGCTCATCGCCCTGTGAATAAACCCTATCCCTCCCTCCCGCGCAACTGCTATGGCGAGATCAGATTCTGTAACCGTATCCATTGCAGCGCTGACTATAGGGATATTGATTCTGATATTCCTGGTCAGCAGGGTGCTGACGTCAACATCCTTTGGAAGGACTTCCGATTTGGCGGGCATCAGAAGAACGTCATCAAAGGTGAGTCCTAATTGAAGATTATCATCAAGCACGATCACCCTCGCACATAGCCATCATTGTAACATGACGGGGTTTTTCATCGCAATGACCCGGGTCTTCCCTCTATCCCCTGATAAGGGGAACAAAAAAGGCGCCTGTTGAATCAAAAAAATGGATACCCGACTATGAACTTCGGGCATAACGGTCATGGTTGATTGCCCAGATAATAAAAATCCGGGCTTCTCTTGCCCTTATCCGGAATCAA
>CAZKLK010000092.1:0-7452 GCA_964553535.1 uncultured Nitrospiraceae bacterium
ATTAACAAAAAAGTAAAAAAGGAGATTGCAGAATGAAAAAATTAGTTTTCTTTGTAATTGTACTGGCAATGCTGTCTGTATTGCCTTTAACCAGCCAGACATTAATGGCAACTACAAAAACAATTGCTATAGACGGTTCAAGCACCGTCTACCCGGTTACCGAAGCAGTGGCTGAAGAGTTCCAGAAGGCAAAAAAGGGCGCTATAAGAGTAACGGTCGGCATATCCGGAACCGGGGGCGGCTTTAAGAGGTTCTGCAGGGGCGAAACAGATATTTCCAACGCCTCAAGGCCTATTAAAGAATCTGAAATTAAGGTCTGCCGGGAGCAGGGGATCGAATTTATCGAGCTGCCTGTCGCCTATGATGGTCTTGCCGTGGCAGTTAATCCGAAGAATACTTGGGTAAAAACTTTAACTGTAGCTGATTTAAAGAAAATGTGGGAACCGGAAGCAAAGGGGATGGTAACAAAATGGAACCAGGTAAGGCCTGAGTGGCCCGATGCGCCGCTCAAGCTGTTCGGACCCGGCGCCGATTCCGGAACGTTTGAATATTTCACAGAAGCGATAGTCGGGAAGGCGAAGGCGTCGCGGAGTGATTTCACCGCCAGTGAAGACGACAACGTCCTCGTACAGGGGGTATCAAGCGATAAAAACGCAATCGGTTACTTCGGGTTCGCTTACTACGAAGAGAATAAGGACAAGCTCAAAATTGTCCCGGTAGACGGCGGCAAAGGCCCGGTCGTACCGTCAATGAAAACCGTCGAAGACGGTACATACCAGCCTCTTTCGCGTCCTCTCTTCATTTACATAAGCAGGATATCGGCATCAAAACCGGAAGTAAAAGAGTTTGTTGAATACTATCTGAAAAATGCCCCGAAACTCGTCAAACAGGCCAAATTTATTCCTCTTCCTGCAAAGGCTTATATCCTCGCCCAGGAAAGGTTTTCGAAAGTGAAAACAGGCAGCATGTTTCTGGGGAAAGGCCACGTCGGGTTAAAAATTGAGGATCTCCTGAAAATCGAAGAAGCGACAAAATAGGCCGTTTTTTAGGTAAGGGCACGGATATGCGAAGCATACTGTGCCCTCTTTTCTTGTCATTCCCGGGAGTTTTTTAATAAAAAAGTAACATTGCTGTAACATTAATGTAACAATTCACTGCAAGAATAAGTAGTATCCGTTACGGTATCCTTTAATAACTTTTTCCTAATTGACAGCACATGACAAGAAAAATCAGGGAAGGAATAATCGAGGGCTCTCTTTTTCTGTGCGCTCTTTTTTCCGTATTTATCACGCTCAGTATTGTCGTCATTCTTGCATTTGAATCCTACGGGTTTTTTAAGGCGGTTTCGATTGTGGAGTTTCTGACCGGGAAGGAATGGTCGCCTCTTTTCTTCGAGCCGAAGTTCGGCATTCTTCCCCTCGTAACCGGCACCCTGCTTACAACTGCCATCGCGCTTGCAGTAGCCCTGCCGCTTGGCATAATGGTTGCCGTCTACTTGAGCGAATACGCTCCTCACAGGATGAGGGAGATTATAAAACCGGTGCTGGAACTTCTTGCGGCCGTGCCCACCGTAGTCTACGGGTATTTTGCGCTCCTTTTTCTCACTCCGATTCTCCAGAAAATTATTCCTGATCTTTCGGGCTTCAACGCCCTTAGTCCGGGGCTAATCATAGGAATCATGATCATTCCGTATGTGAGTTCCGTCAGTGAGGACGCCATGAAGGCCGTGCCAATGCATATTAAAGAGGGTTCCTATGCAATGGGCGCAACAAAACTGCAGACAGCCTTCAAGGTTGTCATTCCCGCAGCTTTTTCCGGCATAGCCGCCGCATTCATCATCGGCATCTCGAGGGCTATCGGGGAAACGATGGTTGTTGCGATTGCCGCAGGGATGATGCCGAATTTTTCCATCAATCCCCTGGAACCCGTCCAGACACTCACTGCATACATTGTTCAGGTGAGCCTCGGCGATGTGCCTCACGGAACAATCGAATACAAGACGATTTTCGCCGCCGGAATCACCCTTTTTCTGATGACCCTGGTGTTTAACCTTATCGGATTCTGGCTGCGAAAGAGGATCAGGGAGGCGTATTAATCAATGGAAGATATCCGGGAAAGAATACGGATCAGCAAATTCTGGAACGGCATTTTCTGGATCATCGGACTCATGTCTACGCTGATCGGTCTCGCCCTGCTTCTTGTATTGATGATCGACCTTTTCACCGACGGCGCCCCGAGGTTGTCTTACAAGTTTTTTACTTCTTTCCCATCGCGGTTTCCGGAAGAGGCGGGCATCCTCTCCGCATGGGTCGGGAGCTTCCTCGTCCTTCTCGTAACAGCTTGCGCCGCCATCCCGCTCGGTGTCGCCGCAGGCATCTATCTTGAGGAATACGCGCGGAAAAACTGGCTGACCGACATCATTGAAATAAACATTGCGAATCTCGCCGGCGTCCCGTCAATCGTTTACGGGCTTCTCGCTCTGGGCTTATTCGTTTACTTGCTGAAGTTAGGCGAGAGTATTCTCACCGCGGGACTTACTCTCGCACTCCTTATCCTTCCGATGGTCATTATAGCTACGCGGGAAGCCATCAGGGCAATCCCGGGATCGATCCGGGAGGCCTCCTATGCCCTCGGCGCGACAAAATGGCAGACGGTGCAGTGGCATATTATCCCCTACTCGATGGGCGGCATACTGACCGGAATTATTATCGGACTGTCAAGGGCAATCGGCGAGACGGCGCCTATTATCACAGTGGGCGCGTTGACATTCATCGCTTTTCTCCCAACCTCCCCGTTTACACAGGAATTTCCGTTCATTTCTTTTCAGTGGCTCATGGATCCCTTCACTGTCATGCCGATACAAATGTTCAACTGGGTTTCCAGGCCCCAGAAAGAATTCCAGATCAATGCCGCGGCAGCCGGGATCGTGCTCATGGTCATGACTCTTCTTATGAATGGCCTGGCTATCTATATACGGTTTAAATTCAGGAAAAGGATAAGGTGGTAATGGACCCGATAAAAGCAGAATCCAAAGATCTTAATTTCTATTACGGGAACTTGCAGGCTTTAAAGAATGTCAATCTTTTGATACGGGAGAGAAGGATTACCGCACTGATCGGTCCGTCCGGCTGCGGGAAAACCACTTACCTGCGTTGTTTCAACCGAATGCACGATCTGTATCCTTATAACAGATATCAGGGTGAGATCATCCTCTATCCCGACAAGATCAACATCATATCGCATAGCGTCGATCCTATTGAAATCAGGATGAGAATCAGCATGGTCTTCCAGAAACCGAACCCCTTCCCGAAATCGATCTTCGAGAATATCGCTTACGGGCTCAGGGTGAGGGGAATAAGCAACAAAAGTGTCCTTGCCGAAAAGGTGGAGAAATCTTTGCGCAACGCGGCGCTCTGGGACGAAATTAAAGACAGGCTCCACCTGCCGGCTTTTGACCTTTCCGGCGGCCAGCAGCAACGGCTTTGCATCGCGCGGGCCCTGGCGACAAATCCTGAAATCCTGCTCTTCGACGAGCCGACTTCAGCGCTCGACCCGATCGCAACGGCAAAAATCGAGGAGCTCATTATGAATCTCCAGGAACATATCACAATCCTCATCGTGACTCACAATATGCAGCAGGCTGCCCGGATTTCCGATTTTACCGCTTTCATGTATCTCGGGGAACTGATTGAATTTGGAGAAACGGACACAATCTTTGTAAATCCGTATAATAAACTTACGGAAGAATACATTACAGGGAGATTCGGATAATGGCCATATTTGACGATGAATTAACGCTCTTGCGGCACAGGGTTTTGAAACTTGGCTACATGGTGGAGGATGCCATCCGGGATTCTGTTAAGGCCCTCGTTGAAAGAAACAGTGAACTGGCCTGGGAGGTCATCAAGAAAGACCATCTCATAAATGCGATCGATGTAGCTATAGATGAAGAATGCGTGAGGCTGATAGCCTTGCGTCAGCCAATGGCAAGAGATTTGAGACTGATTACAACGGCGATGAAGATAACGACCGATCTCGAGCGGATGGGAGATCTTGCCGGTAATATCGCTGAACGCGCGGTGGAACTGAATGAAGAACCGCAACTGAAACCGTTCAAGAATATTCCCAAAATGGCGGAAATAACCCGGCAGATGGTGAGGGACGCGCTTGACGCATTCGTGGCAGGGTGCTCAAGGCTGCCTTACGAGGTTATCAAAAAAGACGATGAAGTCGATGAACTGACGGTAAGGAATTTTGAAGAACTCCTGGGGTTCATGATCCGCGACCCGAAGATTATCCCATTGGCGGTGAAAAGGACTTATATCGCGAAATACCTTGAGCGCATCGCAGACCATGCAACGAACATTGCAGAGATGATCATTTATATGTGCAAAGGCAAAATGATAAGGCATACCGAGATACCAGACGAAAAATAACGCTTTCACAAGAACCTGCCTCAAAATTGATATTTTATGATATGCCGTTATCATGTCATTCCGTCGTGTCCGCCCGTCACGTCCCGCATCAAACGCATTTTTCCGGTTAAGGGAAGGCACAGGCAAACTTTACTTTCATGAAGTAAAATACATAGCACAGGACCACCATGGTAAGTACCGTATTATTACAGCATATCATTGCCTACGGGCCTGCGGTAATTTCGGGGAAAATCCTTGTCCTCTGCTTCCCTATATTCGGTTTGTATCTCATGGCGTGGGTCGCTCTCGTTCCTTTTTTCCTGTCACTTTACAATAAAACCCTGAAGCAGGCGTTCGCGGCAGGCTTTTTCTTCGGAATCCCGTATTTTTTCGGAACCCTCTATTGGATATACCATTCCATAAACCATTACGGCGGCATTTCCTTTCCCGGAAGCATCGGGATTGTTATCCTGCTCTGCCTGTACCTTAGTCTATATCCGGGCCTTTTTGCCGTCTTATTCGCCCTTACGATCCGCAAAACGCAGTTGCCCGCCCTTTTGATCGCGCCTGTTTTCTGGGTGGTGCTGGATTTTCTGCGTACATATATTTTCACCGGCTTCCCGTGGTCAAGTATCGGATATTCTCAATATCAATTCCTTTCGGTTATACAGATAGCGGACATCACGGGCATTTACGGCGTGTCTTTCCTTGTCGTAGCCTTCAACGGCGCCATTTCAGACCTGTTCCTTCTGAGACGCCGGATAAAAGACATGCCTCTTTTCCCTTTGTCGTACACTCTTGCCGGCTTTGCGGTTCTTGTCGCGCTTCTCGGAATAACTGTGCTGTACGGGCAGATGAAACTCGGGGAGCAGAGAGACGGCAAACAGTTCAGAGCAAGCATTATTCAGGGTAACATCGAGCAGGACAGGAAATGGGACCCTGTTTATCAAGACGCCGTTATTGAAATATATAAAGATCTTACTCTGAACGCTGCCGGAGGATCCCCCTCTATTATCGTATGGCCCGAAACGGCTGTGCCTTTCTTTTTTTCAACGGACGTCGCGCGTTCAGACGACCTGAAAAACTTTCAGCGCCGGCTGAATAGCCATCTCCTTTTCGGATCTGTTCTGATTAAGGGGAAAAAAGACAACCGATCCCTTCTTTCAAACAGCGCCATACTTCTTGATGAGAATGGAAAAATGATATATGCCTATGATAAGATACATCTGGTCCCTTTCGGAGAATATGTCCCCCTGCAGAAAATCCTCTTTTTCATCGACAAACTTGTTGTGGGAATAGGGGATTATGCGCATGGGAAAGAGTATCTCCGTGCCGGGACTGCATTTGGGGCCTTTGCACCTTTAATTTGTTATGAAATAATTTTCCCGGGGCTAGTGAGGAAGTTCTATTACAACGGCGGTGATTTCATCGTGAATATTACAAACGACGCCTGGTTCGGAGAGACAAGCGGACCATATCAACACTTCAGCATGGCTGTTTTCAGGGCAGTTGAAAACCGCAAACCGGTCATAAGAGCCGCTAATACCGGCATATCCGGATTCATTGACAGTAACGGCAGGATTAACGCTCAAACAGCCCTTTTTCAGAAAGCTGTACTGAGCAGTGAAGTGAAAACTGATTCCACCACAAGCTTTTACTCAAGGTATGGAGATTTATTCTCTTATGGATGTATTGTTTTTTCCGTTATACTGTTGGCAAATCTTATCGGCAGAACAAGAACTGTTTAGAGACGCTCTTTCTTTCCCTTTTTCTCAAAGGTGAAAGTAATAATTCCCCCTCTGGGGGGAGGCATATGAAAAAGCAGGGTGCCAACCCTTCATTTTATAAACTTGCGAAATACAAGGAGGTAATATGCTTTTACATAACGGACTAAAAGAGGAATTATCAATGCTCAAGGAAAAGACCGAATCTCTCAGAGGTTATCTTTGATATACCCCGGCTGAAGGAAGAAATAGAAGAGATACAGAAAATACTTGCTTCTGATGAAGTCTGGTCATCGCCACAAACAACAAAAGATATTCTCAAAAGAAAATCTGACATTGATGGCATTGTCTCGCATTTCGACGCATTAGTAAGCAAGCTTTCTTACCTTGAGGAATCTTTAGGGATACTTGAGGAAGAGAGCGGTGAACTTTTTCTTCAGGAACTGCAGAAGGAAGTTCTTAATCTCAGGGAAGAACTGGAATCCCTCGAGATCGAGCATCTGCTTTCCGGCCCTATGGACAAGAATAACGTTATTCTGACAATTCATCCCGGGGCAGGCGGAACAGAAAGCCAGGACTGGGCGCAGATGCTGATGAGAATGTACCTGCGATGGGCTGAACGCCATAAATTCATCACTCAGATCATCGATTTGCAGACGGGAGAAGAAGCCGGGATAAAAAGTGCGACAATAACTATAGCCGGCCCTTACGCTTACGGTTATCTGAAATCCGAAGCAGGAGTGCACAGACTTGTCAGGATATCTCCCTTTGATGCCGGAAAAAGAAGGCATACGTCATTCGCAGCCGTGCTTGTTTTTCCTGAAATTGAAGAAGAAATTGATATAGAAATCAAAGATGACGATATAAAAATGGACACATTCAGGGCCTCCGGAGCAGGAGGACAGCACGTTAATAAGACATCCTCCGCCGTAAGGTTGACGCACATGCCGACAGGAATCATTGTGAGCTGCCAGAATGAACGCTCCCAGCACAAGAATAGGACAATAGCCATGAAGGTTCTTAAATCCCGACTGTACGACCTGAAATTAAAGGAACAGGAAAAGAAAATGGAAGGATATGTGGCAGATAAAAAAGGTATTACATGGGGAAGTCAGATCCGCTCCTATATTCTCCAGCCGTACAGGATCATCAAGGACCACAGGACAAACATGGAAACGGGCAATGTCGACGCTGTGCTTGATGGTGACATGGATTTTTTTATCACATCATACCTGAAAAAGAAATAAGGCAGCTTTCTTCTATTACTTGAGAGTACCGAGTTCTCATCATCATTTTAGCTTAGCTTGATTGGC
>CAZKLK010000093.1:0-7437 GCA_964553535.1 uncultured Nitrospiraceae bacterium
GGAGATTATCGGAGCGGGTTGATCAAAATGGGGCGCCCCTCTGTCGACTGCGGCCGCGGTGCGGCCGAATAACTTCCCGGATTATGGTCCTTCCCGTGGCATGAAAGAAAGCATTCTCCCGACCGTTCCCCCAAATCCCTGAAATTCAGCGCTCCGCTTTCTCTCGATGGACTGATTGAAAAACTGCTAAAATCGATTAGATGCGCGTATTGTGTGCTGCCGTGCGGGTTATGGCATGTCCTGCAGGAAGTCCCCACAACTGAAATGTGCAGATTGTGATGCTGGAAACTTTCATTCCCAAGGATGCTGAATCTTGAGTGACAACCGTAGCAGAGGTCGTAACGCGCAACCCCTTCCGGGCCGTCGTATTCCGTGAAATTCTTTTTCAGCAATCGCCTGTATTTGGACCCGTGGGGACCTTTCGGCCCTAAAGGGTCGTCATTGTTATGGCAGTCTGTGCATTTGATAATACTTGTCTCAGTCAGCGGCGGAATAAGGCTTGGAACGAGAAGATTTTTCCCCGGGCCGAGAAGAGGGTGATACGAAGGATTTTCAATGCCGAAAAGCTCCGCTTTATTCGTTTGATCGGCGGGCAGGTTTGCGCTGTATGAATGGCAGTTGAAACAGAGTTCGTATTCATTCATAATATTCAACACCCGCGCGCCTTCGGCATTTGTCCCCTTCAGTCCCCTGTGCTTATTGTCATTTGTCACATAATGATGATGGTGGCAGTCGACGCACTCGGCATGCCTTGGCATTGTCGGATCAATTTCCGGAAGTTGTTCTTTATATGTATGAATCCCTGTCTTTTCTATTGGATGATGATAGAGTTTCTCAAATTCTCTTTTAATGTCCGGCAGAGCAACGTCATATCCAATGGCTCCGTCGCCCCTTGCTATGCCGGCAAGCCGGCTGCCGCCATGGCATCCGAAACAAAAGAAGGCTTTTTCCTCTTTGAGCATCGGGGTGCCTGAAACGCCGTGACCTTTATGACAACTAAAGCATCCCTTGGGGAGGTTTTTCTTATTGCCGTGCGATGTCTCCACCATTGGCCTGGAATAAAGAAAAGGCGGAAAGAAAATTAGAAGCGCAACGGCGCAAACAAGGAATAAACCATATAACCGAATCCGGCGGGAAGGCCTGTCAACGCGGGTTAAATGAAATAATCCCGGGAATATCGATAAGATTGCGGAACGCCTGCGGGGCGCTCGCAATGACGCGAAGAATAATCGACTTTTTTCATGGGGATAGGGTTCAGTTTTTTTGCGCGGCATGGGTTTATGATTGCTTATCCTCATTTAGTCGCCCGTTTCAGCAAAGGCGTCATGACACGCCAGGCACACGTCATCGCCGTTGACCTTCCGCCAGAAAGGCGGGGCATCCGGACCTCCCTTCCCCCCGTGAGGGTCATGGCACGATGTGCACTGAACCCCGTACCCGCTCTGTGTCGGGTAGAGCTTTACATCGGGGTCGCTGACGGGCCAGTTCAAAGGCATGAGCGACGGGTCCTGATTTCTCAGATTCGCCAAATATGCGTCAAAAATGATTGAAACCGGATGTTTCCCGGAGAGATCTGTTCCGATATGCCCCTGCAATCCTATGTCCAGGACGTCCACGTAGGTTTCAATCGGATCCATGCGGCTGCGCACCGCGCCGATGGCAACAGTGCCGTCATGGCAACTAAGGCATAATTTTGAGAATCCGTCGATGGGGGGCGCTTCTCCCTCGTCATAAGATTTCAGCGTGGGGCTCCAGTAATTGGTGTAGCTTTCCGCCGCGGATAATTGGTGGTTCCATAAGGGAGTTTCAGGATATGCGGCGTGAGGCGTATGGCAGAAGATGCAAATTTGCGTCTCCGAAACCGCGGTTACCACACCGGTGCCCGAAACGGAAAGGTTGTGCTTTGTATTGAAGACGCCGGCGGAAACTATAAAGGGCGCAAACGCAATGAGCAGTGAACAATAAACAATAAATAGTTTGACGCGTTTCATAAAATTCACCGGTTACCCTTTATGATAAGTATGCACTGATATTCAGCCGCTTTGCAACTTGTCCGCTGCGTCCCTGACATACTGGAATACCTGTATCCGTCTATTATACGAATCAGCCACATAAATTCTGTCGGACGAATCTATATAAATCCCGGCCGGGAGGATGAATTCACCACCGCCGTTTCCTGAACTGCCGAACACAAGCAGCAAATTGCCTTCCGCGTCGAATATCTGAACATTGTCAAAATGGGAATCGACAACATAGATATGGCCTTCGGAGTCGACCGCGATTCCTTTCGGCCTCGATAAATACCCGGAACCATCTCCGGGTTTGCCGAACGAGTTCAGAAATGATCCATCGCCGGTGAAACTCTGGATGCGGAAGTTCATGGAGTCCGTCACGTAAATCAGCTTATCCTTCGACAGCGCAATGTTTGTCGGATAATTAAAATCTCCCGGCGCGGTTCCGTTCTTGCCGAAGCCGAACAGCAGGCTGCCGTTGTCTTTTGATAACACGAGCACCCGGTGCGCGTGCGTATCAACAACAAACAGCCTGTTTCCGTCGATGGCAATGCCGGTCGGCCTCCCGAAAAAGCCGGGCGAGCCTATCTCACGCAGGTATTTTCCGTCCTTATCGAAAACAAATATATGTTTCAACAGGGAATCTGATATGTAGATGTCTCCGCGGTCATCAACCGCTACGCCGATCGGCGACAGCAGTTTTTTTGCCCCCGCTCGTTCGATCAGAAAATATTTTTTCCGGCGCAGGTCGAAAATATGGCAGCAACCAAAGCCCGGATCAGAAATGTAAACCCTTTCATTATCGGCAAAAACACCATGCGGTCTCACCATTACGGATGGAGGTTTTTCTTCTCCGAAAATGCGGCTCAATGCCTTTTTAACGGATGATTTGCTCAGGCCAATATCGGATGGGTCTTCTATGGCGCTGATATAAAGGACCCTCGGGTTTTGGGGCGGCGGCGGCCATTGCATCACCGGCGCGCCTTTATTTTGGGTAGGATCACGACGGATGTGATCGGAATTCGAACAGGCCCCAACCGCCAAAACAAAGACAGCCATAATGGAAATAACCGGGAGGAATCTTATTGCGGCAACCCTCATTAGAATGTTCTCCTGCCCTTCAGGAAAAGAATTCTGTCCAGCCGTTCGCCGGAATCGGTGACTTTTCTGAGCCTTCCCTCGAAAATAAGGAAGGTCTTGCCGTATTTATATTGCGCTTCAAGCTGAAAGAGCTTTTCCTCCCTGTCTGCGGCCCCTTCCAATGTTGTCCACGTTTGTCTCCACCATGCCATAATGCCGGCCCTCCGCGATACGGGATAGGTAACTTTGCCCTCGTAGTAGTATGATGATCGCGACTTGTTGTTTGTCTCGCCTGTCATATATCCTGTTCTGAAGATTCCAAGAATCCCTTTCCGCAATGGGTATGAAATTTCCCCGACAAGTGAAAACTGCCTGAAACGGGACTTATACTTCTCAATTCGCAACTCCGAATCGCCGGGTCCCCATTCTTCATCCCAATATAGAGATCTCACCGGCCTTTTCCCCTCGGTATCCGATTGAAAATACTCGGCTTCAATATTCCAGTATGCGCGCCCCATTGCGGTCCCCGGAATTCTTCCTCTGACCCCGGCTGATAATGAATGAGACAGAGATTTCGCTGTTATCTTCAGAAAATCCTCTTCCTCTTCCGTTTCCCCTTCGGAAAAATCGTCTTCGCTGGCCGCTGAGATGTATTTTTGTGTCGAATCGATGTACCGCAGGGTATACATCGAATATAAAATGCCCCAACGGAATCTGCTCGTGGAGGTATTCAGTTCCAGAATATGTTCCTGAAAATCGCCTCTCCTCTCATCTGTCCGCATAAAGAAGCGGTAATATGAAGAAAACTTGACCCAGGATATGGGCCTGCCATAGGCAAGCCCCGCCCCGATTCCTTCCGCGTCCCATCGGTACCTCTTTTCAGAATCCCCTTTCCGTCTGACCTCATCGTTTATCAGGTATCTGAGTGATAGCGATCCCGTCAGTCTTTCAGTAAAACGGTAGCTCCATGAGCCTGAAATATTATGCGTTTTTGATTCCGAGGATTCTTTCTCCGCTCCAATTTCCGGCTGGAACCTGTACTGATATTCCGAGCGCATATATTGATACATGTAATTATGCTGGAATCGCCTTCCGCGGGGGAAAAAAAGGTTGCTCGAAACAGTGAAATAATTGTAATAATCACTTGACCGGTACGACACCCAGTTGTCCCAGACAATGGATCGCCTGATGATCGAGCTGGTGCTTAAGCGGGCGGAAAAGGTATCGGTATCCATTTGCGGGCGTGAAAGGCTCAGGTAATCGATAAAGATCCGGTACCGGGTGGAGAGAGATGCAATCCTGCCGCGTATATCAAGGGTATATCTTTCTTCATGGATGGTGTCCTTCTGGTTTCTGTTGTTAAAGCGCAGAAGCTGGTAATCCCAATTGTAGTATTCAAGCCGTATGCTTGGCCAGTTCCGTTTATTGATCCGCAGCCGCGCCCCGTAGAGATTTGAAGTGGTATCCAGCGGCTCGCCCGTAAGGTTATAGTAATAGTCGATCTTCCTTGCA
This sequence comes from uncultured Nitrospiraceae bacterium, assembly GCA_964553535.1. Taxonomy (GTDB): domain Bacteria; phylum Nitrospirota; class Thermodesulfovibrionia; order Thermodesulfovibrionales; family SM23-35; genus JALHSV01. The sequence goes on from CAZKLK010000093.1 coordinate 4,605, forward strand.
TACAGGTCGAGAGCGACCGGCCTGTATGGAAGGAGCGTTGTATGGATTTCGTAGCCGATATCCTTGGCGGTGACGTTGTCGGCGTATTCAGGCGCAAAAATAGTGTGGTTGTATGAGATTGAGGCATTGAAGATAGCCAGCCGGGGATGATAAATGAATCCTTCCATGCCTGCTTTATAATACTGACGGAAGGTATTCTGGCTTCTGCTTCTTGAACTGCCCCGCGAGGAGGTTTCTATGTAATAATTCTTATAACTGAGCTCTATTACAGCGGATAGGCGAAACCTTTTTGGATATTCGACGCGCATCTGAGCATGGGCGGTCTCCGAAAGAATAATTAAGGCCGTGATTATGATAAGCCACAGGGTAATGCAAAGCGGAGCGATTCGATTCACGATGGAAAGTTCCCCCGCCCCGGTCCATGCTGTATTATCAGTCGCCGGAGGATCACAGATGCTCTGCAGAACTTAATGTTAGAAGACAAAACACTACCTCCAGACAGCGATAAAGGCCGCTTTTGCTCGAGACAAGTTTCTTGAAATTGATGCTGTTTAATGCCTTGTTAAAGTCATACCTTTAAAATGCGCAATAAATTGCTTTAAAACTTCTATAAATATTATAAAAAGATAGCCGTTGAAAAAAAAGGATTTTTAAGCGGCCCGCGAAAGAATTGCAAATATTTCTATGCCGCCGGCAGAAAAAAAGGGCTTAATTGCGGAAAATTGTTATATAATTGTCAGTTTGCTTTCAGATATTGAAATACCTGAACCCGTCTGTTAAATGTATCAGCGACATAGATTCTGTCCTGACTGTCGACAAAAATTCCGGTGGGCAGATAAAATTCACCCGGATTTCTTCCGGCATTTCCGACCCACATTAATAACTTCCCGTTATTATCGAAGATCTGGAAATTATTGAATGAGGTATCAACTACGTAGATATTGCCGTCTGAATCTACTGATATCCCGGCAGGCCGCGAGAAAGAACCGGATGCGTCGCCAAGCCTGCCAAACTTTTTCATGAATTTTCCGTTAGCGTCAAACATCTGCACCCTGAAATTAAATGAATCTACAACGTACAAAATTCCGTTTCTGTCCATCGCGAGAAAGCTGGGGAAATTGAATTCGCCGTCCGCGTTACCCCGGTTTCCGATGGTGAAAATGTGCCTGCCGTCCCTGTCGAAAACTTTTACCGCATGGTTCTGGGTATCTGCAATATAAAGCCTGTCAGAAGCATCGTCATACACCATGCCCGAGGGTTTCTTAAATTCGCCGGGGCCGCCGATAGAAAGCTTGAGATTATCCGTGCGCATATCGAATCCAAACACCTTGTTCTGCTGGGAATCCGAGACGAAGATCATGCCGCGTTTATTGCTGACGGCCAGTCCAACGGGAACTCCCAATCTTCTTAATCCGATAAATCGCAACGCCTTTTTCTCCTGATCGAAGATGAATACGATCCGGCTTTCCGCGTCAGCGACATAGATGTTGCCGGCGGCGTCAGCAACGACGTCACTCGGCCTTCTCAACTGTTCAACCCGTTCCCGGCCGATAAGGAATTCCATCGTCTTGCTTGGCTTGCCGAAATCGTACCTGTTCGACCAGTTAGCGACCCATTTTATGCGAGTGGCAGCCGGAGGGGGAGGCCAGATAAGATCACCGCTGGTCTGGAATTCCGGCATAATTACCCGGGGAGCGGGCGCACAGGAGATTAGTGGAAAAAACAATGCGCTTACGATGAAACAAAGCACAGCGAAAAGCACTATTCTGCGGGTTCCCATAAGGCTCCTTTTAGTAGTATTTGTGGCATTTGCCGCAAATGTTTTGGACGGGGAATAGATTTTTGTGATGATCGGAACTGTGCGGATCATGGCAGCTCATACAGTCCATCTCTTTCCCCGGCTTGTCCGGGTCGGGGACTTCTATCTCGAACCCGGGTCTTGCAGTATCCGGGATCTTCTTTGTCCATGGAACGCTGGGGTCTTTAACTCCCCTAACCGGATGTACCCTCTTCCCGGGGACAATGACAACATGGCGTCCGTCAGCCTTTGCCTTATGACATGTAAGGCATAGGTCGTGGGCAGATTTGGGGAGCAAATCCGGGTGGTTCGAAACGTGGGGAAGGTGGCACGCCGTGCACCCGCCGACCGGGATAATGGAATGCACATATTTTCTGGTGAATTTGTCTTTTTCATGGCAACTGAGACAAAGCTCAGGCTGCGGGGTTCTCACAAGATGATCGAAATTCGAACTGTGAGGAGCGTGGCATCCCATGCACAGGCCTATATTCGTATGTCCCGACTTGCCCCTGAATTTTTTCTGGTCATGACAGTCATAGCAGATGCCGGGGATATCCTTCAAAAGGATTTTCGGGTATTTTGACTGATGGGCATCGTGGCAGCCCGTGCATTTGCCTGTGGAAATCACCTTATGTACCGACTTGCCCTTGAAGTTCGCCTCTTCATGACATGTGTAGCAGAGTCCCGGCATGCTCTGCGTGAGTACAATGCTTCCCTTGTCGGCAGGATGATTTTTACCCTCAACCCGCATGTGGCAGGTTGCACAGCCCCCGGCCACGGCCGCATGGACGCTTTTCGCCTTTTGCTTGAATTTGGGGTGGCATGCTATGCAAGGATTTTCCTGTGCGGAACTGCGGTCAGGCATGAAAAGTTGCGTGAAGAGAACAAACGCGCCAAAGACAATAACGGTCACAGCGATCAATGCTGTTTTCAAATTGCGGACTCCTTTTCAGAAAATTATGAATACTGAAATTACAGGATATTTTAATTTTTGAAAAGAAGGTTGTCAATAACAACCTTGATTCCTGCCATTTA
>CAZKLK010000094.1:0-7392 GCA_964553535.1 uncultured Nitrospiraceae bacterium
CAATAAAAATAAAAGAATGAACAATTCCTATCCACAAGGTTCCCAGAAGAGGCTAATATTCTAAAACATTTTATGGACTTCTTATTTATCTCAATGCCCTATGCGAGGTTTATCTCGCGCTGGTTTGCCAATGTCCCGAATATAAACCTCGGTATCATGCAGTCATACCTTGAGGAGAAAGGGAAATTAGTCAAGACCTTCCATTTCCATCTCGAATTCCTGCCTTACCTTGAGAGCTATCCTCCGCGTGTGAAGGAAAATCTGTTCAGACTTACCGAGCAATTCGGTGTTGAGTACATGGGATTGGATTATATCTTTGCTTCTCTATTTTTCGAGGACAAGTATCTCAAATCAAAAGAGCGGTTCAGAGAGCGTCTCGACGCGCTTGGATTATCGCTGGGTGCTTTCGAAGAGTTGAGGGAGGTCTCAAAGTCATTTATTGATTCTTGTTTTTCAAAACTGCTGCCGGATTTGGCGAATACCGGGCTTATCGGTTTTAGCTGCTCCCATTACCAGTTAAGCGGCTCTCTTTTACTCTGCTCAAAAATCAAGAAAGCCTTTCCGGACATTCAGACGGTTTTTGGCGGAAAAGACTGTACCGGCGCATTTGCTGATGATTTAATGAAGTCGGCGGATATTGTCGATTTCACCGGGACAAGCGAGTGTGAAGTTACCGTGGAGAGTTTGCTCGATAATATGGATAATCCGGAAATAGCTGTCTGCAATGTGCTTTACAGGGACGGCAGCGGGGCATTGCAACGAGCCGCCTCACAGCCCAATATTTCGATTGACACTCTTCCATTCCCCAAATATGACTTTGACGAATTCCCTGTCCGGAAATCCGAGATCATCCTTCCGATCGAATTTGGGAGAGGTTGCCCGTGGAAACGCTGTTCCTTTTGCCCCGATGAGTCCTACCACATCCTCTGCCAGGCAAAGTCCCCTGAGCGGGTTATCAATGAAATAGCCTATTATCAAAGCATATCACCGGACCTCAGGAACTATTTCATTCTTGACTCGGATGCCCTGAAAAACAATGAATCGATAATACAAATATCCCGGGGCATCCGGCACAGGAATCTTAATTTTATCTACGCCGAATTCCGCGCGGAGAAGATGGACCGGGAGGTCCTGCACGCGATATTGCATTTCGGCAACTGGGTCTCGCATTTTCAGATCGGGATCGAAACATTCAGTGACGGAATGCTCCGGCTAATGAATAAAGGCGTGACCGTTCTGAAAAATGTTGAGGTACTGAAGTCAGCAGCCGAATTGGGGGTTCCGGTACAGTTCAACCTCTTCACCTGCTTCCCCGGAATGACCGGAGCTGATCTGGATGAAAATATGAGGGTTATGGATCTGATAGCTCACATCCTGGTCAGGGATACCATTCAGATATTTCCCGGAGAATTCTATCTGCCCGTGGACAGCCCTGTGTTTCTGCACCCTGAACAGTTCGGACTGACAGCAGGCAATGAGTCTATTTTCTCCTCCGTCTTCGAGGATTTCAGCATGCCGTCCTATTCAAATTATCCATATCCATACCGGTTCGAAAACGATGAAGAGCAGTATAAATTCTCCGCAGCATTACGGGAAAAGGTTGACGAGATCAAAAGCAAAAATTCCAGTGATAACTTTATGATCTACAGGAATGTGCCGGGTGGGCTTGAGGTGGAGATTTCACGGAACAGGCGCAATATCGCATATAAATTCAACTCACAGGAGCAACAAATTTACCTCGCAGCAGTCGAAATAAGCCGTCGTGTCGAATCGCTTTCCCCAGATTTAGGCATACCTGAGGAAAGGATATCCGAGGTGCTCGTTGATTTTGAACGGAAAGGCATTATCCTTTTCTCTTCCGACAAAAAGGAATTCCTGTCACTCGCCTTAAAGGAACCGGGGTTAGGAGCATCATAGCTTCATATGTTAAAAGTTCGGCAGGCGCTTCCTGTAGTCATGCCGCGGGGATGAATTGTTTCCCCATACGTGTCATTGCCCGGCTTGATCGGGCAATCCAGAGAAAAGAATCGGATCCCCCGGTCAGGCAGGGGGATAACGGTATTGAGTTTGACTTTTACGCCCCGCTCTCTTGGCGCAGGCGTCTTAACTTGTGCTATGATTAAGCAGAAATTATGAACCTGGCAATCGTTGGCGGTGGTATCACCGGGCTTTCCCTTGCGTATTATCTGCTCGAGCGCAAACCTTCATTGGACATTATTATCCTTGAATCAGGGGAAAAAGCGGGCGGCAAAATCTGGACTGATAAATTCGGCGGTTTTTTGTGCGAAGGCGGAGTCAACGGATTCCTTGATAATCGTCCCAGGACCCTGGAGCTTGTCTCCAAACTCTCCCTAACTCCCTTAAGGAGCGACGACAACTCCAGAAAAAGATTCATCTACACGAACGGGAAGCTCAATCTTTTGCCTGAATCGCCAGCCGCATTCCTCACCTCCAATCTGCTGAGTATTCCGGGAAGGTTAAGAGTCATCCGGGAAATATTTGTGCCCAAATGGAATGGAGGGGACGAAACACTTGCCCATTTTGCTGCAAGAAGGCTCGGGAGAGAGGCGTATGAAAAGCTGATAGACCCTATGGCTTCAGGCATCTTTGCCGGTGATCCGGAAAAAATGAGCCTGAAAAGCTGCTTCGCAAAGGTTTATAACCTCGAACAGAAATACGGCAGTCTTATCCGGGGCATGATGAAACTCCAAAAAGAGGCGAAAAAAACCGGCAAAAAAGTCGGGGCGGGACCGGGGGGCATTCTCACTTCATTTTATGACGGCATGGAATCCCTTATAAATGCCCTTTCGGCTTTTCTCGGCGACAGATTGAGGACAGTATCCGAAGTGGTGTCAATCGACCGGAAAGGCGCGGGATACTCAATATTTCTGCGGGACGGAACACATATTGAAGCAGAAGCCGCTGTCTGCGCAACACCGGCATTTACGGCATCCGAAATGCTGAAGGATATGGACAAAAATCTTTCAGCCGTGTTGCGCGAAATCTTCTATCCCGCGGTCTCGGTTATCTGTCTCGGCTTTAAGCGCGAGAAAATCCGGCATGACCTCATGGGCTTCGGATTTCTTATCCCCTTTAAAGAGGGCAGGCAGATACTGGGCACTCTGTGGGATTCAAGTATTTTCCCCAACAGAGCGCCGGAGGGATATGTACTTCTAAGGACTATGCTCGGGGGCGCCCGCAGGTCGGATCTGGCGCTTCAGAACGCGGAGAGGCTCATAACGATTGTCATGGATGAATTAAGGGATATTATGGGGATAGCTGCGCAACCTGATTTTGCGAAAGTATATACCCATGCAAAGGGGATCCCGCAATATTTCCCGGGACACGATCAACTGATAGAAAAAATTGCCGATCTGTGTAAAAATCACAGGCATTTTTACATCACAGGGAATGCCTTTGGCGGTATCGGGGTTAATGATTGTATTGAAAACTCTTATAAACTTGCAGAAAGAATTCTGCAGGAGATATAATTTCATTGAACATGAACGGGACGCATCCGTTTAACGCAGGCATCTATCTTTCTATACAGGAGGGGCACATTGAAAGAACAGGAAATTGTCGAACTCTTAAAAAGGGAAAGTGATGAATTCAGGAAATTGAGCGAAGAGCATAGAAATCTTGACACTGTTCTCGCGGAGATCGATAGCAGGCGATTCCTGACCCAGGAGGAAGAGATTGAGAGAAAAAAGATACAGAAGCAGAAACTCATGAAAAAGGATCAGATGGCGGCGATAGTCAGAGAATACAAAAAAGCCATCCCCTGAACTAAAGAGAGTCGTTTTCACTCAAGAGGAACCCGGGGGATATGAAATGGCTTTTCTCTTTTCATATTTCCCGGGTTTTGTTTTAAGCCGAAGTTCCGCATAGCCTGTCATTAACACGACAATAGAGAGGGAGGTTCTTATGAGAAGCAGCGCGATCAAAAAGGGGCTTGAGCGTGTTCCGCACAGGGCTCTGCTTTATGCAACCGGCATTTCAGGCAGCGAGATGCAAAAACCGTTTATCGGGCTCGCGTCGAGCTTTACCGACATTATCCCCGGGCACATTGGCATGAGGGACCTGGAAAGATTCATTGAAAAAGGCATACACGCCGCGGGAGGATATCCATTCATTTTCGGAATTCCCGGAATTTGCGACGGTATTGCCATGGGGCATTCCGGCATGCATTATTCACTTCCATCCCGGGAATTGATTGCAGACATGGTTGAGACAATTACACAGGCGCACCGTTTTGACGGGCTCGTGCTGCTGACCAACTGCGACAAAATCACTCCCGGCATGCTTATGGCGGCTGCCCGAATCGACATACCATCAATTGTCGTCACTGCGGGGCCCATGCTTTCGGGACGGCTGAAGGGCAGAAGGCTGTCTCTTGTGAATGACACCTTTGAAGCCATCGGCAAATTCAAAAAAGGATTAATTGACAAAGAGGAACTTGACAGGCTTGAGATGTGCGCCTGCCCGGGACCCGGGGCCTGCCAGGGCATGTACACGGCCAATACAATGGCGTGCGTCACGGAAGCGCTCGGCATGAGTCTGCCCGGAAGCGCAACGTCTCTCGCCGTTTCAGCCGATAAAAGGAGATTTGCATTTGAAAGCGGCCGGCGCGTCGTTGATCTGGTGAAAAAAAATATCACTGCAAGAAAGATAATGACGAAAGATGCCTTTGAGAATGCCATCATGATAGATCTGGCACTTGGCGGTTCAACAAATACCGCCCTTCATATCCCCGCAATTGCATATGAAGCCGGGGTCGAGTTGCCGCTTGAATCCTTCGATATCCTGGGCAGGAAAACGCCGCATCTCGCAAATATGTTGCCCGGCGGAGAGCATTACCTTGAAGACCTGGATTGGGCAGGCGGGATTCCGGCCGTGATGAAACGGCTGCGGAAAAATCTGCATAACGCGGTTACGGTAAGCGGCAAAAGAATATTCGATATGGCCGACGCCGCAGTGGTAACAGATGAATCCGTCATCCGGCCTATGAATAATCCATATCATAAGGAAGGCGGCATTGCGATACTCAGTGGAAATCTCGCGCCGGACGGAGCTGTAGTGAAACAATCCGCCGTGAGCAAGAACATGATGAAATTTGAAGGCGTCGCAAAAGTATTCAATTCAGAGGAAGATGGGATGAAAGCTATCCTGAATGGAAAGATTAATCCGGGTGATATAGTCGTCATAAGGTACGAGGGCCCGAAAGGCGGACCGGGAATGCGGGAAATGCTTTCCCCCACAGCCGCAATCGCCGGCATGGGATTAAGCGAATCGGTTGCGCTCATAACAGACGGGCGGTTTTCAGGCGGTACGAGAGGCCCCTGTGTTGGACACATATCTCCGGAAGCAATGGAGGGCGGAACGATCGCCATCCTCAGAAACGGGGACAAGATCCGGATTGATATCCCCGGGAGAAAGATTGAGGTCATCCTGCCCGACCGGGAAATTCAGGAGAGATTCAAGACATGGAAGCCGATCAAGCCGAAGATCACAAAAGGCTATCTGGCGCGCTATATAAAGATGGTAAGTTCCGCGGGAAGCGGCGCGGTAATGAAATCATAAGGGGGCTACCCTGCGGCATACGATGAACAAATAACAACGAGTTGAGCCGTGGCGCTGGCAATCGGCTCCGTAGCTTGATCGGCAATTTCCATCCCTGCTGCCGTCACGAATCTTTTTTCGCCATTACTGCAACGGCTTGTCTTCAGCTTTATAGACAGTCACCCTGTTTCTGCCGGCATTCTTTGATGCATAGAGCGCCTGGTCGGCGCCGGAGATAAATTCCGGCAGTATTGTTTGCTGACTTTTAGAACCTGTCTTTACAAGAAAATCGCTGACTCCAAAGCTGGCGGTTACCGTTATCAGGCGGTTCTCTGCATGTACCGTTGCGTTTTCAATTTCCTTTCTCAGTCTTTCGGCGACTGCGGCAGCCTGCGGCGCAGAGGTTTCAGGGAGAACAACAATAAACTCTTCACCCCCGTATCGAGCAGCTACGTCAATTGTTCTAACCATTTCTTTTACAATCTTTGCCACCATCTTGAGCACCATGTCTCCGGCAGCATGCCCGAATGTATCATTAACACGTTTAAAGAAATCGATATCGAGCATTACAACTGACAGAGGTCGTGAGTATCTGATGGCCTTGCTGATTTCAACCTCAGCGAGTTCCCAGAAATACCTTCTGTTATAAAGACCGGTGAGCGGATCGGTTATCGCAAGCAGTCTCAATGTCTCTTCGCTCTTCCGTAAGGCTGCCTCAATATCTTTGCGAATACTAATTTCTCTCAGAAGCTCTTCATTTGTCTGCTTTAATTCTGCCTCCTTTCTCACCAGTTCCCTCAGGGTCTGATCAAGCTGTGCCACCATCGAGTTGAACGATTCGTTGAACTCGCCCATGAATTCTACCCGTTGCGTAAAATCCCCTGAAGCGACCATTTTCGTCTGCCATATCAAATGCCTGAGATTTGCCTGAAGCGTCTTGAGCGTTCCGCCGATAAATCCCTTAAAAATAACCGGCTTTGATAAATCGCCGCTCGATGCCGCAAACAAGAACTCCCTTAGCGAGACAAGGTTCGCATGAAGGGTTTTAAAAGAGTCAATGGATTCATAGCGCGCAGGAATCTCCGGCGGTTTGACAAGCATAATGGTATCAAGCAAAAGCCTCGACAACTCATCCCCTGTGTTATGTTCATTCTCAGTTAGCATTTTTCACCAAAAATATGCGGACAAGGATAGTCACATTATTTGACGGCCTCAGCCCTGAACCGGCATGTCCTTTCGCCGGTACACCAGCAATCTACCTCTTTAACATAGAAGGGCTTTCTGGTAAAGCTTTCGAGAAGTCCGGAGATAAAACCCTCGTCATAGATGCAGATTTCATGACCGGTCTCGGGTAACCCTGAACAATCAAGGTCCTCAGATACAGTGAGAATCAAGGACCCCTTCTCCAAATCTGCTTCCTCGACACGCAGGATGCCGATCGCCATGTCCCGGAGCGTTTCCTGAAGGCTCTTTACGAAGCCGTTAAAATCCTTAATATCGGAAAGGACGTTCTTGTAAAATTGAATGCCCGCCAATTTACCTGCCTCGTAAAATATCTGATCTGTCCTGCCCGCCCCCAGGTGATGTTCCATAACATCTCTGAAGGTGAACTGCATGAGACGATATACTTCGAGGCGCGTGTTTGGACCAAGATTAGGGCGTCCTTTCGCAATGTCTCCCAACAGTCCCCATGAGAATTCATATTTTCTGTCTGCCATAAAAAACCTCCCGCCGTAAATAATACCAAAATTCTGCCGGCGCTGACAGGTTGCTGAAAAAATTTAAGACGCTTTATGTTAGGAAAAATTTAAAAGTGAACTCTTTAAGAATTAA
>CAZKLK010000095.1:0-7173 GCA_964553535.1 uncultured Nitrospiraceae bacterium
AAATCTCTCTTTCTATGTGATAGAGGGAGAAAACCTCTCTCGCTTCCGGGGTGAAACATTTTTCATATGCTCACTCTTAAAGTAATTTTCCACATTTCCACATAGTGAAATATTTCTGCGGTTGATCCTGGATAAACCAAAGGAATTGTTGGCAAATGGTTTAAATGTCGATCCCTTTTTTGTTACCATTAGTGACGTGCTTACTCATTTGAAATTCACATGGTAGGAAGATAGGAGAGGTTACCGGGCCATGAAGATTCTCGAATATATGGATCTCGATACATCGAAGGTTAGACAACAATATCAGAAGGTCGTAGGATTTCTCGAAAAGGATGATTTTTATTCCGCTAAGGTTAAGAAGCTCGCCGAACATGATATATATAGGGCGAAGCTCGATGACAGCAACCGATTGCTCTTCAAGATAGCCTTATATGGAGGGGTACGTTACGCTCTTATCCTTGAGGTTGTGCTGAATCATGATTATGGCAAGTCAAAGTTCTTGAAAGGCGTTCATGTGGATGAATCCAAGATACCGCTGACTGAAACCCCGCCGACAGAACAGGAAAAGCTTCCCTCCCTTCTTTACTTGAATCAATCGAACCGGCGCTTCCATCTTCTTGACAAAATAATCTCCTTTAGCACGGAGCAGGAAGAAGCCTATCACCATGTCGCTCCGCTCATAATTATCGGTCCGGCGGGCAGCGGAAAGACGGCGCTTACCCTTGAGAAGATGAAAAGAGCGAGAGGCCGAATCCTTTATGCAACCCTGTCCCCCTATCTTGCCGACAATTCCAGAAATATTTATTTTTCGCATCATTACGAAAATGACGACCAGGAGATTACTTTCCTGTCTTTCAGAGAATTTCTTGAGACTATGCGGGTTCCTGAAGGCAGGGAGATTACCTATCGCGTCTTCTCCGGGTGGCTGCAGCGTTTTCCGAAACAGCACCGCGTCTCCGACGCCCACCGCTTATACGAAGAGTTCCGCGGTGTGATAACCGGCGCTGTTACAGACAAGCCGTTGTTGGACAAAGAAGATTATTTGAATAGGGGAATCCGCCAGTCCATTTATCTCGACAGCGACCGTGAACTTGTGTACACGCTCTTCGAAAAATACCTTGTCTTTCTTAAAGAAAATGGATATTACGACCCCAATATACTCGCCCATGAATATCTGAAATATGCGCGGGAGATACATGACTTCATAGTTGTCGATGAAGTGCAGGATATAACGAATATCCAGCTCCAGCTCATTCTGAAGACCCTGAAGAGGCCCGACCAATTCATCCTCTGCGGAGACTCTAACCAGATAGTACATCCGAATTTCTTTTCCTGGGGCAATCTCAGAGCCATGCTATACAATGTCGAATCCCTGGAGAGCCGGAAATTGACACGCATTCTGCAGTCCAATTTCCGCAACTCGGCTGCGGTTACAGACCTTGCCAACAGGCTTCTCAGGATCAAGCAGAAGCGCTTTGGATCCATCGACAGGGAAAGCAACTATCTGATGAACAGCGAATCCAAAGATACCGGAGAACTCGTATTCATCAGGGACGGGGAAAAAGCGAAGCGGGAGCTCAACCAGAAAATCCGGCGGTCTACCAAATTTGCCGTGCTGGTTATGCGCGACGAGGAGAAGGCCGCCGCCCGCAAGTTCTTTGATACGCCGCTTCTTTTTAGTATCCAGGAGATAAAGGGACTTGAGTACGAAAATGTCATCCTGGTCAACTTCATATCGGGTGACAGGGCTAATTTCGAGGAGATAACAAAGGGCGTGAACCCGGAGGACTTAACCGGGGACCTTGAATATATGAGGGCCCGTGATAAAACGGATAAATCTCTTGAAGCATATAAGTTCTTCGTCAATTCCCTTTATGTCGCGGTCACGCGCGCCGTGCAAAGGCTTTATCTCATTGAAAATGACACCGGCCATCCGCTCGTCAGAATGTTGGATATGCAGTATGCCGGAGACAGCGTAACCTTGGATGTAAAACAGTCCACTATCGAAGAGTGGCAAGCGGAGGCGCGTAAGCTGGAACTTCAGGGGCGGCAGGAACAGGCCGATGAAATCAGACGTGACATCCTGAAGACGCAACCCGTGCCGTGGGATGTATATACTCCTGAGAGGGTTCGGGAACTTATTGCCCGTGCATGCGACAATAACGAAATCTCCCAGAAGCCGAGGAAGGCTTTGTTCGAATATGGCCTTTACTATGATGAGCCAAGGCTGATCGAGCTTCTCAGCGCTCAGGGGTTTGACAGGGCGAGGCAGGTTTGTATCGTTAGTCATAAAAGAATGCCCTTTGACCGGTCTGTCTATGACAGGCAAAGAGCGAATCTCGTAACCAGATATGAGCAGAGGTATGCCGGTAAATTCTATAAGGACATCCTCAGAGAGTGCGAACTTTACGGCGTGGATCACCGCAGCGTTTTCAATAAAACGCCCCTTATGCTGGCAGCGAGCGCCGGAAATTCAGCGCTCATCAGGGAATTGCTCAAAACCGGCGCCGATACCGAGTTGACGGATAACTATTGTCAAACTGCCTGGCAGTCGGCGTTGCAGCGGGCAATGAAGGACGGCAAATTTGCCTCTGAATTATTCCCCGACGTACATGAAATGCTGGCGCCCTCCAGCGTTAGCCTGAAGGTTGATGAAAGGCTTCTGAAGATAGACAGCCGTTTGGGAGAGTTTTTGCTGTTCAACATTGTATTTGCCTCTTTGCGGAGCCGGATCAACCGTCAGTATCTCGAACTCGTTCCGTCTACTGCAGTAGAACTGGCTGAAATTATGGCGCGGCTGCCGGACAGCGTGATTCCTGAATACCGGAAACGGAGGGCGTACATATCGTCGCTCCTTTCAAAAAATGAAGTTGACAGCGCGAACCCCGCCTGCAGAAAACTATTCAGACGGAAACGGACGGGATATTACATCTTAAATCCCAAACTCGCGATCCGCGTGAAAGACAGATGGCTTGGCGTGTACAGCCATATCAGTCCCGATATGATTCCATATTCGGGGACGGAAAACGATCAGTATTTCTTAAAAAAGCTGCGGATCATGATTTCTGAATAAAAAAAAGACCGGATGATATGGATGCGTCATATTCGGATTCATGATATCATATATCACGATTCACGGGGTATAAACATTTGATATTGATTAGTGGGTTCTTGCTCCCAGGACCCGGCAATTATAAAAAAGAGAAGGGGATAACAACATGGGTATTCTTCCCGAGGGCGAACAACTGAGAAGGGCAATCAAGTGGATATCGGATATGCGTGTTGAGAATCCGGGCATCGGTCTTTCAAAACTGGTTGGCGACGCCTGCCTGAAATTTGATTTGCCTCCGAAGGAAGCCGAATTCCTTACAAATTTCTTCTTGGAAAAAGAGCAATAAGGCAGCCCCATATGCTGCGCATGACGCTTTGCCAAAGATGTCTGAAGGCAACGCCGTTTGCGGGGAATTCACTGAAGCTGACCTTCTGCGCGCTCTTCGTCTGCACCCTGTTCCTTGAAGCGGCGGCGGAATCATCATGCCGGGAGTTTCAGCTCTTCGACAGCGCCTATCATTCCTATTTATCATATCGTCCGGGAAAAGCGGCGGAAGAATTCAAATTATTTCTTGAAGAGTTCCCTGAAAGCTCAGCCAAAGACGCGGCGCTGTTCTGGCTTGGAAAATCGCTTCTCCAGATACAATTTGTAGAGGAGGCAAAGAGAAAATTTGCATACGTGAAGGAACAGTTTCCGGCAAGTCCGTTCGCGCATTACGTTGCAAAAGAGCTGGAAATGATAGATAGCCCGCCCGAAAAGCACGGTTTCGCAAAAGGCCAATGGAATGAAGAAGGGACGCAAAAACTCGCCGCGGCAGCGCTTGAGGCGCCTGCCGCCGGCATAGGTCAACAAACATTTTTTGATGCCGATATCCAAAACTCACGGGGATTGCCTGCGGCGGGGAAAACTTCAGCAGAGAAAAAAAATGGCGGAGAGGGTATGGCGCCGGTCATCTATCCATCATCCGGGAAGAAGCGCAGTGATAAGACCGCCGTTTATATGTTGCAGGTAGGAGCGTTCAAGACGATGCAATCTGCTATGGAGTTAAGAAAAAACCTTTTGAAAACGATTCCCGCCAATAAGGTTGCTATCTGTCAGCAAGGCGGTTTTTTCAAAGTCCGGATAACAGGATTCAATGATATGGAAGAAGTCAATTCGGTTCTCAATTCAGGAGTTCATGGCCTTGTTATAAAAACCGGCGGAAAGGCCTGCGGCATTTAGCATCACGAAAATGATCATGATGTCGATAACAACGCTTTTACTTATTACACTGTCGGTTCATGTGCCCGCCGATTCTCCCGAAGGTATCTTCCCGTATAAGATTCCTTCACGCTTGTGATATCTTCCGGCTGGCCGGCGAACACTATTTGTCCGCCTTTATCTCCTCCTTCGGGGCCCAGGTCCACTATCCAGTCTGAAGCCTCTATGACGTCAAGATTATGCTCAACGACGATAATGGTGTTCCCGGCGTCAACAATCCTGTGCAATATATCAAGCAATAAACGCACATCTCTGAAATGCAGTCCGGTTGTAGGCTCTTCGAGTATGTAAAGAAAACCCTTCCGCCCCGTGTCCTTCCGGCTCATCCCGGATGCCCCGGTCATATTCATAATCTCGGCGCATATCTTGAGCCTCTGCGCCTCACCTCCCGAAAGGGCTGTCGCAGGCTGTCCGAGCCTGATGTACCCGAGTCCGATGTCCTGCATCAGTTTCAGCTTATGCTGCACATTGGGCAAAGCGCTGAAGATTTCCAAAGCTTCATCAACAGTTAGATTCAGCACATCGTGGATCGTTTTGCCCCGGTACGTAACGCGCAGCGCCTCCGGCGCGTATCTCTTCCCGTTGCATACCTCGCACGTCACATAGAGATCTTCGAAAAAATACATCTCCATCTTCTGGTACCCGGCCCCCTTGCACGCCTCACACCTGCCGCCAGCGACATTGAAGGAAAAAACCCCCGGGCCATACCCGCTTGCCCTGGCATCCAGCTGATCGGCAAAGAGGCGCCGGATGTGATCGAAAATTTTCAGATATGTCACTGGATTTGAGCGGGGACTCCGGCCAATCGGCGACTGCGAAATCAGTCTTATGCCCTTGAGAAACCGTATGCCTTCAATCTTCTTGTAGGGCAAAGGAACAGTCTGTTCAACCCTGAATTTGTCCGCAAGGATCCTGTACAGCGTCTGGACGATCAGACTGCTTTTCCCCGACCCTGAAACCCCGGTTACTGATATGAAAGTCTTCAATGGAATCTCAAAGTCAACGGATTTCAAATTGTTTCCCGTCGCACCCCGAAGAAGGATTTTGCTGCCGTCACCGCTTCTCCGCTTCCAGGGGAAAGATGCTATCGTATCTATCCGCCTTATGAATCGTGATGTCAAAGTAGCAGCTTTCAGGAATTTTTCTTTCGAACCGGAAAAAATGACGCTGCCTCCCTGATCGCCCCCTCCAGGCCCCAATTCAACAACCCAATCGGCGGATTCTATCACTCCTCTGTCATGCTCCACTACAAGAATAGTGTTCCCGAACCGTGAAAGTTCGGACATGATGCCGGCGACCGTATCGGTATCCCTGGCGTGAAGTCCGACAGTAGGCTCATCAAGGACATACAGGGTGCCGGTCAGAAACGATGCTATCTGATTTGACAAATTCACCCTTTGATACTCACCCCCTGAGAGAGTCCTCCCATCGCGGCTAAGGCTTAAATAATCCAGTCTGACTCTCTTAAGAAAGCCGAGCTTAAGGGCTATCTGATCGAGAATCTCCTTTGCCATATTTTTCTGAAAGGGCGAAAGATCTAAATCCCTGAAAAAGTCAATAAGATCGGTTACCGTCATCGCGCAAAGGTCCGCAATGTCAAATCCTGAAATTTTGTATGCGAGGGCGTCCCGCCGAAGTCTCTTGCCCCTGCAGAGCGAACAGGTTACAGGACGCCTGTACCTGCTCAAAAAAACCCGGATATGGAGCTTGTACTTCTTGTCTTCCATCGCTTCAAAGAAGTCATCAATGCCGCGGAAACTGCCGCCGCCCCTGAAAAGCAGGGCCTTCTCCTTGTCAGTAAACGCGGAATACGGCTTATGGATATCAAGTCCTTCCCTCGCCGCACACTTCAGCATCTGCCTGTTCCACCACCGGTAAGCCAGTTTGTTCCATGGGTCAACCGCACCCTGCGAAAGGGGAAGGTTTTTATCCGGCATGATGAGATCCTCGTCATAGTTAAGAATATTTCCGAAGCCTCTGCATTCAGGGCAAGCGCCGACCGGATGATTAAATGAGAAGAGCAGGGGATAAGCGGAAGCTATTTCAATGTCGCAGTTATCACAGGTATTGGATGACGAAAATACAAGAGTACGCCTATCTCTTTCCCCGATAATGATAACCTTCAATTTTCCGCGCCCTTCGCTCCATGCCATTTCAATCGAGTCGGGCAGACGCGGTCCCCCGCCAATGACAAGCCTGTCAAGAACAACATCAAATTTGTTGACAGATTCAAGCAGTTTGTCTTTATCCGGGAAAGAATTCAAATCGACTGTTTCGCCATCACAAAATATTCTGTGGAAACCCCGTTTCCGGAGATCTGCGGCTGTCTCTTCCGAAGTAAAAACTATAATGGCTTTTTCCCCCGCAAAGCGCTCAAGAAGCTCAGCGACAACCTGCGAAGGGTCCCACATCCGTATTTCCCCGCCGCAGACCGGGCAGTAGGGGGCGGCAATCTTGGCGTAGAGGAGCCGGAAAAGATCGTACAGCTCCGTCAATGTACCGACAGTGGATCGTGAACCCCGGACGGGATTCTTCTGCTCAAGGGCAATGGCGGGTCTGATGTTATGAATTTCATCGACGTCCGGCCTGTCCATTTTTTCAAGAAAGAGCCTTGCATAGGTTGATAGTGATTCGATAAAACGCCACTGCCCTTCGGCAAAAACGGTATCAAAAGCAAGAGAGGATTTCCCCGAACCGGAAACGCCGGTAATCGCGACTACTTGATTATGGGGCAGCACAAGGTCTATATTTTTAAGATTGTTCTGCCTTGCCCCCCTGATGATAAGATGCTTCTCAGACATCCAATTATTGTAACACTAACCCGTCTTCCGCTTGTCGCGGCAAGTGTTAGGAATATTTAA
>CAZKLK010000096.1:0-7150 GCA_964553535.1 uncultured Nitrospiraceae bacterium
CTTTTAATTCATAAATTTGATGAAAACAGTTCACTTTTAATTCTTAAATGGCAATAAATATTCCTTACTTGACAAAAAAGAAAGAGTTAATTATCATTAGAAACCTTCTTAGGACTCAAAAATAAGGGGCATATTTCTGTCTAAAACTTCAGCAGGTATCTAAAGTAAGGAAGGGGGTGAACAGACAGTCTGCGTTTTTTTCCAAGTTCCTCATAATTATCAAACAATTCAAGCAGAAGGAGGTTACAATGGGAATCCCAGGACAGGAAAAGCTGTGGGATAAAGAAGAAAAAGGCCACAGAACGTACCAGGACGTCAGGATCTTCACTGATGATCAATTAAAGAACTATACGGACGAAGAGCTGAAAAATTTTAAAAATAAGCACGATATCCCGATGATGGAAGAGCTTGAAAAAGGTCCATGGCCGAGCTTTGTGAGCGATATGAAAAGAGAGGCATTGCACAGGAAAAAGCTCGGGCAGGATAATCTCATGATAGCATCCGAGGTGGTTGAAGATTTGCTGGGGCTGATGGAGCTCTCATATAAAGAGGGCGAAACCCACTGGAAGCACGGCGGAATCGTCGGCGTTTTGGGCTACGGCGGAGGCGTCATCGGCCGTTACTGCGATCAGCAGGCAAAGTTTCCCGCTATCGCGCATTTTCACACGGTCCGTGTGGCGCAGCCCGGCGGAAAGTTTTACACCTCTGATTACCTGAGGACATTTGCCGATATTGCCGAATATCGCGGCAGCGGCATTACAAACATGCACGGTTCTACCGGCGACATGATTATTTTAGGCACATTTACCGATCAGCTTGAGCCCATTTTCTTTGATCTTACCCATGATATGGGTGTTGATCTTGGCGGTTCGGGATCAAACCTCCGCACGCCTGCTGATTGCGTCGGACCGGCAAGATGCGAGTTCACCTGCTATGATACGTTAGATATGTGCTATAACATGACTACAACTTATCAGGATGAATTGCACCGTCCGGCCTTCCCGTATAAATTTAAATTCAAATTTGACGGCTGCCCGAACGGATGTGTCGCCAGTATCGCTCGTGCCGACATGTCATTCATCGGCACCTGGAGGGATGATATCCGCATTAATCAGGACGCGGTTCAGGAATACGTCGCGAACAAAATTCCGCGCGGCGGCGGCGGAATGACGGGCAAAGACTGGGGCCCGTTCGATATCCAGTCGGAAATTATTGACCTTTGCCCGACAAAATGCATGAGCTGGAATGGCAAGAAGCTTTCGATCAATAATCCGGAATGCAACCGGTGCATGCATTGCATTGACGCGATGCCCGAGGCGTTAAGGGTGGGAGTCGATACGGGTGTCAGCGTTCTCCTTGGCGCAAAAGCGCCCATTCTTGAGGGCGCCCAGATGTCGGTTTTGACTATACCGTTCATGTATGCAAAGAACCCGTACGATAATATCAAAAACGGCGTAATAAGCAAAATCTTTGACTGGTGGATAGAGGAAGGCAAGAACCGTGAGCGCCTCGGCGAACTCATACAGCGCATGGGGTTAAAGACTCTCATCGAAGTGCTCGGTATCCCCGCGATGCCGCAGCTGGTAAAAGAGCCCCGTTCCAACCCGTACGTCTTCTTCAAGGAGGATGAGGTTCCGGGCGGATTTGCAAGGGATATCGACGATTACAGAAGCAGACATCCGAAATAAGAAAGGAGGATTATAGATATGTCAAAAGGAAAGACAGGCTATTTCAATCCGGAGAAGCCCAAGGAAGGCAGGATAACTGATGTCGGCCCTGTTTACTACAAGCAGATGCTGCCTCCCGTGCTGAAAAAGAATTATGGACAGTGGGTTTCACACAGGGTCGTGGAGCCGGGCATATTAATGCATGTTGCGGAATCAGGCGATAAGGCCTTCTCGGTCAGATGCGGCGGCGCGCGGTTGATGTCGGCCGAACATATCCGCGAGATTTGCGACATCGCGGACAAACACTCGGGCGGTTATTTAAGGTTCACAACGAGAAATAATATCGAGTTTATCGTTGACAATGAGCAGAAGGCCAAGGAACTCAAGAAGGAACTCGACAGCAGGAAATTTATTGCCGGTTCGCATAAATTCCCGGTGGGCGGCACGGGAAACAGCATCACCAACATAGTTCATACTCAGGGCTGGCTTCACTGCCATACGCCGGCTACGGACGCATCAGGGCCGGTCAAGGCTGTTATGGATGAATTGTTCGAATATTTCGGCACTATGACAATGCCCGCGAAACTGAGAATCTCTCTTGCGTGCTGTCTCAACATGTGCGGCGCTGTCCACTGCTCCGACATCGCCATGCTCGGCTACCACAGGAAGCCGCCTGCCATTGATCACGACGCCATCGGGAAGGCGTGCGAGATTCCTCTTATCATAGCTTCCTGCCCGCTTTATGCGATTAAGCCGATAACAACCGAGGAAGGGAAAAAGAGCGTATCGATTAACATCGAAAAATGCATGTATTGCGGGAACTGCTATACAATGTGCCTCGGATTGCCTCTCGCCGACGGGGCAGGCGACGGAGTGGCCATTATGGCCGGCGGTAAGATTTCCAACCGCATCAGCAGGCCGAAGTTCTCAAAAGTCGTTGTCCCCATTTTGCCGAATAATATGCCCCGCTGGCCCGAAGTGGTGGAGACCATCAAGAAAATGGTTGAAGTGTACGCGAAAGAGGCAAACAAATATGAGCGCCTCGGGGACTGGGCCGAGAGGATCGGATGGGAGAGGTTCTTCGAGAAGTGCGGGATAGAATTCTCATGGCACTTGCTTGATGACTATCGCCTCGCATATGATACATACAGGACATCGACCCAGTTCAAATATACTGAACATTCCTGGGCGGTATCCAAGGCTGTGGGCGGTGTCTAAGCTGCAAAAATTCTATTAAGGAGAATGATGTATGGGCAGAGAAGACGATATCAAGCAGGCAATTCTTGATTATGGCTCAAAGGGAGCAAAGACCAAGTTCTATTTCAGGGATATGCTTGCAGGGGTAAAAAAGGCAATCCCTGACGCAGGAGCGTCTGAGGTCAAGAACGTAGCCTCCAGGCTTGTTGAGGAAGGCGTCATGGAGTACTTCTCAACAGGGAGTTCAACAATGTACGGAGTAAAGGGAAGAGGGTTTTCTGTTGAAAAGTCCGGAGACACCGGAGACTAAAAAAGCTTAACGAAGCAGTTATTCGGGCAACAAAGCACGGGCGGCCATTTGAAGCCGCCCGTGCTCATTCTTTTAAAAAATTTTTTGAGTTCGTTGCGCAGGCAAGTATCGGAATTCGGAAAGCCTTGCATGCCGTGGTGTTATTTGGTTCGTCGGCCTGAGCTTTCAAAGATTGATGCCGGCCCGCGCATAAAACTCGCAAACAATTAATTATGAAACATATACCTACTATTGAAGAATTCATAGCCGAACAGAAGCTCCGCCTTGCCGAGAAACCGGAATGCGCCACTTCGCTGTATAACCTGGGCGTCGGCTTCATGCAGCAGGGGAAGTTCGACGAGGCAATCGCAGCCTTTGAAGAATCTATCGAGACCGGCGTCAGGATGTTTGAGGCATTTGTCAATCTGGGTTATATTTATTTCAGGGAGGGCGACCTCGAAAAAGTCGTTAAGGCAAACCTCCGCGCGGTGGAAGTAGAGCCCCGCTATGCGCGCGGGTATTCCAATCTTGGATTTGCCTACCTGCAAATGGGCAAGACGGATGAAGCGATACAAGCCTTGCAAAAAGCTCTCGAATTAAACCCCGATATTGTTCAGGCGGAATGCAATCTGGCCAATGCATATCTCCAGAAGGGAGATGTGGCAAAGTGCATCGAAGTCAATAAGAGGATGCTTGAAAGGGCGGCCGATTTCGCTCTCGGGCATAACAACCTTGCAAACGCCTATTATCACGCGGGCGAGTTCGAAAAGGCGGTCAGGCATTGCGACAGAGCCGTGGAGCTCGGATTCCAGGTCCATCCGGATTTCCTGAAGCTTCTTGAGCCGTGCCGGAAGATAGAAAAAAAAGCGGATAAAGGCAAAAAAGCGTCAAAACAACCATCAACGGCAAAAAAAGTGAAAAAAGGAGTAGTCCGCACCAAAAAGGCAGAATGATCGAAGACCTTTTTTCAAAGTACGCAGCTTACACGCAGAAAGCAGACATCCTCTTTAGAACCATCCAGGAAAAATATCCCGACAGCGTCCGGTGCAGAATCCGCTGCTGCGACTGCTGCCATGCAATATTCGGGGTGCTCCCGATAGAGGCGGCGTTTATCAATTATCATTTTAACCGTCTTGAAAGAAAGGTGCGGCGCGATATTCTGAGAAGGGCCGAAAAGTCGGAAGAAGAAATCCTCAAGGCCAAGGACAGATTAAAGATATTTGATGATAAACCGCATGTTCAGGTGTACGGTCTCGGCAAAGAACGGGTTAGATGCCCGTTCCTTTCTGATAAGGAAGAATGTGTTTTTTATGAAAAACGCCCCGTCATCTGCCGCATTTATGGAGTCCCTTACAGTCTGAAGCATGAAAAAAAAGAACAATCATATGTTTGCAATCTCTCGAACTTTGAGGAAAAAGCGGCTTATCCGACTGTAAAACTTGACAGGATTTACCAGGAACTTGTGAAGCTTTCAAAGGAGCTTTTCACAGACGCCGGTTATCTGAATCCTTCCGCTAAGGCTACCCTTATGCTCCCTCTCTCGCGGGCATTGAGAATGCCGTTCGAAGACATTATAAAGGGAAATTTTGAAGCGTAAGATATAGCCTTCCGGCATGCGCTCCGAAATGTTCTTGAATCAAGCGGTAATC
Source organism: uncultured Nitrospiraceae bacterium (assembly GCA_964553535.1). Taxonomy (GTDB): domain Bacteria; phylum Nitrospirota; class Thermodesulfovibrionia; order Thermodesulfovibrionales; family SM23-35; genus JALHSV01. The sequence goes on from CAZKLK010000096.1 coordinate 4,803, forward strand.
TTTTGTCTGCTCGAATTGCTCTGCGATCGGCACACAGGTCTTTCTGAGCTCGTCCTTGGTAAATGACTGCAACAGATTCAGAAAAGACTGTATCGACCCGCAACACTCAATGAAATTTTTTTTTCTCTCAAGCCCTTCGAAGAAACCGGTTACCGTGGCATCGACACAGTAATCAGCAGCCCACGCACTCTCGCCAACTCCGTCCAATCTGTCAAGACGCATTTGCACCGACAGGTGAAGGAGAAAATAAAAGAGAGCGAGAGCGGAGGATACCATCTTATCTTCGCCGAGGCCCATAAAGGGTTCATAGCCTCTCACCGTGGTGAGCTTGACATCTATTTTATTTCTCACATGGCCATCGCCCCTGCCCTCTCCCCCAATGGGAGAGGGGGGAGTACCCCCACACGTCTTCCCCTCATCTAAGGGGAGGAGTGAGGCAGGGCTTTTCCTCCATCCTTTACGAATACCCTCTATTTTTTCCACCCTCCCTTGAGGGGAGGGGGAATATCCCGCTTCTCCAATTCTGGCGACAAAATCCCCTGCTGCATGATGCCAGGGATAAATCATGCGAAAATCGCGCAGATCATAGCAGAGGGTAAGGATCCGCGCGGCCTGCCGGTAAATCTCAAAGCCCTGTTCATGATTCAGAAACCTGTTCCCCTTCCCGTATTCCCAGAGTTTCAATGCTTGTCCGCCGTCTTCAGTTTTTGAGAGATGAAATTCATGGTAGCCTTCAAACCATTCTTCAAGGAGGAATACCATCGAACAGACTTCGTCCAAATAATATGGCGTCGGGATCTCACGGAAACCAAACCGGCTGTGGAATGTTTTGAGAAGATCAAATTCTTTTCTGAGGGACTCTTTCCCGGTACCGGTCACTGCAACATGAAGGCCGAATTTGACCCTGCCGTCTCTCAGAATACATTCAATGCTCGCAGGGTGGCATAGCGCGCCGTGTTTCTCTGTGCGGACAATGATCTCATTGAGCGCACGGAGATCGGCACCGACCCCAAGGCGCGCATTGACCGCTTTAAGCAAGGGCCGGAAATTATTTCCAGAAATAAAACCGGTTATCGCACGAAAATAGACCCTGTAAGAGGTTTTTAACGGGTCGCCTTCGAGAGGAAAATCAAGCCTGCTGGAATCGACAGGGATATCGCCGGCCGGCGATGCAACGAGATACCGTATCAGCGGGGTTTTCACCTGCAAATTTTCTCCGCCGCCTCGTGAGCCAGTTGCCCAACTGTCACTTCCTGCAAATCCCCGTTTCTCCATATGGTGATCCTGTTGTCATCGGACCCGAGGTCTTTCAGTTTCCGGGCAACATCCGTGAAACCGATATTACCGAGAGCCCATGCCGCATAACCGCGGAGAACAGGATCGGCATTATCAAGAAAATCGGAAAGGGCACGGAATGCGTACTTTGCAGCGGCAGGGTCTGCGGATGCAATTTCCCCGATGGCCCAGGCCACTTCCCTCCACAAATTCTTCTGGGCAATGAAAGAGAGAAGCGGCCGTGTGAATTCTCCGAAAAGCCGCGGGTTCTTGCTGATGATTGTTCCGACCGCCTCGAGCGACCCCCAGGCCGACGCTCCCGGATATGCGGCGCTCTGCAGAAGATTGCCGATGAGTTTGCTGATGATATCGGGGCGTTTTTCAGCGACGCTTTTACTCACTTCTCCGAGAGCCTCGATGATCTTCCATCGGTACCGCTCATCGGGCGTGTAAAGCATTCTTTGCAGCTCATTGATAACACGCGAATCTTCTAAAGAAAGAGCGATAAGATCCTGTAGATTATTCTCCGAAACAAACTTCCTGACTTTTTCTTTGGAGAAGTTTTCCGAGCGCAACTTTGTTTTATTAATGGGTGTTGTATGTCGGAGCTTTTCTTTTACCTTTTCACTGACTGCCTCATGAAACTGATCAAAAAGCTTCACAAATATGAGAGAACCACGCACGTAGCGGTCGTGGTAAACCCTGTCCGGCGTTACTTTGTGGGTATAAATATCATAATTTCCGATCACGGCATCTGTATAATCCGCGCCGTGGGAAAGTGAAAACGCCAGGTCGTCGTCCTCATTGCAGGCGAAGAGGAGCGCCTCTATAAAAGCGGCTCCCATGTTGTGGCCGGTCGCGTCGTATGCATACACGGCGCCGCAATACGAGCAGGCGCCTATCGGGAACTCGACGACTTTTCTCTGAGGCAATTCCCTCGGCTGTTCGATAGGGGAATGACAAAAAGGACATCTCGGGTCTTCCGGTACTGTGGCCATAAGGGCTCCTTGATTATTATTTCCCCAAATCCAGCGATAACTATCTCGAACGATTGATAAACGCGTCATTGCGAG
>CAZKLK010000097.1:0-7147 GCA_964553535.1 uncultured Nitrospiraceae bacterium
GGATCAAGTCCGGCATGACAAATTGACTTTTATAAAGACCTGTATGAACGGTTTTTAGGTGTTCACTTTTAATCTTTAAATCTTAGTAAAACAGTTCACTTTTAATTCTTAAATGGCAACCGCGCTTTTTTTGTTGACTTGAGAACTTATTAATAGAGTATCATCTAAAAATGTTCACGCCATATCTAACCACCGGGATCGGCAGTCTTCCCCATAAAGACCCTTATGAAGCGTGCAGGCTCGTGCTTGACAGCCTGGACATCCCGTTCTGGCCGCAACTGCCCGGATTATCATTCCGCGAATTCATGATACCTCAGTTTTCTGAAGGGATGCCATCCCTTGAAATCGATGAACATAAAGAGACAATATGGATAGGGGAAAACGGAGATCACATAACCGCATTTTACGAAAACTGTTCAGATGACACGGCGCTGCCCGTCTCGGAACCCTTTGCGAAAGGACTTCACACATTCATTCACGCCGTTGCGGGGAAACGTTTTCAGTACTTGAAAGGACATGTCACCGGGCCGCTGACATTTGCCCTGGGATTGAAAAACGCCGACGGGAAAGCGATTTACTTTGATGAAGAACTGCGTGAAATTTCACTTATGCTTCTCCAGGCAAAGATCAGGTGGCAGGTTAAGATGCTGCAACCTTTCGCCGACCGGGTAATAATATTCCTCGACGAGCCGGTACTGTCCGCCCTCGGCAGCTCAAGCTATATCGGCGTGTCGCACGGAGAGGCCCTGCGGTTATTGCAGGCAGCCGCCGGTACCATTAAAAATGCTGATGCCCGCTCCGGCATACATTGCTGCAGCAACGCGGACTGGCCGCTGATCATCGGCTCCGGAGTTGATATTATCAGTTTCGATGCATATGACTATCTTGAAGCAGTCTCGCTCTTCCCTGGGGAATTCACCCAATTTCTGCGGAAGGGCGGGCATCTTGCATGGGGCATCGTTCCGACAACCGAAGCCATACGGGAAGAAAACACGGAATCAATAAGACAGCGTTTTCACAGAGGCATGGATCTGTTATCCAGATCAATGCCCGGCGGACTGCTTCAGTCGCAGATATTGTTGACGCCGTCCTGCGGCACCGCGTCAAGGAGCCTTACGGAAACAGAAAAGATTTTCCGGATATTGTCCGAACTGAGCCGTTCATTGAAATGCGGGGTTCAATGAAAGGCCCCTTCATTTCGTTTGAAGGTATAGAGGGATCCGGGAAATCAACTCAGGCGAGATATCTGTATGAATACCTGATGAATAAAGGAGCAGACGTTATTCTAACCGAAGAACCGGGTGGCACACTCATCGGGGTTAACATACGGAAAGTTCTGCTCTCCGTTGAACATGAGGGGATGTCCCCCCTCGCCGAGCTGCTTCTGTATAACGCATCCCGGGTCCAGCACATACAGGAGGTCATTACGCCCGCCCTGAACAGGGGATCGATTGTCATAACCGACCGGTTTGCCGATTCAACCCTTGCATATCAGGGATTCGGCAGAGGGCTTGATTTGGGCATGATCGATGCGATCGATATGATGGCAACGGGAAGACTGAGGCCCGATCTCACCATCCTTCTTGACATCGAAGTAGATACAGGTCTGCAGCGAAACAGAGGAGTAAATAAAGCGGACAGGCTCGAACTTGAGGACATCTCATTTCATGAGCGCGTGAGAACCGGATATCACAAGATAGCTGCGGAAGACCCAACAAGAATAAAACTGATTCAGGTAACCGGCGGTATCGATGATACACACAGGGAAATCGTCCGGATAATTGGAGAGAGTTTAAACCTATAATGGCCTTGCGGGATATAATCGGACAGGACCGGGCGATACGCATTCTCCTCAGGACGATCGAACGGGACAGAATTCCATCATCTTACCTGTTTGCCGGAGAATCCGGCATAGGCAAAAGACTTGCCGCAATCAATCTTGCCAAGGCTCTTAATTGCCTTGCCGTCGACTCGGACAGCCGGGGGGTTGTCCTTCATGATTGCTGTGACGCATGTCCTTCCTGCAAGAAAATTGATGCGAACATTCACCCGGACTTTCGGCTGATATCACCTGAAAGCGGCCAAATAAGGATAGAAGAAATACGGGAAATTGATGATATGCTTTCACTCACGGCCTTCGAGGGCAGGTGCAAGACCGTCATCGTCGATGATGCGGAGAACATGAACCAATCCGCCGCCAACGCGTTCCTGAAGACCCTTGAAGAACCGCCGGGGCATAGCCTGATAGTCCTTATAACAGCGAACCCTGAACAGCTGCCGGACACTGTAAGGTCAAGATGCGCCCGGATTAATTTCATGCCGCTTTCACTGAATGCAGGGATGAAGGTGCTGCGTCAGGGGCTCCTGCCGTCAGGTGAAAGGGACGGGAAGGCGCGGGAAGCCCCTCGGTCAGAAATGCAGGAGTCACACCTTATGACTTTGATGCGGCTATCACTGGGGAGACCGGGCAATGCCCTGACAGAAAATCTCACGGAGCAAAGAACCCGGCACCTCGAACTGCTGCAAGATATGATGAATATGGGTCGGGACGGCTGGTCCTCCCGTGAAGAGATGGAGAGATGGATCAACTTTATTCTCGTGCTGCTCAGAGACATGGCTGTAATGAAAATCCGCGGGGGGGAGAAGTACCTTATCAACGCCGACATGATGGAATTCATAACAAGGCTGAACAAAGCCGGAGATTTAAAGGATATAATAGAACAATATCAAAAGGTGAGCGCGTTGAAAAAGCATATTCGTTTCAATCTTAATAAATCCCTGACGTGGAACTATACCGGTTTTTTGCTGAGGGATACCATGGGTGACATTCATGCCTGATGTGGTAGGAGTTCGCTTCAAACCCTGCGGGAAAATATATGATTTCGAGGCCGAAGGCATAGAAATCAGCAGAGGCGACCTTGTGGTTGTTGAATCTGATCTTGGTATTAATATGGGGATTATTGTAACCGGGCGTCGTGCGGCAAATAACCCCGAAAAGAAATTCAAGAAAATCATCAGAAAGGCAACAGACGACGACATCCTTCAGAAAGAGAGCAACAAGGCATTGGAAGACGAGTCAAGGAAATATTGTCTGGAGAGAATTATGGCCCGGGGGCTTCCCATGAAGTTGATTTCAACGGAAGTCACGCTTGAAAAAGAACGGATTATCTTTTACTTCACGGCGGAAAAAAGAATCGATTTCAGGGAACTCGTAAAGGACCTTGCATCAAGGTTCAGAACAAGAATTGAGATGAGACAGATCGGTGTCAGGGACAGCGCCCGGATTATCGGCAGTTTGGGAATCTGCGGCCGGGAACTGTGCTGCGCGAAGTTTCTGACTTCATTTGAACCTATCTCCATCAAGATGGCGAAGAAGCAGGAACTCGTGCTGAACACCAGCAAGTTATCCGGATTCTGCGGTCGGCTTATGTGCTGCCTGGGCTACGAGTATTCAGAGTCCTACCGGGACGCTGCCCCTGCCGAGAGCGAAACAATTGCGCTGGCAGAACCTGAAGAGCAGGAGGAGATATTCATTGCGTCGAGTGACTCCCCGGACGAAGTAAACGGGATGTCGCCTTCCCCCGTTGCTGAGGGTGGGCCGCCGGTTCAGCAAGATACGGAGTCTCCGCAGCAGAAGCCGGGGAGAAGAGGCAAAAGAAGAAAGTGGCACCCGCGGAAACGGAAAAAAAAGGGCACAGAATAAGCAAATGAACGACAGGTTCTATATCACGACGCCCATATACTATGTCAATGACGTGCCTCATATCGGGCACGCTTATACGACCATAGCCGCCGATATTCTTGCGCGCTTCAACAGGCTGAAGGGCAAAAAGGTTTTTTTCCTGACCGGCACTGATGAACATGGGCAGAAAGTTGCGAAGGCAGCGCAGGAAAAAGGCCTGACGCCGAAAGCTCATGCGGACATAATGGTGGACAATTACAAGAAGATATGGCAAAGGCTCTCGGTGCAGAATGATGCCTTCATCAGGACAACAGACCCCGAACACATAATCGTTGTCCAAACACTGCTCCAGAAACTATTTGAAAAGGGCGAAATAGAAAAAAAGCTCTATTCAGGATGGTACTGCGTCCCCGATGAACGCTTCTGGACGGAAAAGGAAGTTGAAGACAGAAAGTGCCCCGACTGCGGAAGGCCCGTGGAGGAGATATCGGAAGAAAATTACTTCTTCCTGATGTCAGCATATCAGGAGCGCATTATCAGGCACATAGAAGAAAATCCGTCTTATGTCATGCCTGAAACAAGACGAAATGAAGTGCTTGGCTTTTTGAAAAAAAACCGGCTCGGAGATCTCTGCATTTCAAGGCCGAAACAGAGGCTTGCATGGGGTATCCCCTTGCCCTTCGATAATGATTTTGTTACATATGTCTGGTTCGACGCACTTTTAAATTATTATTCGGCAACCAAGTATCTTGCCCCTTTAAAAGTAGACAGCGGACAGCAGTCAGCAGTCAGCAGTCGGAAAGAAACTCTCAACCCTCAACTCTCAACTCTCGACTCTGATAATTGGTGGCCGCCCGATCATCATTTAATCGGTAAGGACATACTTACAACTCACGCAATTTACTGGTCCGCGATGCTTATGGCGCTGGGGATGTCCCTCCCGAAAAACATATTCGCGCATGGATGGTGGACAGTGGAAGGGAAAAAAATGTCGAAGTCGTTCGGAAACGTAGTCAATCCCAGTGATGTCGCCGATAAATTCGGCCCCGATCCTTTCCGGTACTTCCTCTTCAGAGAAGTGTCCTTTGGCCTTGACGGTGATTTTTCCGAACATGCCCTCATAAAGAGATTCAATACGGATCTTGCGAATGACCTTGGGAACCTTCTCAGCAGGACTTTAACCATGATTGAAAAATATTCCGGGGGCGTTATCCCGGATCCCGGCGGGACATACTCTGAAACGCCCGCGGCACTTCACCTGAAGGAACGCATGGAAGACATGTACCGGACTGTTGACGATTCACTTGATAAACTCTCCTTCGGGCAGGCCATAGACGTTATCTGGGATACAATCAACCACTTGAACAAGTTTATCGAAGATGAAGCCCCCTGGAACCTCTGGAAATCCCACAATATTCACAGGCTTTCGATGGTCCTGTATTCCCTTGCCGAGTCCCTCAGAATAATTGCTGTATTCCTCTTCCCGTTCATGCCCGCCACGTCGGAAAAAATCTGGCGGCAACTGAACATACCGAAGGACTTTTCCGGGGTCAATCTGGGCGTGGAAGCCCGGTGGGGAACGCTTACCCCGGGGACGAAAATATTTAAAGGCCCAGCGCTTTTCCCAAGGATTCAGACGGGTGCAAACGGATAATGCGCTGTCCTTGACTTCGCGGGAATTCGTCGGATAATATTAACTGGCTTCGGAAAAGACACCAAAATGACTATCGCAATCGGCTGTGACCACGCGGGGATTGAACTTAAGGAAGAGATCGTCTCCCTGCTGAAAGAGCTCCGGATCGAATATGTTGATTACGGCACAAACGGTCCTCAATCAGTAGATTATCCGGATTTCGGAGAGAAGGTATCTGAAGACGTTTCCAAAAAAAAGATTGAGAGAGGCATCCTTATCTGCGGCACGGGGATAGGGATGTCCATAGTAGCAAACAAGTTCCCGGGGGTCAGGGCATCTCTCTGCAATGAACTCTTCACGGCTAAAATGAGCAGGCTGCATAACGACGCGAATATCCTTGTCCTCGGCGGCAGGATTGTCGGGAAAGACCTTGCGAAAGAGATTGTAAAAACATGGATCAGTACGCCTTTCGAAGGAGAAAGGCACTCCGCAAGACTGAATAAAATAATTAAAATCGAGGGGCGGCTCCAAATTTATGGCGTTTGAAAATCTGAGAGTGACTGATCCGGAAATATTCCGAGCAGTCCAGAATGAAATAGAGCGGGAAAGAAACAATATAGTCCTTATTGCCTCCGAGAACTATGCAAGCCTGTCCGTGCTTGAAGTTCAGGGTTCTGTCTTCACCAACAAATATGCCGAGGGATACCCGGGGAAACGGTATTACGGCGGATGCGAATTTGCGGATGTCATTGAAAGACTTGCAATAGAGCGCGCAAAGCAGCTTTTCGGGGCGGAACACGCCAACGTCCAGCCGCACTCAGGTTCGCAGGCAAACATGGCGGTCTTTTTTTCGGTTCTCAAGCCGGGGGACACCATATTGAGCATGAGTCTGAGCCACGGGGGGCACCTCACGCACGGGTCGTCGGTCAACTTTTCGGGAGTCTTGTATAAATCCGTTTTTTACGGCGTAGACAGGAATTCAGGCTATATTGACTATGGAGAGGTAAGACGTCTGGCCCTGGAACATAAACCAAAACTGGTACTTGTCGGCGCAAGTGCATATTCACGAAGCATTGATTTCAGAATTTTTGCCGACATCGCCAAAGAAGTCAATGCTTATCTCATGGCGGATATTGCCCATATCGCTGGGCTTATTGCCGCGGGGCTGCACCCATCGCCCGTACCCCACGCGGATTTTGTTACATCAACCACCCATAAGACATTGAGAGGGCCAAGGGGCGGTTTCATCATGTGCAGGGCCGAATATGCCAAGGCAGTTGACAAAACCATATTCCCCGGCATCCAGGGAGGGCCATTAGTCCATGTCATCGCCGCCAAGGCAGTGGCATTCAAAGAGGCTCTTGGTCCTACGTTTAAAGACTATCAGTCCGCAGTTATAAAAAATGCGAAGACGCTTGCAGAAGAGCTCGTCGGAAAAGGGTTTGAGATTATTTCCGGCGGTACGGACAACCACATGATTCTGATTGATTTAACAAACAAGGGCATTACCGGCAAAGATGCGGAGGCAATTCTCGGGAAGGCAGGGATAACAGTCAATAAAAACGTCATACCCTATGACGAACGGCCGCCGGCTGTGACTAGCGGCATAAGGCTTGGAACGCCTTGCGTGACAACGAGGCGCATGGCGGAGGCAGAAATGAGGGATATAGCGGACATCATCGCCTCAGTCATAGAAAAAAGGGATGACAGCGAAGCCATCGGCGCCATCTCAAAAAGAGTTCAGTCTTTATGTGACCGATTCCCGGTATACTGATATAAAAGGTTTTTCTGGGATTAGTGTGGACCGTCATTCCGGCGAACGCCGGAATCCA
>CAZKLK010000098.1:0-7141 GCA_964553535.1 uncultured Nitrospiraceae bacterium
TTCATGCGACGAGATTGCTTCGCTGCACTCGCAATGACAATTCTTATCGCTGGATTTGGGTAACATTTAACTTGGCTCTCTACCTTGTCTTTCTCATTTTTTTGTATTTCCGATTGAACCCTTGAATTCTTGGCCCCTGCTTTCTTCCAGTTGAATCCCCGACCCCTATTTCTTATCCTCTTCCTCCACAACCACCGGCTTCACATCGGGATATTTCCCGATCAGATGCCGGTATTCGGGGATGTTCCTCACAAAAATATTCGCCACTTTATCCGAGTAAATGAGCTTGTAATCGCTCCTTTCGAGAAGGAATCTGGAGAGGACGGACTTATTGTTGTAAATAATCCAGTCAATTCCGTATTTCTTCAAAACGTCTTCCCAGCCGGGCTCCACGCCCGTTATTTTGAAATATTCCTTCATCATGTCGGCGCCGTACATGTCCGACCTGCCGTCAAAGAACACCCTGTATTCAGGCCAGGCGGCGTAAATGATGTAGTCGCCGAACTCATCGTTATTGAACATGTTCCCCGGTATCTTTTCCTTCTGCATGAATCGAACGGCGTCAACCGGCAGTTTCTTAGCGTCAAATTCATAAGACAGCCGACCTGTGAAAAGCAGGGTCATAATCACGATAACAGCCGTAGCCGCCCATAAGTTGTATTTCGCCGTCGAATCGGTTTTGGCGGTGCGCTCCGAAACGGCAAGCAGCCGCCTGATGATCCACCGGTCTTTTGATTCCTGAAGCAGGAAGTCAACCTGCTTTGCAAGGATGGGGCTCAGAATGATCGCGTAGAGCGGGATGTATCTGGCGGAGTATAGCGACATATGCGTGAAAAGCAATACAAGGGTGATTTCAATCGCGTTAAGCCTTCGCGCGGATATCCCGAATACCAAAATCATGAAGAGCAGCATATATTCGTATATCAGCACGTCATGAAAATTGGGCGACAGGAACTCATTCACGTGGTTCATGATGAATTCGTTCGAGACGAGACTGAACGGGAACAGAAGTATCTTGTATCCCTTCGGGTTGAGCACGGCAGCCGCTGTGCAAACGGCAAAGAAAAGCAGCAGCATCCCGGTTTTCCGGATAGAGCCCTGCCGTTCACTGCGCTTGAAAACGGCCGTCAGCGCATTGCCTGCGATATACACCCCGGTGAGCATCAGCCCGGCGATGAATCCCCCGTGGAGATTTACCCACAGCGCCATGACGGGAGGAAGAAGGTAGAGGTAATTTTTCTGTCTGTACTGGTAGGAATCGAGAATGATGTACCAGATGAGCATTAGCAAGAGGGAAAAGATATGCGGCCGCGCGAGCCAGTGGATGGTTGACGCGCTTATTGCAAAAGTGGCGGTCATGGCGGCGACAATAATGGTAATGCCGCAGGCTTGGAGATGCCTCATCAGGACGGCATATACTGCCGCTATAATCAGCGCGGTGAACACGACAATGCCGGTCAGTCCCGCTGCATTGTGAACAAGGTCAAAAATGACTTCCGAAAGCCATTCGTGGGCCGTCCATTCGAGGGCGGGGGAGACATGGGAAAAGATGTCGTGATGAGGAACCTTGAGATTATCTGTTATATATTCGCCCGCGCGGATGTGATAACCGGTATCCGCGTCTCCAAGGAGGTTGCCGGCGCCGGCGAGAACAGCGGCGAAAATGATGATAAATATGAATTCCGCGATGGAGGGCAGGAAGCGGAAGGCTTTTGAGGGTTTATTAGCGGTCATATTCGTTTAAAAAAAAGCCCCTGAAAGGGGCGGAATAATTTGTCCATATGTATTTTAGAAATATTGTCAGTATCAGAAAATGTGCATTGATTGCCTTTTTAATTTCACATAAATGAGAGCAAGTTCCACTGCTATTACGACGAGAAGTATGGTATTGATATCCATATATAAAACACCCCCCTTCATGGGGTTCACTACTCTGCGAAGAGTTTGGCTATCCTGATTATGCCGGGCCCGAGGATGACGACGAGTATGGCCGGGAATATAAAGAATACCAGCGGGAACACAAGCTTTATGGACGTCTTCGCGGCGGCCTCTTCGGCCACTTGCCTCCTTATTGTCCTAAGCGAGTCGGAGAATATCCGGAGCGATTGCGCGAGGCTTGTGCCCAGCTTTTCCGTCTGCACGAGCATCGCCGCGAAGGACTTCAAGTCGTCCACCATGGTTCTCTCGCCTATGTCCCTGAGGGCGTCAAGCCGCGGCTTGCCGGCGCGGGTTTCATTTGTGGCAATCCTGATCTCGGTGGCCAGCGGGCTTTTCTTGAATTGCTGGTCTTCGCAGACCTTGATCATGGCGGAATCCAGGCTCAGCCCCGCCTCAACGCAGATAGTCATGAGGTCAAGAAGATCAGGGAGGTCATGGAATATTCTGGTCTGCCTTGTCTTCAGCCTGTTTCTCAGCCAGAAAGTCGGCAGAAGATATCCGATGATGGCAAGACTCAGCGCAGCCAGAAGCCTGATGGTGAAATCCTTCTCAACAGGTATGCCGTAAAATATCAGGTACGCTAACGGAAGGCTTGCGGTCAGTAACAGCTTTGTCCCCAGAAACACGGCGATCTTGTCCGGCTTTATTCCGGAGGCAATGAGCATTTTCTGGTATTTCCCGTAGTCCTCGGGCCGCATGGGGACTTTCTTGCCGAGCCGCCCAAGAAAGATGTTCCATTTGGTAGGCGCCTGTTCGAAGACCCTCGCGGCTTCAACCTTGGGCTGAAGGATTTCGATTCTCTCCTGAACGATGGATTTCTTGGGGTAAGCGATATAGATGAGAAATAACAGCAAGCCCGCTATCCCCGCGAACAACAGCAGCGACAGGCCGATTATTGTCATGGCTGTTCCTCTTTGTAGTTATGGGGTTTCATCATATTTTTATATTGATGATCTTTCTGATTACAAAATACCCTATGACCTGCAAGATTACGGCAACGGCTATCAGAAACCTGCCCTGCTTTTCATTGATCAGCTCCCCGATGTAGTCCGGCGCTATGAAATAGAGCATGACCGCAGCGGCAACCGGAAGGACCGCAAGCGTGTATCCCGAAAACCGCGCCTGCGCCGTATAGACCTTCACCTGGCGCCTGATTTTCAGGCGCTCACGGATTGTTTTCGCAAGGTTCTCCAGTATCTCGGACAGGTTGCCCCCGATCTCGCGATAGATATTGACCGAGGTGACAAAAAACCTCAAATCCGGCGTATCCATGCGGCTGATCATGTGAGACAGGGCGTCCCGGATGGAAAGACCGTATGCCTGCTCTTCATAGACGGATCTGAACAGGCCCGATATAGGATTGGGCATCTCGTTCCCGACCACCTGAATGGCCATCGCGAGTGAATGCCCCGCCTTCAGCGAGCGGGACATCATATCGAGCGAGGTGGCCAACTGTTCGGTAAAGAGAAAAATCCTTTTTGTGATCTGGATTTTCAGATAAATAAAAGGCATCGAGGTCGTCGCCGCCATAAGGATGAGCGGCGGAATGATTCCCCTCTGGAGCAAAAGGCCGGCAAGCAGGCCCAATAACGCAAAGACAAGCGCCACAAGGAGGAATACTTTTACATCTATCTTTAATCCCGCCTTATCCAGCCATTCATGCAGTTTCCTGAAAAAGCCGAATTTGTAAATCACTTTGTCAACCGGGCTCATATCCTGCAATATCTCGACTTTTAGATCCTGCGGGATGCCGCCGGCAGCGTCCAGCGCAAGGGTGCGAAGACGCTTCCTGAGCTCATAGGCGGGCGACGTCTTCACCGCGGTGTAGCTCAGGTATATTGTGATCAGCATAAGCAGCGCGGCGATAAAGAACAGGACTGCAACGATGAGCAGCATCATGGCTGTGTCCTTTCAAATATGTGATGTGGGACCTCGAAGCCCGAGACTTTGAGCTTCTCCATAAACCACGGCCTGACGCCGGTCGGCTGGAAATCTCCAAGCACCCTTCCGTCGGGGCCTATCCCTCTCTTCTCGAATTTGAAGATGTCCTGCATGACAATCGTAGAGCCTTCCATTCCGGTAAGCTCTGAAATCTGGACGATCTTTCTCGTGCCGTCCGACATGCGGGAGAGATGCACCACGACATTAAGGGCGGATGCGACCTGCTCCTTGATCGCCCTTTCAGGGAGGTCCATCCCGGCCATCAGCACCATGGTCTCAAGCCTTGCGAGAGCGTCGCGGGCAGTGTTGGCGTGTACTGTAGACAGCGAGCCGTCATGGCCGGTGTTCATGGCCTGAAGCATGTCGAGCGCTTCGCCGCCCCTGACCTCGCCGACGATGATGCGGTCCGGCCTCATCCTGAGGGTGTTCCTCACGAGGTCTCTCTGAGTGACCTCGCCCCGCCCCTCTATATTCGGCGGCCTTGTCTCGAGCCTCACAACATGCTCCTGCTTCAGTTGCAGCTCCGCCGAATCCTCGATTGTCACGATTCTTTCGCTGCCCGGAATGAATTCCGACAGGATGTTCAGAAGCGTCGTCTTGCCGGTGCCGGTGCCGCCCGATATGAGGATGTTGAGCCGCGTTTTAACGCATCCTTCAAGGAGCTTTGCCATATTTTGCGCCACGGATCCGAACGCGATCAGGTCGGACATCTTCAGCGGGTCAACGCCGAATCTCCTGATCGACAGGACTGGACCGTCAAGCGCAAGCGGCGGAATGATGGCGTTCACCCTCGAACCGTCCGGCAGCCGGGCATCGACATAGGGGGAGGATTCATCAACCCGCCGGCCGATCTTGGATACAATCCGGTCTATTATCTGGAGAAGGTGGCTGTCGTCGCGGAATGAAAGGTCAACCTTCTGCAGTTTGCCGAACTTTTCAATATATATCTGGTTGTATCTGTTCACCAGAATGTCGGAGATGTCGGGGTCGTACAGGAGCGGCTCTATAGGTCCGAGGCCGAATGTTTCATGGAGGATATCCACGACAAGGCTGTCCTTTTCCCTTGCGCTCAGCGGAATCTTTTCGTCTTCGATAAGGTGTTCGACGATGCGGCTGATCTCCCTGCTCAGTATGTCCTTCTCGATCAAGTCGAAGCTGGTGAAATCAAGCCGCTCTATAAGTTTCCTGTGGATCTTCGCCTTCAGGCCGTGGTAGACATCGGGTTTCGATATCCTTGTCAGTTCCGCCGCGTCTTCGATAGCCATTGGGAAACCCCCTCCTTTATTTTTTTATTAAGATATGATAGCCTTGGCAAGTTCTTTCAGCGATGCGTTCAACTGGGAGCGGGGCGCGCCCTCGCTGATCGGCACCCCTTTGTTCAGACACGCCATCGCAGTGTCGTAATCGTTGGGGAGCGTAAAGAATATCGGGTAATTGAGCGCCTTTTCCGCGTCCTGGATGGTGATGTCCCCTTTCTTAAGGTACCTGTTGGCAATGAGCTTAACCCTGTCCCTGCCGAGGCCGATGCGCTCAAAATATCTCAAATGCCTCTGCATATTCTTGATGCTGGGCAGGCTCAGGAAGAATACCAGCAGCACCATATCCGACATCTCGATTGCCATTGTCGTCCGCTCCGAAATTGTCTCCGCATCTATGATTATATATTTATACATTGATTTGAGAATGCTCAGCACCTTCTTGATTTCACTGCTTGAAATGGAGACGCCTTCCTCGATCTTCTGCGGTTCGGCGAGCACTGAAATTCCGGACTCATGCTTTGAGATGACGCCCTGAAGGAAGTTTCTGTCGAGCCGGCTGATGTTCATGGTGACGTCGGTGATTGTGTAAGCCGGTCTCATGTTCAGGAACGTTGTAACGTCGCCCGCATTGAGGTCCAGATCGACGAGCACGGTGGATTTCCCGTTCATTTCATAAGCGTTTGTGGCGAGGTTGATGGCGATTGTGGTAACTCCGGCCCCGCCCTTCGGGCTGAAGACGGTGATGATCCTGCCGGCTTCCTCAGCCGCAGGTTTAATCAGCCAGAGGCGGCCGATTTTCTGAAGGGCGAACGTGAGGTCGGTTTGCGAGACGGGACGCAGGAGGAACTCGGTCGCTCCGGCGCGCATAACCTTGAGTATGGTGTCGGATGACTTGTCGGCGGAAGTGGCAAAAATGTTCACCTGAGGGAAGCGGCTTGATATCTGCTCGATTCTTTCGATCGCGAGGCTGATGTTGTCCCCCACTTCCATGATGACGACCATCGGACGTTTCTTGTGGACGATTTCGTAACCCTTTTCGAAGGTGCCCGCTGTGCCCTCGATGCTGACGTTGTCGCCGAGGTTCTCGATGAACTTGGAGATGCTGTTCAGCGATGTGATGTCGGAGTCAATGATAACAACCGAAATATTCTGTGGCATATTCCTTCCTCAGTTCTCCTCCCGGTGTATTGACAGTCTCATAATACCCAAATTGAGCGATTTTTTAAGGTTGTCATTGCGATCCCGCCAGCGGCGGGAGTGGCAATCTATTTGAGAACGGCGAGATTGCTTCGCTTCGCTCGCAATGACAACTTTTATCACCGGGTCTCCTAATTCCGTCATTGCGAGGGCGAAGCCCGCGGCAATCTCTCTGCCAATTCAGCCTGTCCCTTTTTCCCATCATATGTCATTCTCCGGCTTGTCCGGGGAATCCATTTTCTCTATCATGCAGCACTCTTCGTCTGCAGCGTTATAATCATTTCATCTTCTCTAATCAAATGCCTCACAGAAGCATTCAGAAATTCTATGCTCACAGGTTCTTTATCTTCTCCGTAACTCACAATTATGCCTCCGGGTTCTTCAATCGCATTCACCGGAGGTTCATCGCGCAGTAAAATGATCAGCACATCGGCATCACGGTCATATTTAATTTTCATTGCTATTCCTGTCTCCAATATCGTTCCACTTTATTTGTCCAATAAACCGTGATAATTTTTCTCTCACTGCCCACCTCTTTAAAAGGTGCCCGCAAAATGCCTTCCCGGGTCTTTGTCTGCGCCACAATGATATCTAAGTCTCCCTGAATGGTTTGCTTAGGGGTACCCACCAAATCTTCAACTTCCTGTTTGGTAATACCCAGCTTCTTTTCCCACTCTTTTTGTCTATCAATCGCATGTTTAGTCCAAACTATTTTCATTTAAAACTTTTATAAAAAAATGCTTATAATACATTTGCCTCTTCTGGGAACCTTGTGGATAGGAATTGTTCATTCTTTTATTTTTATT
>CAZKLK010000099.1:0-7000 GCA_964553535.1 uncultured Nitrospiraceae bacterium
CGGTTCACTTTTAATTCGTAGATGGCACAAAATTGTTTTTTGCTTGACAAAATTGTTACTCACTCTTTAAGCTACAATCATACGGTAACCGATTACCGTATTAATGAACTACCCCGCAGCAGGGCTGCGAGGAATTCTTTGATTAATCTTCAGAGGCAACTGCTATGTGCAGATTAGCTGCAATAACATCAAAGGAATACTTTTCTCCCATGGAGAATATCCTCGCCCTCGAGACGATGAAGGAAGGCCATGACGGCTCCGGTCTCGGACTGACGCTCAAGGACCTTGGCGGTCACTTCGAGCACCTGAAGGGATATCCGATACTATCGGGCATATGCTCAAACAGCGGGGCAAAGGCTCTTGACGGCTTCATGGACAAGGCGGGGTTCCAATTGAAAGACGTCTGGGCTCCGAAAATCAAATCCGTTAAGGGTATCAAGCCGCGCGACAACTATTTCGCGCGCGCATACGATTTTCCCTTCTCCTTCAAATACAAACCGGTGAAGGAAAAGGAAGATCTCCTGATGAATACCCGCCTTGCACTCAGAAAGATGGGGGAAGCTGATGAGTCGATATTTGTATTCTCATTCTATCCTGACGTTCTGACGCTGAAGGAAGTCGGAGATCCGCTCCGGGTGGCCGAATTCTTTGGACTCGACAAGGGAGGTCTCAAGGCAAGGATCATTTTTTCCCAGGGGCGACAGAACACAAACTACGCGATCTATCTCTACGCCTGCCATCCCTTTTTTATTCAGGGATATTGTTCCATGACGAATGGCGAGAATACGGCATTTGTGCCGATCAGGGAGTTCCTGATGAGCCGGGGATTCCCGGGGTACACAGGGTATAACAGCGACAGCGAGGTGTTCACCCACATCCTTCACTACACCATTCGTCAACTGGGGTTTCCCCTTACCTATTATAAAGACGTCATTACCCCGCTCAAAGATTCAGAAATCGAATCACGGCCGGACAGGGACGCATTGCGGTTGATCAGGCAGTCTTTAAGGCCCCTCTGCATCGACGGCCCGAACGTCGTAATCGGATTTGCCCCCGACGGCACCTGCTTTATGGCGCACGATGCAAAGAAGCTGAGGCCGGGGGTTGTCGGTGGCGTGAAGGGAAAGTACGCATTGATGTCTGAGGAATGCGGCCTTGACAGCGCCGTTCCGAATAGGAACAGGTCTGAAGACATTTTCCCGATGAAGTATGACATGGTTATTGTCAAGCCTCAGGCAGAGGAGGTCAGAGTATGGACCCAGCTACAGCATTAGATCACAACCATCAGCTATCGCTGAAGGAATTCCCGTATATCATCAGGTGGGGGGATGACCGGTGCAAGCGGTGCGGGAGATGTACGGCTGTCTGCCCGGTAAAAGCTATTGTTCCCGCAGTAAAAGTCCGGCGGACTGTGCAATCGGAGGGCCCTGTTCCAACACCTGCATCCGTGCGGAAGATCATCCACGTCGTTGAACAGGTTGCGGATATCGAGCGGCACTGCACCGGATGCGGAACGTGCACGCTCGTTTGCCCGAATGATGCGATAGAGCCGGAATACAATCCGACGAATAAATTTCTGCACTTCAGGAACAGGGGCGGGGAAGGCTACAGGCGTGGAGGCAGAAGAAACGATCCTGCGGTATCGACACTTGACAGGCTTAAATTCACCCGCATATCAATGCTCACTGATCCTGCCCTCGACGCGGGAAGGCATGAGTTCCGGATGAAAACCCTTCTGGGAAGAATTCTTCCACCTGAAGAATTGCCCGTTATTGCAGCCGGCGGCAACCTCGCGATTGAAAAGTCGCCTGACACATTCATCCCGCCGGTCCGCGAAATATTCCCCATTATGATTGGAAGCATGTCTATAGGAGCATTATCGCCGCCGATGTGGGAAGGTCTCGCCATGGGTGTGGCTTATCTCAATGAGGTAGAGGATCTGCCGGTTGTGATGTGCACCGGCGAGGGAGGAGTGCCGCCGGCGCTCCTGCGGTCAAGGTTTCTGAAATATATGACGATTCAGATCGCTTCAGGCTATTTCGGATGGGACGAGATCATCCGCGCAATACCCCATATGGTCGAGGACCCCGCCGCCATAGAGATCAAGTACGGTCAGGGGGCAAAACCCGGCGACGGCGGACTCCTGATGGCACAGAAGGTGATGAAGCTCATCGCGGGCATCCGCGGGGTCCCTCAGTTTGTCGACCTTGCATCGCCGCCCACCCATCAGACCAAGTACTCTATCGAAGAAGCCGTGGCAAAGATGATCCAGTCGATGTCGATGGCATGGGGGTTCCGCGTGCCCGTCTATCCGAAGATTTCAGGAACAAAGACCGCGCGTTCGGTTCTCAATAACCTCGCGAGAAATCCCTATGCAGCGGCATTGTCGATAGACGGAGAGGATGGCGGCACCGGGGCGGCATACAATGTATCACTGGACAAGATGGGACATCCCATCGCGTCGAACATCAGGGAATGCTATCTCGATCTCGTCAAACAGGGCAAACAGAATGAACTCCCATTGATTGCAGGCGGCGGCATAGGCAAGAAAGGCAATCTGGCGGCAAATGCCGCAGCCCTGATTATGCTGGGCGCATCGGCAGTCTCCATCGGGAAATATATTATGCAGGCGGCGGCAAACTGCTTCGGCGATGAATATAACCGGTGCAACCTCTGCAATACGGGGAAGTGCCCGAGGGGCATAACGACACAGGACCCGAAACTTTACAGAAGGCTGGATTCCGACAAGGTTGCGGAACGGGTCGTTGAAATTTTCAAGGCAGCCAATGTCGAACTGAAGAAAATATTCGCGCCGATGGGAAGGAGTATGGAATTGCCGATCGGCATGTCGGACGGGTTGAGCATCGACGATAAAGCGATGGCTGACAGACTGGAAATAAGCTATGCGTGCTAAAAAAGTCAAAAGTCAAAAATCAAAAGTGAGCCCCCTCTCCCCTCCCTCCCCCTCGAGGGGGGAGGGAGGGGGTGAGATCTCTGAATTCAGATGCGCGACCATTCACGGGATAGTCAACGGGAAGCGGGTTCCATCGCGCATCCTCGAGGAGCATATTCAGCAGGCCGTGAGAGAAGGAGCGCGTGAGTTGCGCATCAATGCCGATGGCCAGCACGGCATAGGCGGGCGAATCTGGCCGAGGGGAGAGACAATCAAAATTGTGGTTGACGGACCTGTCGGTCAAAGACCCGGCAGCATGGGCATGACCGGCACCGAGATCATCATAAACGGAAGCGCTTCCGACGATGCCGGATGGATCAATTGCGGGGCAAAAATAACGGTGCTCGGAGATGTGACGAATGGCGCGTTCAATGCGGCAGCTCAGGGAATCCTTTACGTTCAGGGAAGCGGGGGCGCCCGCTGCGATACGATGACGAAGCACAATCCCCGCTTCGATTCTCCTCAATCCTGGTATTTCAGGAACGTCGGCGATTCGTTTGCGGAATTCAAGGCAGGCGGGATTGCCGTTGTGTGCGGCGTCAATCCGAGAAACCCGCAGAACATTCTTGGTTACAGACCATGCGTCGGAATGGTAGGAGGCATAATCTATTTCAGAGGCCCTATTCAGGGCTACAGTGAACGCGACGTAAAACTCCTTGACCTGACGCCGCAGGACTGGGAATGGCTCAGGACAAATATGAAGCCGTATCTCGAAGCTGTCGGCAGGATATCCTATTACGAAGAATTGACACGTTCACCGGACGACTGGAAAAAACTCATTGCCTGCACACCCCAGGAAAAACGCGCCCGGAGATGGTTCAAGATATCGACTTCCGATTTCAGAAAGAATACCTGGGAAAAAGAGGTGGGCGAGGGCGGGATATTTGCGCCGTTTATTGATCATGATCCGACTATATTGCCTTATATAACTACAGGAAAAGAAAGAAGAAACAGGCCAGTATGGGCCAATGAGAAATACCTGCCGCCCTGCGCCTATAACTGCCCGACGCACATTCCGTCACACAAGAGGGCTTCTCTCATCAGGCAGGGAAAACTCCATGAGGCGCTCGAACTCATTCTCCAGTACAGTCCTCTTCCGGCGACAGTCTGCGGCCAGATATGCCCGAACCTCTGCATGCAGAGCTGCACAAGGGCGAAGCTCGACAAACCGTTGGGCATCGATCATCTCGGCAGGCTCGCCCTCGATCTTCCCGCACCCAAAAAGGCGGATCCTACCGGACATGCTATAGCAGTCATCGGCGGGGGACCGGCAGGATTGAGCGCCGCATGGCAGCTTGGACTCAGAGGCCATACGGTTGATCTTTATGATGCAATGGATAAGCTCGGCGGCAAGCTTGAACTCTGCATCCCGAGGGAGAGGCTTCCTCATGACGTTCTTCAGAAAGAGCTTTCGCGATTCGGAGAGATCGGGGTTTCCGTACATTTGAATGCCGCAATTGACCGGAAAAGGTTTGAAGAAATATACAAATCCCATGAGATTGTTGTCGTCGCGTGCGGCGCCCATAAACCGAGGATAATTCAGTTCCCCGGATCAGAACATGTCCTCTCAGCGTACGATTTTCTCAAGGGCATCAACTTTGGCGACAGTCCAAACCTGAATGACAAAAAAGTCGTCATTATCGGGGCCGGCAATGTCGGGATGGACGCAGCTTCGCAGGCATATAATTGCGGAGCGGAGTCGGTCATTGCCGTTGATATCCAAAAGCCCGCCGCGTTTGGCAAAGAAATGGACGCCGCCCTCGCAAAGGGGACACAGATACTCTGGCCGAAATTCACAGACAGATACGACCATAATGAAAAGAAACTGTTCTTCAAAGACGGTACATATCTTAAATCAGATATCGTAATCATGTCCGTCGGCGATGTCCCGATACTCGATTTTCTGCCGCCGGGCGTCCACACCGAGCGGGGCTGGATAACGGTGAATGAAATAGGGCAGACATCTGATGTAAAAGTATTCGCCATCGGCGATGCCACCCTGCCGGGACTCGTTACCCATGCAATCGGCCAGGGCAGGATTGCAGCCGACACCATCCACTACCAGCTCATGCACGCGCCACGCTGGCCGGAGGTCAAACAGGTGATTCCGTATGAGCGCATCAGAACAGAATACTATGATGTCTGCAGGGGAGATTCCATATCCCCCGGGCAGGAAGCGAACAAATGCATGTCCTGCGCCACCTGCCGGGATTGCCATATGTGCGAGGCGACCTGTTACTGGGGGGCGATCAGCAGGGTCGAACGCAAGGACGGCTCATACGAATATGTTGTCGATGATGAGAAATGCATCGGGTGCGGATTCTGCGCAGGCATCTGCCCCTGCGGCGTTTGGGAAATGGTGGAAAATGTTTAACGGCAGGGATCAAGGGTTCGAGGATTCGAGGGTTCGAGTTTCTGATATCCTGGCCCCCGAATCCTTGCACCCTTGGAACCTTAATTTATGACTCAGGCGTTAGCGAGAGAAAACCGGATCCTGTCCGCACTCCTTGAAGTGAGCAAGGTGCTGAATTCGTCATTTGAGCTCGAGAAGAATCTCTCAAAGACGATGCGCGTTCTCGGCGACTTTCTCGAGATGGAACGCGGGTCGGTCTTTCTCCTTGACCAGAATTCGAGGGAGTTGAAGATTGTTGCCGCACACGGGCTCACCAAAGAGCAGATCGAAAGGGGTAAATACCAGATCGGCGAGGGGATTGTCGGACGGGTGATCGGAAAGGGCACCCCGCTGGTAATTCCGAACGTGGGTGAGGAGCCGTTATTCCTGAACAAGACAGGGGCCCGGATCGGAAAGACCGGCGTTTCTTTCCTCTGCGTGCCGATTTCATTCAAGGGAACTGCAATAGGGGTCCTCAGCGCAGACAGAATATTCAAAGACCAGACGGTAACGGTCGATGAGGATATCAGGGTCCTCGAAATCATCAGTTCGATCATTGCTCAGTATGTCGTGCTCTGGAGGCATTACCGGGATTCGGAAGATGAAAAAGAGATCCTGAAACTCCAGCTGAAAGGCAAATATAGCCTCCCGAATATCATCGGCACCTCAGACAAGATGCAGGAGGTATTCGAGTCCGTGCACCGGGTGGCGGACTCCAAGGCAACGGTTATTCTCTACGGAGAGAGCGGAACCGGGAAGGAACTGATTGCGAAATCGATCCATTATATGAGTCCGCGGGCAAAGGCGGCTTTCATCAAATTTAACTGCGCCTCGATACCGGAAGGGCTGCTCGAATCCGAACTCTTCGGACATGAGAAAGGAGCGTTTACAGGCGCCGTGAATGTAAGAAAAGGCAGGTTCGAGCTCGCCAATGGAGGCACGATCCTCCTTGATGAAGTTGGCGATCTCCCGCTGAATCTCCAGCCCAAGATACTCCGCGTCCTTCAGGAGCGGGAATTCGAGCGTGTGGGGGGGGAGAAGACGATCAAAGTCGATGTCAGACTCATAGCTGCTACGAGCAGAAACCTCGAAGAACTTGTCGCAAGGGAGCATTTCCGGGAGGATCTCTTCTACCGGTTAAACGTCGTCCCCATATTCATGCCTGCCCTCAGGGAAAGGAAAGAGGACATACCCCTGCTCGTCGAGTTTTTCCTCAGACGGTTCAACGAGGAAAACAACAAGCATGTCTCGATATCACCTGAGGCGCTGAGGGTACTGATCGAATATGCATGGCCCGGGAATGTCAGGGAGCTCGAAAACACGATGGAGCGGCTTGTGGTCATGTCAGGCAGGGACAGCATTAAGCCATCAGACCTGCCGATCAACCTGAAACTCCCTTCGCCTGAAGAAGTGATGCAGAAAGAGTCCCTCAGGGCGGGCATTGAGGACATCGAGAAGTCGAGCATCCTCGATGCGCTCGGAAAAACGGGATGGGTACAGGCCAGGGCCGCCCGCATGATAGGCCTGACGCCGAGACAAATCGGGTATAAGATAAAGAAGCACGGGCTTACAGCATCAATTCGTGAGAACACCCATTCATAAAATGCCTCTTCTGGGAACCTTGTGGATAGGAATTGTTCATTCTTTTATTTTTA
>CAZKLK010000100.1:0-6928 GCA_964553535.1 uncultured Nitrospiraceae bacterium
AAGGGAGTGAAAGCTACGGGCGGTTTCCACAGGAAAGCCTGAAGAGAGAAATTTGAGCCCCTTACTATGAATCCCGCCGGGCACAATAATTTGACGATGAACTGTTTGAGGACATTTCTGTCGCTGGCGTTTCTGTTGCTGACGTTTCAAGCCGCCGCCCGGGCGGACGAAATCGAAATAACCGGGCCGGAACTGAAACACGAGAACAATCAGATCCGGGTCACCGCCGCCCTCTCGCTGAATAAAAAATCACTGGAGGAATTGCAGAACGGCGTAACGAAGGAGATGACGTTCACGGTCGACCTTTTCAGAATCTGGAGGATGTGGCCGGATGAGTTTATCAGCGGTAAAAAGTTTGTCCGCGTTTTAAAGAGCGACCCGATCAAAATGGAATACAATGTGTCGTCGCATGACGGGAGCACCCTCATAAGGAAAAAGTTCAAATCATTCGACTCGATGATTCAGTGGGCGCTGCTTATCGAAGATCTTAAGCTCGCGAACACCGACGAACTGGAGGCCAGCGCCTATTATGTCAGGGTGACGGTTGAATCGAGGATCAGAAAGCTGCCGCCGGTTATCGGTTATTTCATGATCTTTTTGCCTGAGTATGAATTCAGAATCCGGAAGGACTCGGCCCATTTCACCGCGGGAACCCGCCAATGAAGAAGCCTCTTTTTCGCGCGTTGTTGGCTTCGCTGTCGCTTCTTATCATTATCTCCCTCGGCGTGGAGCTTCATTATTTAAAACACGGGGCGGTTCCGCTTCCGACGCGAATACTCCTTCTTCTCCTCCTGAATTTAACGATAATCGCGTTTCTTATCCTTGTATTCTTCGTTTCAAAGAGCATAATAAACCTCCTGCTTGAAAGGAAAAGCAAGGTGCCGGGATACAGATTCAAGACAAGGCTTGTCGGTATTCTGGTCGCGTTGACTCTCCTCCCCGCCGTTTCCCTGTTTGCCCTTTCGGCCGGACTCATCGGCAACTACATCGACCGCTGGTTTGCCCCGCAAATACGGCAGCCTCTTGAAGAATCCCTCGGGATAGCAAAAACATTTTACGAGATGGAAAGACAGAAAGCGCTTGAGCAGGCGAGGGCGGTTCGGGCAGGCGGTCAGGCATCGAAAAACTATGCCGTTTTCCGGGTTTCCCGCGCGCCGAAAAACGCTTCCGAGGCGGTGCGGGCGGCTTTTGCTGGAACGGAAGGCTCCGAGGTCATCTCCGGCAAGCAGGGCGACGTCATTCGGGCGGTTGTGCCGGAAATCCGGAAAAAAGGGGGACGGTCCGGGGTGATCATTGTTGAATCGCCGGTCCCCCCGAAAATCACCCGGCACATTTACAATATCCGTGAAGCATATGAAAATTTCCTGGCGCTCGAAGCCTGGGAAATTCCTGTTAAGGTCAACTACCTTTTCACGCTCGGTTTTCTCAGCCTTGTTGTCGCGTTCATATCTCTCTGGATCGGGCTGAAAATTTCAAAGGGGATTACCGACCCTGTGCAGAGTCTCGCACAGGCAACCGAGATGGTCGCCGCCGGCGACCTTAACGTAACGGTCAGGTCCACGAGGGGAGATGAAATAGGGCTTCTCGTGAATTCGTTCAATACTATGGTAAAAGAGCTTAGGGACGGGAAGGCGTCGCTTCAGTCCGCGTACGTCGAATCCGACCGCCGGAGACTTTTTCTCGAAAATATACTTGACAACATAGACTCGGGCGTCATCATGCTCGACACCTCCGGACATATCCTGATGATTAACAGACGCGCGTGTTCAATCATCAGAATCAGTCCCGAAGAGGTGCTCGGAAAAGGCTATGCCGGGCTTCTCGCGCGGATCAAATCCGAAGAGCTCAGGAGCACCGTCGGCGGCATTGAAGGAAAGGAGTTCAAACCCATCAGGAAAGAGGTAAGGGTGCTGATTGACGATGAAAAGCTCACTCTGCGGGTTTTTATTGTCGGACTCAAGGACGCAGGAAAATACATCGGAATGCTCGTCGTCTTTGACGACATCACCGGCATCATTGAGGCCCAGAAAGCCCTGACATGGCAGGACGTCGCCAAAAAAATAGCGCATGAGATCAAAAACCCCCTTACCCCCATTAAACTCTCGGCGGAGAGGATGCTGAAAAAGTGGGAACAGAAGGAACCCGATTTCGAGGATGTTTTCTACCGCTCCTCGAAAACCATCGTAAAGGAAGTGGACAGCCTGAAGAGGCTGGTCGACGAATTTTCAAAGTTCGGCGCCATGCCCCAAATAAGGAAGACTCCGAACTCGCTCCCCGCCCTGATCAACGGGGTTGCAAATCTCTACCGCGGCGATAAAGGCCTGGAGATATCGCTGGCCGCGCCGGATGACCTCCCCGGGATCGAGCTTGACGGAGAGCAGTTCAGGAGGGTGTTCATAAACATTTTCGACAACGCGATACAGGCAATGGGAAACAACGGCAGGATCGACGTCACGGTCGGGTATGACCCGCTGACCGGGACGGCCCACGTGGCGGTCGCCGACAACGGCCCCGGCATTCAGGACAGTGACAAGGAGAAACTGTTTCTGCCATACTTTTCTACAAAGAAAAACGGAACCGGACTCGGACTCGCGATCGCTAACAGGATCGTATCCGAGCACGGAGGTTATATGAGGGTAGGCGACAACAAGCCGCACGGCGCGGTTTTCTCCATATACTTGCCGGCGAAGGAGAATTAAATGGCGGACAAGGTCGTATTCATCGTTGATGACGAAGAGGGAATCCGCGAAACCCTGTCGGGAATACTGGAAGACGAGGGTTACAACGTCCTGACCGCAGATACGGCGGAAAAAGCCCTCGACATCCTGCGCACCCGGACGCCTGACCTGTTGTTTCTCGATGTCTGGCTTCCGGGCATCGACGGAATCGAGGCCCTCGCAAAGATACGGGAGAACCATCCCGACCTTCCTGTCGTAATGATATCCGGCCACGGGAATATCGATCTCGCGGTGAACGCGACGAAGGCGGGCGCATATGATTTTCTGGAAAAACCTCTTTCCCTCGAGCGTGTTTTGCTGACCGCAGGCAATGCCATCGAGAAAAAATCTCTTGAGATCGAGAACAGGGCGCTCAAAGAGGGGCTGACAAAAAAGTGGCGTCTTGTAGGAAATTCTGCCAGGATGAATCAGCTTGGCGCGCAAATCGATATGGCGGCAAAGAGCAACGGCAGGGTGCTCATTCTCGGCGAGAGCGGAACGGGCAAAGAACTCGTCGCCCATATTCTCCATGAAAACAGCGTCCGGGCAGGCAATCCGTTCGTCGAAATGAACTGCGCCGCGATACCGCAGGAGCTTATTGAGAGCGAACTTTTCGGTCACGAGAAAGGGTCATTTACCGGCGCGTTTGAGAGGAAGAAGGGCAAGTTCGAGCTCGCGGACGGGGGAACTCTTTTTCTCGATGAAGTCGGGGACATGTCGCTTTCAACTCAGGCGAAGGTGCTCCGCGTCATCGAAACGCAGGAATTTCAGCGCGTGGGCGGCAGCAGGAACATCAAGGTGGATGTCAGGATCATTTCCGCCACCAATAAAGATCTCGCGGAAGAAGTCAGAAAGGGCTCCTTCAGGGAAGACCTCCTGTACCGGCTGAATGTCATCCCTATCAAATTGCCGCCGCTGAGGGAGAGAAAGGATGATATTCCCGAGCTGGTCGAATATTTTTTGGGGTCTTTTGCAGCCGAGTACGGCGGCAAGCCGAAGAAAATCACCCCCGAGGCCGTGGAAAAGCTGCGGGCTTACGACTGGCCCGGGAACATCAGGGAACTCAGGAACTTCATCGAGCGGGTCGTGATCATGAACCCGTCGGACACGGTGACGCCCCGCAATATAATTTTCGGCGAGCCCGCGCGTTCGGACTACTTTATGTGCAACTCTCTCAGGGAAGCGCGGGAAATATTCGAAAAGGACTTTATTGTCAGAAAACTTGAGGAGAACAACTGGAACATTTCGAGGACTGCGGAACTCCTTGAGATCGAAAGAAGCAACCTCCACCGGAAAATAAAATACTATGACATCAGGACGCCCTGACGCGAACCGCATGACCGGAATTTTATCCATCACATTATTAACGTTAATTTTCTGTATCTCCTCCTGCGCCCGGCCGGAAATCCAGCCTCCGCAGGAACCGGCGAAGATCGCGCTGGTGCTGGGAGCAGGCGCGTCAAAAGGGTTCGCGCATGTGGGCGTGCTCAAGGTGATCGAGGCAAACGGAATCCCGGTTCACATGATCGTCGGCACAAGCGCGGGCAGTTTTGTCGGGGCCCTCTACGCTTACGGCGTCAATGCATTTGAACTTCAGAGGATGTCCTTTGCGATAGACAAAAAAGACGTCATCGACCTTACAGTGCCGGACAGGGGTTTTCTGAAAGGAGAAAAAATCGAATCGCACATCAACAGCGCGCTGCGGGGAACCCCGATGGAAAAGCTCAGAATCCCGTTTTACGCAGTCGCCACAGACATCCGGAGCGGCGCCGAAGTCGTATTCGGCAGCGGGAACACGGGCTCCGCCGTGAGGGCAAGCTGCTCCGTCCCCGGAATATTCATTCCACCGGTCATATCGGGGAGGATGTACGTGGACGGGGGAGTGGTCAGCCCGGTCGCGGTTGACGCCGCCAGAAGGCTCGGCGCGGACGTCGTCATAGCCGTTGACCTGTCAGGCGATATCGATACGTCAGAGCCAAAAGGAACAATCGAAGTGATTTTGCAGTCAGTCGGCATCATGTACGCAAAACTTTCGGAGGGCCAGCTCGCGAGGGCGGACGTCGTCATAAGACCGAAGGTCGGATATCTCGGCAGCTCGGATTTCACCAGAAGGCATGAGGCTGTTCTTGAAGGAGAAAAAGCCGCCCTGCTGATGCTGCCGAAAATGCAGGAGATCGTGAACAGGTTGAAGGGGGAAGGCAGGATTGATTAAACCCTGTCGCAGGAACGGCCGGAAATAAGTTCCCATGCCTCTTTATCAAGGGCGCCGGCATAATCCTCAAGGGAGTATATCTTACCGCACTCCGTGCAGTGTAGGGAAGTGTTCCTTCAGGCAAAAATCAGCTTCAGCTTTCCGCCGCATTTCACGCATTTCATGTCTATAGTATAAAGGAAACGGCAGGGGATTCGTCAATCCGGCAGTTGGATGCCCTGCGCCGGGACCGCGGAAAGTTATCAATCATAAACGCGGGACATAATGAGCAGAAAACTCAAGGAACGTATCGACCGGCTTTTGTCGAAAGAGAAGGGCGCCGTCTATAAGGACCCGGGCGGCAAGGTCACCGTCGCACTGCTTTATCCGAATACGTATTACGTCGGGATGTCGAACCTCGGCTTTCAGGGCATTTACGGCCTGCTGAACGGCATGAACGGCGTCGTCTGCGAAAGAGCTTTCCTTCCCGATGAAAAAGACATGGATGAATACTCAAGGACCGGAACAGAGCTGTTTTCGATGGAGTCGAAGCGGCCTCTGAACCGGTTCGACATCGTCGCCTTCTCCGTTTCGTTCGAAAATGATTACCCGAACATCGCCAGAATGCTCCGGCTTGCGGCAATCCCGCTGAGAAGCGTCGACAGAAACGACCGGCATCCGCTCGTCATCATGGGCGGGGCCTGCGCCTTTTTCAATCCGGAGCCCGTCGCCGACTTTTTCGACGTCTGCTTCATAGGCGAGGCGGATGAAATGCTAAGTGAATTTCTCTCGGCATACAGGGAGGCCGCCGGCAGGAACGATCTTCTCATGAAATCTTCTTCCATTGAAGGAGTATATGTCCCGCGGTTTCACCGCGTTTCCTATGACGCGGAGGGCGGAATCGCCGGAAGAACCGCATACGATGGAACGCCTCTTTCCGTAAAGCGGAGAATTATGAGGAATCTTTCCCGCACGGGGGTCCGGTCGTCAATCATTTCCTCTGAAACGGAATTCTCCGGGATGCATCTGATCGAAGCCATGAGGGGCTGTCCGTGGAGCTGCCGGTTCTGCGTTGCCGGGAAAATATACAGCCCTCCGAGGATGAGGGATTTCGGCGACATGAAGGGGGAGATAGAGTCGGCGCTCCTCAGGACAAAGAGAATCGGCCTCATAGGCCCGTCTCTTACCGATTACCCTCACATAAAGGACGCTCTGCGCATCCCCGGAGCGGACTTTTCGGTCACCTCCCTGAGAGCCGGCGTGAAAAGCGCCGAACTGGTCTCCCTGATGAAAGGTCATAAAAGCGTTTCGATCGCCCCCGAGGCCGGCACGGAGCGTCTCCGGAAGGTCATCAACAAAAAAATCACCGAGGACGACATCCTCTCGGCTTCCCGTCTCCTGTTTGCGCAGGGAATAGAGACCCTGAGACTGTATTTCATGGTCGGCCTTCCGACGGAAACAAGAGAAGACATAGCGGGCATTATAGGGCTTTCGGGCAGGATCCGCGACGCCGCTCCCAAAGGATCAGTTACGCTAAGCGTCAGCACATTTGTGCCGAAGCCTTTCACTCCTTTCCAGTGGCACCCCATGGAAAAAACCGGCGAGGTGAAAGAGCGGCTGAAAATAATCAGAAACGCCTTCAGGGCGGCCAAAGGCATCAGGATATTCCACGACGTTCCGAAGTACGCCTGCATGCAGGGATTGTTCTCGATGGGAGACCGGCGGATTTCGGGTCTCATAGAGGGGATGACCGGGACGGAAGACTGGAGCAAAGCGGCGGCAGCGGCGGGCATAAACAAAGACTGGTACATCTGCCGGCAAAAGGGATTCGATGAAACCCTCCCGTGGGATTTCATAGACATGGGCGTCTCAAAGGAACAACTATGGAAAGAGTATCAGGAAGCCCTGTCGTGCCCACCAGGTTAAATAAAGCCCAAATCCAGCGATAAGGATTGTCATTGCGAGTGCAGCGAAGCAATCCCGCCGTATGGAAGGAGATTGCCACGCGCCTTGCAGGCGC
>CAZKLK010000101.1:0-6913 GCA_964553535.1 uncultured Nitrospiraceae bacterium
TGAACAGTTCACTTTTAATTCGTAAAGAGTTCACTGTTAAAATATTCCTAACAGTAAGGAATATTTATGGAATAATTAGCTGAACACGGGCTGATTTCGTGATCCCATGGTTTAGCCGGGGCATAATCCAGGGATATCAATAATCCAAGGCATTTATCTTATTAACAGCCTCTTCAGCCCATATCCCCAGAGGTTTTTCCAAAAAAGTCCCTTCTACATAAACTGTCACAGGTTCACTGCGGCCTAACAATCTTTTAAGGGCTGGCATTGCGAACGAAGAACCCGACTCCCCGACAGCCCATGCAGCCGTTCCAAGAACGCCGATATCGTCAACGGCAAAAACCTCAAGTATCTCATCTTTAAACGGCATGACCGCTTTCCGCATTAAGCCTCCCAGCCTTCCTATACCCCAGAGACAACCTTTCAGCAGAGGAGGTTCATCAATGCAGTAAGCGATCATCATGCTGCCGTAAGGGTCCGCCAATAAAGGATTACGCGCGATTATCTCGGCGATGGTCTGTGCGGAACTCCACCCGATGCCGCCGGATTCATCATTGAGAGACCAGAAAAGGGTCCTGATATAGACGCGCACCTTTTCCTCCTGTCCTTCATCCCACCATTTCTTCATGAGTCTTGCGATAGTTTCGATTGCGGACCAACGGAGCGCTTCGTCCAGGTCATAGAGCCTGTAACGCACCTCCTGCAAGCATTTCCGGTCTGTTTGGCAGATCTCAACCAAACTCCTGAAATCGCGCCTTCTTAATAATTCCCCGACAGTATCCTTGACTGACATTGCATCACCCGCCCGGCGTGTATTTTCCACTTACATTTCCTTCCGGCAAAGTGCTATAATTTTGCGAATTTATGAATCGGAACCCCCGCAAATTCATTATGCCATTATTCATTAAAATTATATCCTGTTTTTTCATATTGCTTTTTTCGGCGGCGCTTATCTATGCTGACGCGCTGCCTGTCGTCAGTGAAATCGAAATACGCGGCCTGAAAAGGATCGACGCAAACGCCGTAAAAGGCAAGATCAGCCAGAGACAGGGGGAAACCATATCTCAGGAAAAAACCAATGACGATATCAAAAACATATACAAGCTGGGCTATTTCGATGATGTGAGGGCGGAAATTGAACCATTCGAAGGCGGGATAAAACTTATCTATGTGGTCACGGAAAAGCCGACTATCATCAAGATTGACCTCCAGGGCAACGATGAATTCGATGACGCAAAACTGAAAGAAAAGATGACTATTACGACCGGGGCTATAGCCGATACAGTTCTCATTCAGGACAATGCCGCGAAACTCAGGGCATTCTATGAAGAGGAAGGGTACTGGCTTTCGCGCATCGTGCCGGTCATCAGGGCAGTGAGTCCGAACGAAGTAAGCCTGACTTACCAGATTGAGGAGGGGAACAAGGTAAAAATCAAAAAAATCAGTATAGAAGGCAATAAGGCATTCTCCGAAAAGAAGATCAAGGGAGTTATGGATACGGGAGAACGCGGATTGTTCTCTTTCATCACATCTTCAGGGTATTACAGGAAAGACCGGATGGATATAGATATGGAAAAGATAAAAGACCTCTATTTAAACAATGGATACATAAAGGTCGCGGTAGGGGAACCGCAGATTACGCTCACCCATGATAAAAGAGACATGTTTATTAAGATACCGGTTTCGGAAGGCGACCAGTACCTTGTCTCATCCATCGAAGTGACCGGCAATACCGTATTCCCGGAAGACGCGGTTAGAAAACGGCTGACAATGCTGCCTGACAAACCGTTCAGCAAGGAAAAGTTAAGAAAAGACATCTTTTCTATCGCCGAGCTTTATTCGGAAACGGGATATGCGCTGATTACCGTAAATCCCGACGTCATACCGGATGAAAGCAGGAAAATGGTCAAAGTCGTCCTGAATATCAGCGAAGGAGACAGATTCAGAATCGGCCGAATAGAGATTTCAGGCAATACGAAAACGCGGGACAAAGTTATCCGGAGGGAAGTCAGACTTGATGAAGGGGATATTTACAACAGCGCGCTCATAAAGAGAAGTTACGAACGGATCAACAACCTGAATTTTTTTGAATCGGTTGAACTGGACCCGAAGCCTCAGCCTGCGGAAAAACTGGTAGACATCGATATTGCCGTAAAGGAGAGGCCCACCGGCTTTTTCAGCATAGGGGGCGGATACAGTTCGGTTGAAAAGTTCATCGCAATGATCGAACTGACGCAGGGCAACCTGTTCGGCAAAGGCCAATATGCAAAAGTGCGGGCTCAGCTTGGCGGCAGAACGACAATGTACGATATCTCTTTCAGGGACCCGTGGTTTATGGACAAGCCGCTCACGTTCTCTGCAAACGTTTACAAATTGACAAGGGATTATATCGATTACGATAAAGATGCAACCGGATTCGGAATTTCCTTCGGCAAACGCTTTGCCGAGTACTGGTGGGCGGATGTATCCTACAACTTTGAGCATGCGGAAATATCAAATGTTTCGGATGACGCCTCCGCCGTCGTAAAAGATCAGGAAGGCAAAAGAACGACAAGCAGTATTACCCCTTCCGTTACAAGAGATTCGCGGGACAATTACCTCGATCCCAGGAGTGGCTCGAGAAATTCCCTGTATGCAACCTTTGCAGGATTGGGGGGGACCAATAAATTTATAAAAACAGGATTTGATTCTGCCTGGTATTTCCCCATCAGCTCCACATCAGTCATGGTGAGGGGCAGATTCAGTTACGCAACAGGCATCGGCGGCCAGGAACTTCCGCTATATGAGAGATTTTACGTCGGC
The DNA here is from genome assembly GCA_964553535.1 of uncultured Nitrospiraceae bacterium. Classification (GTDB taxonomy): domain Bacteria; phylum Nitrospirota; class Thermodesulfovibrionia; order Thermodesulfovibrionales; family SM23-35; genus JALHSV01. The sequence goes on from CAZKLK010000101.1 coordinate 2,803, forward strand.
GGCATTTACACGGTGCGGGGATTGGGATATGGCGAAGCCGGGCCGCGCGATGAAGGCACGGGAGATCCGATAGGGGGGACCGAGGAACTCGTCTTCAACATTGAATATCTTTTCCCGCTTATCAGTGACGTCAGATTAAAAGGTCTTGTATTTTTTGATGCGGGGAATTCGTACGAATCATTCAATAATTTCCCAAATCTGCGGTATACTACAGGCGTAGGGGCAAGGTGGATTTCTCCGATCGGTCCGATGCGGCTTGAATGGGGCTATAATCTTGACAGAAAGCCCGGCGAGCAATCCAGCAGATTTGAGTTTGCATTTGGAACGTTTTTCTGAAAAAAATATTTGAAGGAGGCCGTATGAGCAAACTGTTTTTGGGAGTTATGGTAGCCTGCTGCGTCACGCTTGCCGCCGTTATGATTATGCCCTCCCCTTTGCATGCCGCAGACGCCGTAAAGTTCGGAGCCATCGATATTCAAAAGATTCTTAATGAATCCGAAGCCGGCAAAAAGGCAAAAAACGACTTGGAGGGATTGATTAAATCGAAGCAGACAACCATCGATGAAAAAGGGAGGGTCGTCGAAAAACTGAAGGCTGACATTGAAAAACAGGCGTCGGTGTTGTCCGCCGATGCAAGAAGGACTAAAGAAGAAGAGCTGGAAAAATTGATAAGGGAATACCAGCGGCTCGTTCAGGACTCACAGTCAGAAATCAAGAAGAAAGAAGCAGACCTGACCGAGTCCATTCTGAAAGATATTAAGGACCTTATTGAAAAAACAGGCGAAGAAAACGATTATGCGCTTATTCTGGAAAAAGGGATGGTTCTTTACTCCAGCAAAGGAATTGATATTACAGATGCCATCCTGAAAAAATACGATGAATCAAAAGCAAAAATTAGAAAGTAGTGAAACTTTCGGATGTTGCATCACTTATCGGCGGTAAGATTGCCGGCGATCCCGACCTTGAAATCAGCGGGGCATCGGGTATAACGGAGGCGCGCCAGGGAGATATTACCTTATTATCTGACAACCGCTACCTGAAAGACCTCCCGCACTGCAAGGCTTCATGCCTCATCGTTAAGGAGTATCTGAACCATGTCCCAATCGCTCAACTGAAAGTTGACATTCCCCAGCTCGCATTTGCGCGACTGCTTGAACATTTTTATGTTAAACCGCCAAAATCTTCCGGGGTGAGCGGGGATGCGATTATTTCAGAGAGCGCGGTAATACCCGAAAAAATATCCATTTCCCCCTTCTCATACATTGCCGGTGGCGCTTCAGTTGGTGAAGGAACTGTAATTTGCCCGTTTGTTTTCATTGGTGAAAATTGTGCCATCGGCGACCATTGCATTGTTTATCCCCATGTGACTTTGAGAGAAGGGGTAAAAATAGGCAACAGGGTCATCATTCATTCCGGTTCTGTTATCGGATCTGACGGATTCGGATACATATTCCATGAAGGCAGGCATTGCAAGATCCCGCAGGTTGGCGGGGTCATTATCGGGGACGACGTGGAGATCGGGTCCAATGTCTCGATCGACAGGGCCACAACAGGCAATACTGTAATAGGAAGCGGCACAAAAATCGACAACCTTGTGCAGATCGGGCACAATGTCAAGATCGGAAACAACTGCATTATAGTCGCGCAGGTCGGCATCGGCGGAAGCACAGTGATCGGCGACTATGTAACACTTGCCGGACAAGTCGGGGTCGCTGATCATGTAGAGATAGAATCCGGGACAATCATCGGCGCCCAATCGGGAGTTATGGGAAAAGTTGCCAAGGGGACTTACTCGGGCACATTAGCTTTGCCTCACAGAGACTGGCTGAAAGCACAGGCTGTTTTTGCTAAACTCCCCGAAATGCACAGGAAAATAAAAGAGCTCGAGGATAAGATCAGGTCAATTGAAAGGAGGAATGCCGAATGATGAACATCAAAGAAATACAGAACCTCTTGCCGCATCGCTACCCTTTCCTTATGATCGACAGAGTCGTAGAAATCGATCCCGGAAAGAAAATTGTCGGAATAAAAAACCTCAGCATCAACGAAGAATTTTTTCAGGGTCATTTCCCCGGCAACCCGATTATGCCGGGTGTCCTGATCGTCGAGGCGCTGGCTCAGGCAGGCGGAATCCTGGCTTTGTATTCCGGCGCCCCCGAAGGCAAATCCGTCTACTTCATGAGCATCGAGAAAGCAAAATTCAGGAGGCCGGTGCTGCCCGGCGACCAGCTCCGTCTGGAAGTCTCTATATTGCAGAACAGAGGGAATGTCTGGAAGTTCTCAGGCAATGCGCTGGTTGAAGACAAGCTTGCTGCGGAAGCGGAATTTACGGCTATGGTAACAGACAGGGGGATATGAAAATATGGCGGCAGAAATACATCCAACAGCAATTATATCACCTCATGCGGAGATCGGAGAGGATGCCCATATCGGGCCCTTCTGCATTATTGGCGATAATGCGCGTATCAAAAAAGGCGTGCGGCTTATCTCAAATGTTATTGTGGAGGGCGATACCGAAATAGGAGAACATTGCACGCTTTATCCGTTCACAAGCATTGGGCTTCCTCCCCAGGATTTAAAATATAAAGATGAAAAAACAGCGGTTAGAATCGGCAGTCATAACACAATACGGGAATACGTCACCATTCACAGGGCTTCTGTAAGCGGTGACCGTGTGACTGAAATAGGGGACCGGAATTTTCTGATGGCTTACGTTCATGTAGCGCATGACTGCAAAATAGGGAATTCAGTTGTCATGGCTAATCTTGCGACGCTCGCAGGCCATGTTACAGTCGAGGATTTTGCGGTGCTCGGCGGACTTGTGGCGATTCATCAGTTTGTCCGCGTGGGAGCATATGCAATGGTCGGCGGATTCAGCGGTGTAGTTCAGGATATATCTCCATATATGATGGCAGCCGGCGCACGGGCAAAACTTTTCGGCCTTAATACTGTCGGCTTAAAGCGCCACGGATTTTCAGATTCGACCCTAACCGAACTTAAGAAGGCATACAAGATCCTCTTCAGGGAAAAGAGGACTATGAAAGACGCAATCAGGAAACTGCAGGAAGATCTGCCGTACACGGATGAAATCAAATGCCTCATAGAGTTTATTCAGAAGAATAAGAGGGGGATCTGCCGGTAAAAGTCATGCGCCATTTTAATCTATGTTGAAAAAACTTGGCCTCATTGCAGGTAAGGGCGAACTACCGACAGCCATCGCTGATGCAGCAAGAATGCAGGGGTATGCGGTTTTTGCCGTTGGCCTCGAGCCGCTCGCAGACAAATCACTTTCATCGCATGTTGACAATATCCAGTGGGTGAATGCGGGTAAATTCGGGAAACTGATTAATGCGCTGAAGAGGCATGATATCAGGGAAGCGGTTATGGCCGGAAAGGTTTCCAAAAGGCTCCTCTACAAGAGTAAAATCACCCCTGATCTGCGGGCGGTAAAACTCCTCATGTCCCTGAAAGACCGGAAAGACGATTCGGTGCTCCTGGCGATTACGGACGAACTTGCAAAAGAGGGGATCAATCTCCTCGAGATCACCCGTTTCAGTTCAGCCCTGCTCGCAGCCAAAGGCGTCCTGACAGGAGAACCCCTTTCGGAGCAGGAGTGGAAAGACATCTCGTTCGGCTGGAAAGTCGCGAAAGAGATCGGAAGATTGGATATCGGCCAGACGGTCATCGTTAAAAATGAGGCCGTCATGGCGGTTGAAGCGATCGAGGGGACTGATGAGGCAATAAAACGGGGGGGAACCCTGTCAGGAAGAGATGCCGTCGTAGTTAAAGTCAGCAAACCCAATCAGGATATGAGATTTGATGTGCCGGTGATCGGGTTAGATACATTAAAGACTATGAAAGCGGTTCATGCGAGGGTTCTGGCGGTTGAAGCGGAAAAATGCCTCATCCTGAACAAAAACGCAATGCTTGACGAAGCAAAAAAAACCGGCATTTCGCTCGTAGGATATAGGGAGTGAATGCCGCCCATATCGAGACGGGGGCAATAGAAAGTATACGGGCCTTAATGCCGGGGAGAGAGTTTCTGGCTTAAGGATACATTGTTGCCATATTAAGAAAGGAAGCGGTTGTGCACATAGTTTTGAGAGTAAGA
>CAZKLK010000102.1:0-6844 GCA_964553535.1 uncultured Nitrospiraceae bacterium
TTCCGGGTCAGGCCCGGAATGACAAACAATGAATACTCCCCGCCGCAGAGACTGCTGGGTATATAATTCCAATAAAAATAAAAGAATGAACAATTCCTATCCACAAGGTTCCCAGAAGAGTCCCGATTTATTTATACATGGCGGCAATGCGGTATAATATACACTCAAATCGCACATGAAAGACTACTACGAAACGCTTGGCATTTCGCGCGACGCGTCTGAGGCCGATATCAAAAAAGCCTTCAGGCAGCTCGCCATGAAGTACCACCCCGACAGAAACCCCGACAATAAAGAAGCGGAAGAAAATTTCAAGAAAATCAACGAGGCATACTCTTTCCTGAGCGACCCGGATAAAAAGGCGCATTATGACAGGTTCGGGACTGCTGAAGGCTTCGGGGCCGGGCCGGGGCATGGTCCGTTCGGCGCGGGATTCGGGGATGTTTTTGATGATATTTTCGGGGATTTTTTCGGGACATTCACGGGCCGCCGCAGACCGAGGCCTGCAAAAGGGAATGACCTGAGATACGATCTCGATATAGCGCTCATGGAGGCCGCATTCGGGTCTGAAAAGGTGATCGAGATACCGAGGTGGGAGGTCTGCAGCGGATGCAATGGTTCGGGCTCGGCCCCGGGCAAGACAGCGGCGGCATGTCCGAACTGTAAGGGCGCGGGACAAATCAGACTCCAGCAGGGTTTTTTCAGCATATCCAGGACATGCGAAAGGTGCGACGGCGCGGGCAGGATTATAACGGATCCGTGCAGGGCGTGCAAAGGGCAAGGCAGGACCCGAACCTTTAAGAGCGTTTCCGTGAAGATACCGGCGGGTGTGGATACCGGCTCAAGGCTTCGCATTTCCGGAGAAGGAGAGATGGGAGTCCATGGAGGCCCCCGCGGGGATTTATATATCTATATCAATGTGGAGGAGCACCAGTTCTTCAAGCGGGAGGGAAACAACCTTTTCTGCGACGTGCCCTTATCATTTCCACAGGCTGTGTTGGGCGCTGAAATCGAAGTGCCTACAATCGACGGGAATCACAAACTCAAAATTCCTTCGGGAACGCCGTCCGGGCGCATTTTCCATATTAAAGGGAAAGGCGTGCAAAAACTCGGAGGGAGCGGCAGGGGCGACCAGTTCGTGAGGATTTTTATTGACGTGCCCAAGAGCCTGACGCAGAGACAGAGAGAGCTTCTTGAGGAGTTTGCCCAGATCGCGGGTGATGAAGTCAACAAGTCGTTCAGGGAAAAAATAAAGAACCTGTTTGCCGGCGCGGAAAAGTGAGAGAGACAACGTCCGGAGGGCCCGGCCGGATTGTCCGGTTGGGACGGACAACGGCAAATACTGACTTTAAAGAAGGAATCTGATTAATGTTTTTTCACTCGAATACCCAAACCCCTGAATCCTTGATTCCAGTTTAATTGCCGTGGTAAGACTTTTCCTGCCGGCGGCCCGCCTGTCAGACCGGGAGTTGTCCATCACAGGCGAAAAAGCGCGCTATCTCATGTCCGTCCTCAGATGCCGGAAGGGAGACGATTTAATCGTATTTGACGGGAAAGGCAACTGTTTTTTAGCTGTTATCAGAGAGGCGCGGAAGCGGGGGGTTATCGCGGAAGTGCTTGAAACCTTCTCCTGCAACCTTGAATCCAGCCTCGATTGCGTTCTCGTTCAGGGCATTCTCAAAGGCGAAAAGATGGACTTGGTTGTCCGGACAGCCACAGAACTCGGAACAAATGAGATTGTCCCCGTAATCACAAACAGGAGCCAGATGCGGGATACGAAGAGGGTTGCGAGATGGAGGAAGATTTCCGAAGAGGCCGCAAGACAGTCGGGGCGGAGCATTGTCCCTGCTGTTCACGAGCCGGTTGAACTTGGGGAATACCTGACGTCTTTCGCTCCCGGTTCGAATCCCCGGGGGTTCATTTTTTATGAGGAAGGCGGAATTTCGCTTAAACAGGCGTATTGCAGGATGCACGATGCAGGATGCACGATGCAGGATGCACGATCCGGAAGTCAGGAATCATGCAACATGCCTTTACAGTCGCATTCTCTTCACGTTCTCATCGGTCCTGAGGGCGGATTTACGCGGGACGAAGTGGAGCTGGCCGGAAAAAGCGGCTTTATAGTCGTATCGCTCGGCAAAAGAGTGCTGAGGGCTGATACGGCGGCTGTTTCCGCAGTTGCTCTTGTTCAGTATATTTTCGGCGATATGGGCTGATGTTCATCATTCCCCGGTGACGCGCATCTGGGAATAATTCCCTCTCCACAACACGCTGATGCGCTCCTTGGTAATTAAGGCGGGTTCCGGGACCGCCGCGTACCCGCCCTATGGCGATCAACAGATTTCAAATATCGTAGTACAGGAAAAACTCGTGCGGATGCGGTCTGAGCCTCAGCGCGTCCACCTCGCGCGATCTCTTGTACTCCAGCCACATTTGGATCACGTCCTCGGCGAATACGCCTCCCTTTTTCAGAAAATCGTGGTCTTTTTCAAGTGCGTTCAGAGCGTCTTTAAGCGAACCCGGGAGACTTGGTATGTTTGCAAGTTCTTCCGGTGCAAGATCATAAATGTCCTTATCAAGAGGTTCCCCCGGGTCGATCTTGTTTTCTATGCCATCAAGACCAGCCATGAGCATGGCTGCAAATGCGAGGTATGGATTACACGAAGGATCGGGGAACCGCACTTCTATCCTCTTTGCCTTCGGGCTCGGGGAATACATCGGTATGCGGATGGCTGCCGACCTGTTCCTGCTGGAATATGCGAGATTGATCGGGGCCTCATAGCCGGGCACAAGTCTCTTATAGGAGTTTGTTGTCGGGGCGACGATAGCGGCAAGTGCGGCAGCGTGCTTCAGAATACCGCCGATATAATAGAGGGCAAGATCAGAGAGTCCTGCATAGCCATTGCCGACAAACAGGGGTTTCCCACCCTTCCAGAGGCTCTGGTGGGTATGCATTCCCGAACCGTTGTCTCCAAAGAGCGGTTTTGGCATCAATGTTACGGTTTTGCCGTGTCTCGCCGCAACATTTTTAATGATATATTTATACATCACCAGTTTGTCCGCCATATTCACGATCGGGGAAAATCTCATGTCTATCTCTGCCTGACCGCCGGTAGCAACCTCGTGATGCTGAGCCTCTACCGCTATGCCTGCCTTCTCGAGTTCAAGCACCATCTCGGTGCGGATGTCCTGCTGCTTGTCCATGGGGGGGACGGGGAAATAGCCTTCCTTGTGCCTTGGCTTGTAAGCAAGGTTCGGTTTTTCCTCTCTCCCTGTATTCCAGATACCTTCAATGGAATCAACGAAGTAATAACCGCTGTTTGCGGTCTGGTCGAAACGCACGTCATCAAAAATGAAAAACTCTGCTTCCGGCCCGAAATATGCGGTGTCTGCTACCCGTGTCGATTTCATGTATGCCTCTGCTTTCTGGGCGACATACCGCGGGTCTCTCGAGTACGGCTCTTTTGTTATCGGATCCACAACGTTGCAGATGAGGCTCAACGTGGGGTGTTGCGTAAACGGATCCATCACAGATGTTGACGGGTCAGGTATCACCAGCATATCACTCATGTGGATCGCCTGCCATCCTCTGATGGATGAGCCGTCGAACCCTAATCCATGTTCAAACATATCTTCCGAAAGTTCCTTGATTGGCACTGAAAAATGCTGCCACAACCCCGGAAAATCCATGAACTTCAGATCAACCATCACCGCCTTGTTTTTCTTTGCAAATTCGATTGCCTCTTTCGGAATCATTCTGACTGCCTCCTTTTCTTTTCTTAGCGCTTTTTTAAATAAACGACTTCTGATCGCAGGCACAATATCGGGTCATCTATATCGCCGCCTCTCCTCGCTCCCCCGTGCGAATTCGCACAATGTCTTCCAGGGAACAGATGAAGAGTTTACCATCCCCAATGTTGCCGGTCTTTGCTGTATTCAGGATTGTATCTATGACCTTTGCTATTATGGCATCGGGAACGACCACCTCGATTTTGATCTTGGGGATAAAACAAACTTCGTATTCGGCGCCTCTATAAACTTCGACATGGCCTTTCTGCCTGCCGAACCCTTTGACTTCGGTGATGGTCATCCCGTAAATGCCGAGCTTTGTGAGCGCATCCTTCACTTCATCGAGTTTGAAAGGCTTTATGATCGCCTCTATTTTTTTCATCTTTCCTCCTTTTAAATGCAGTATGCAGTAGATAGTAGTCAGAATATAGGGGAAAATAATCTAACCCCTACCTACTACCTGCCACCTACTGTTTTTTTGTCACAGGCTATATGCTTTTTCACCGTGCTGGCTCTCATCAAGCCCGGTAATTTCATGCTCCTCATGCACCCTGATCCCGGTGATCACTTTCACGACCCCGAAAATAATCAGTGTGGCGACGGCACTATAAAACAATGTCACCGCAACGGCGATGATTTGGGTCAGAAGCTGCTTGGGATTACCGTACAGGAGCCCTTTCCCGAGCTCGTTGACTGAAGGATCCGCGAATATCCCGGTCAGAACGGCCCCCAGTATTCCACCGACTCCGTGAATCCCGAATGCATCCAGTGAGTCGTCATACCCGAGTTTTGGCTTGATCGCAGCAACGGCAAAGTACGGAACAATACCCGCAAGAAGCCCGATGATGAGCGCACCTTTAATATTCACAAAACCTGCGGCAGGAGTGATTGCCACAAGCCCTGCCACTGCTCCTGACGCAAGTCCAAGAACAGTCGGTTTTTTCGTATGTACCCATTCGACAAACATCCATGAGATTGCCGCCATCGCAGTAGCAGTATTGGTATTGATAAACGCCGCCCCTGCGAGTCCGTTTGCTGCAACGGCAGACCCTGCATTGAATCCGAACCACCCAAACCAGAGGAGCCCGGCGCCGGTCACCACAAGGGTCAGATTGCTTGGCTTCAGCGATGCCTCCTTTCTCCTCCCGAGCGCCAATGCACCGATGAGCGCTGCAGCACCTGCGTTAATATGCACGACGGTTCCACCGGCAAAATCAAGCGCGCCGAGCTGTGCGAGGAAGCCGCCACCCCATACCCAGTGGGCAACCGGCACATAGACAAGAGTCATCCAGAGCATTGAAAAAAGCACCCATGCAGAAAACTTCATTCTTTCAATGAATGCCCCGCTTGCAAGGGCGACCGTAATGGCTGCAAAGGTCATCTGGAATACTACGAATATGTATTCAGGGATTGTACCCGAAAGACTGTTGACCCCCACTCCTGAAAGCAACAGTTTTTCGGTGCTGCCGATGATGCCCTTTATGTCCGAATCAAAGACGAGCGTGTAACCGTAGAATACCCAGAGGATGCTCGCGATACAGTAAGTGACAAAAGACATCGCCATCGTGTTAAGGGTATCTTTCCTCTTTGCAAGCCCACCATAAAACAGGGCTAACCCTGGCAGTGTCATGAGCATGACAAGAGCGGTTGCCATAATCATCCATGCCGTATCACCAGTATCGATCTTTGGCGGTTCCGGTGCCGGAGCTGCTTCTGTGGCAGGCTGGGCAGGCGATGCCTGCTCAGCCGCCGGAGGGGTAGGAGGGTTTGTTACCGCCTCTTCTGCAAATGCCATAGCACTCAAGAACATTAACAATAAAAGGGAAACTGACATAAATCGTTTCATGAAAAACCTCCATTAAAAGTTCAGGGTTATATTAATACCGCCGTAGAAGATATCTTTATCACCATCATCGCTGACAGCCTCGAGAGCTTCTTCAGCATCATCACTCAGAGGGAATGAGTAAGCGATCTTCGGTGTCACTGTGATAGCCTTCCAAACGGGAATATTCAAGGACGCTGATAATTCGGCATTGTAGAAATTGCTGAAATCATCGCCGTCCTCATCAGGACCTATAACTTTGTTATTGATGTTATAGCTCGCATATGCGCCCATGTTCAGATTCATGCCTTTCGCCACCTCAATAGAATGTCCGATCGATGCCTGAACAAATGCACCATTTCCTTCATCGAAGTCGTAGTACACTGCCAGTGTCGGGCTTAAGAGAATGTCATAGCTTGCAGAGAGATAAATCTCCTGCGTATCATTGGCGCCATTCAAAGCGTAATAAATGTAGCCGGCACCAAATGTCCACTTGTCAAGTGACCGGGTATAGCTCAATGTTAGGTCAGTTTCGCTCACTTCTCCGTGACCGTCTCCCTCGTCGATCTTCGAATCTGAATCATAATTGGCCCACAGGTTTGCGCCGAATACCCCATATGAAATCGCCACAGACGGCTGGATAGCCCAGCTGTTGCTTAGCTTCTGGCCTCTCCATACGTAATTGCTCATTACATCAATCGACGCACTGCCTGATGTTTTTATTTCTCCGGCGACTGCGTTCCCGAATGCGCATAAAATTGTTAGAACAACTGTGATGCCGAATACTCTCAAATTCTTCATTTTTCTATGACCTCCCCACTAAAATATGCCTCTGTAAATTCCAAAACTGTGCCAGACTCTAAGGCGTTGATTTATCGGCATACTTTTAAAATGGCGCGCTACAAAAATGTAGGAGGCGACAATTATGTAGGACAATTGCTATCCTGCGAGGGAGTGTTAGTTTCCCGGCATGTTGCGGGGAAATAATCGTGTCTGTATCATAAATCCGGCGATAGGCGCGTTAAATGCTTAATGAATGCGTCATTGCAAGAGGCATGATGCAGAAATGGCGATGTGGGGTGATGCATATTATTCCCCGATTAGGGTCGCATCGGTGCGCCGGGATAATTCCATCTCCACCGGCTGAAAAGGGGCAGCGGAAGTGGGCGCTTAATCTTTTTCCCTGACTGAAATGACTCTCTCCGTCGGGATGACCATCCATCCCATTTCAGATTC
>CAZKLK010000103.1:0-6814 GCA_964553535.1 uncultured Nitrospiraceae bacterium
ATTCCGGCGTTCGCCGGAATGACGGTCCACACTAATCCCAGAAAAACCAAAAATATTAAGTGTCATAGGATATGATTTTATGTTAATGCTTTTCGCGCCAACTTGACAATCTCTAAAAATGGTTTACAATTTGTATATGAATCGATGCTTTGTCTTACTGATTATTATTCTTCTTTCCGTATCCTCATGCGCCCCTGTTCTGAGGCATGAGATCATGGATGCCGGCATAAGGGATTTTGCCTTGCCGGACGTGCAAAAAAATCCCGCGGCGTATGAGGGGAATCTCTTTATTCTCGGCGGCATTATAATTAACACGAAGGCGGCGGCGGAGGGTTCATTGATCGAAGCCCTGTACGTGCCCGTCAACTCAAGGGGCTACCTGAAAGATATCGGGACGCCGCACAGCAGGTTTCTTGCCCTCCTGCCGAAGGAAAGCGGGTTTCTGGATCCCATAGTATTCAATCGCGGCAGGAATATTACACTGGCCGGTGAATTTCACGGCATACGCCGCGGTGAGATAGAAGAAATGGAATATACTTACCCTTTTTTCATTATAAAGGAATTATACCTGTGGGACGAGAAGCGTGAATATTACTACTGGCCGTATTACTATGAACCATACCCATATTGGTTGGATTACCCTCATTTGTGGCAAAGTTACCCGCACTGGATGTGGCGACCCCGGGTCCCGCACCCGCATTAGCGGCAACACTTTAATAAGGAGGCTTAACATGGCAAGAGTGTATATGCTGGCCAATCTTACCTCAGGGAAGGAAACCTTTGTGAGAGACACGCTGCGGGGAACCAAAGGCGTGATCCGGGCGGATATCATTACCGGGGCATATGATCTCATCGCGATCATTGAAGCAAAGGAAATGAATGATATTTTCAGCAAAATCTTGAAAGACATAAGAAAAATAAAGGGCCTGGCGAGAACCGAGACATTCGTGTCTATAGAATAGACGCCGCGGATTACATTGACATTCAGAACTGTCCGAAACAGAACATTAACCGGAAAAATTCATTTTCACGGTTAAACATCACAAATTCACCCGGACGCCTTTCTGCTTCAGATATTCCTTTACTTCGCGGATGCTGAATATGCGGTAATGAAATACCGACGCCGCCAGCAAGATATCCGCTCCGCCCTTCATGACCGCGTCATGAAAGTGCTCAAGTTTCCCGGCTCCGCCTGACGCAATTACCGGCAGATCCACCGCATCTGCGATAGCACGCGTAAACTCCAGATCGTACCCGGCCTGAGTACCATCCCCATCCATGCTGGTCGGAAGAATCACGCCGGCCCCCAGATCCTGACATTCTCTTGCCCACGCGACCGCATCTTTGCCCGTCGGCTTCGTCCCGCCGGAAACGACCAGCTCAAAACCGGACGGCATCTGTTTGCTACTTCTGGCGTCAATAGCGACAGTTATTCTTTCCGATCCATATGCCCTTGAAGCCAGTTTAACAATGCCGGGATTCTTTACTGCGGCGCTGTTCATGGAGACTTTATCCGCTCCCGCCCCAAACACCAGTTCAATGTCCTCCATAGTCGCGATTCCACCTCCGACAGTCAGTGGGATACTGATAACGGAAGAAACGCTCCTGACCCATTCCAGCCTCGTCTTCCGGTTTTCCACGGTTGCGGCGATATCCAGCATCGCCAGTTCATCGGCTCCCTCCTTTTCATAAAAAGCCGCGTTCTCGACCGGATCGCCGGCGTCCCTGATGTTTACGAAATGAATTCCCTTGACCACTCTGCCTTCTTTCATGTCAAGGCAAGGCATGATTTTTACCTGATTCATCGGTTTCCCCCGTTATGTTAAATGGTTTGCGTATATGCCACGCTCAATTATACCAGTTGCGGGAGGCGTTTATTATCCTTTTTTCGTTACCGGCTGAATGTTATACGCAACGCAATAAGTAATTGCAGATGAGCGCCTGTTCGTCATGCCGAAGGCCTGCCCTCGAATGCCGCTATCGGGGGTTCTTAGTCGGGCATCCAGGGTTTTGTAATATATGGATTCCCGCCTGAGGACCGCGGGAATGACGGAACATATCAGAAGAACTCTGTCAGTCAAGCGCATTTATTTAGTGCGCCGTTAATAACAGGACTCGAATATGGTGTATTCAGCGGAGAAATAATAGATAATATAACCTGAGAACGTTGATCTGCAATCCGTGAATGGCATTAAACGTGCGCTAATGAGCCCGCATAATATCATTAATCAATTTCATTTCGCCAGTGGTGAAGCTATTTTCGAAGTGCGGGGCCTGACGAAGGTCTTTGATATGGGCGAGGTTAAGGTTCATGCCCTCCGCGGAATAGACCTCGACCTGTATGCCGGAGAACTTGCCGTTCTCCTCGGGCCTTCGGGAAGCGGAAAGTCGACTCTTCTGAACATCCTCGGTGGACTCGATATCGCGACCTCGGGCACCGTGAAATACCACGCAAAAGACATTACCCGCGCCACGGAACAGCAGCTTACAGAATACCGGCGGTTCCAGGTCGGATTCGTTTTTCAGTTCTATAATCTCATACCCAGTCTGACCGCGCTCGAAAATGTATCGATTGTCACCGAAATCGCCACAAACCCTATGAAGCCTGAAGATGCCCTCTCGCTTGTGGGTCTGGGAAACCGGCTAAGCCATTTCCCCGCGCAATTGTCGGGCGGCGAGCAGCAGAGGGTTGCTATAGCAAGGGCCATTGCAAAACAGCCGGTTGTTCTCCTGTGCGATGAACCTACCGGAGCGCTTGACTTTACTACCGGCATTGTCGTGCTGGAGGCACTGGAACGCGTAAACAGGGAACTCGGCACCACAACGGTGATAATCACCCACAATGCCGACATTGCATTGATGGCAGACCGCGTTATTCATCTCAGCAACGGGCTGATTGCTGAAATCAAAAAAAATGAAAAGAAAAAATCTCCGGCGGAATTGAGATGGTAGGACTGTTCAAGCCTCTTGACAGGAAACTCCTGAGAGATATCTGGAAAATGAGGGGGCAGGCACTCGCCATAGCCCTGGTGATCGCATGCGGAGTTGCCGCCTTTATCATGATGATAAGCACAATGGACTCTCTTAACCTAACTATGGATAAATTTTACCGGGAGTACCGGTTCGCGGATATTTTTGCATCGCTGAAAAGGGCGCCCGACTCTCTGAAAGGGCGCATTCGCGAAATACCGGGAGTTGATCAGGTGGAAACCCGTGTCGTTTCCGACGTTAAACTCGCTGTGCCGGAATTTCCAGAACCGGTGACCGCCCGCCTCGTTTCCCTCCCGGACGAAGGCTCCCCCATGCTCAATGATCTTTTCATACGGAAAGGGAGGCTTCCGCAACCCTGGAACGACCGCGAGGTTGTCGTGAGTGAATCTTTCGCTGACGCCCACGGGTTTTCGCCGGGCGACAGTTTCGGCGCGGTCATAAACGGCAAATGGAAAACCCTGACCATGACCGGCACGGCCCTATCTCCTGAATTTGTCCTCCAGTCAAGACCGGGAGCCGTGAGTCCGGACTACAAACGATACGGGATTCTATGGATGAGCCGGACAGCCATGGGCTCGGCCTACAACATGGATGGAGCTTTCAATGACGTTGTGCTTTCCGCGGCCCGCGGCGCGCGGACAGCGGAAATACTTCGGCGGCTTGATGAAATAACCGACCCGTACGGAGGCCTCGGCTCATATGAAAGGAAAAACCAGACGTCACACCGCTTCCTGAGTGAGGAATTCCGGCAACTGAAAAGGTACGCGGAGATCTTCCCGGCGTTATTTATCGGCGTATCTGCGTTTCTCCTGAACATCGTCATCAGCAGGATAATCACAACACAGCGCGACCAGATAGCAATTCTCAAGGCCTTCGGCTATGAGAACCTGACGGTTGGCCTGCACTATTTCAAAATGGTTCTGATCATTGTGATGACAGGCCTGTCCGGTGGACTTCTGCTGGGCGTCTGGTTGGGAAAAATGATGGCCGGGGTTTACATGGAATTTTACCGTTTTCCCTATCTTACATATGTTCTCAAGCCGTCAGTTGCCATTACCGCCGCTCTGATAACTATTCTCTCGGCGGCACTCGGAACATTCACGGCGCTCCGGAGGGCAATGGCGCTTCCGCCGGCCGAAGCAATGCGGCCTGAAAAAACCCTGCAATACAGACAGACCTTGCTTGACCGCACGGGCATTGGCCGTTTTCTTTCACACCCGATGCGGATCGTCATCCGGAATATCGAACGCAGGCCGCTCAGGGCGCTTCTCACCGTCATCGGCATCTCCTTTTCGTGTGCTATTATGTTGGGTGGAACGTTTTCATGGGATGCGGTTGACTTCATGATGGATGTCCAGTTTCAGCGGTCTCAGAAGGAAGATGCGACGGTGACCTTCACAGAGCCGACTTCAAGGAAGGCCATGTATGACTTGAAGAGCCTGCGCGGCGTGCTTCATGCCGAAGCGTTCAGGTCTGTTCCCGTGCGGTTCAGCTTTGGCAACCATAGTTACCGGACCTCCCTGCAGGGAGTCGAGCCCGGAAATTCCTTGTCGATACTGCTCAACGAAAAACTCGAGCCGTTCGAACCTCCCCCTGAGGGAGTGATACTGAATGATTATCTCGGAAATATTCTCGGGGTGAAGCCGGGAGATATGCTCATTGTGGAAGTTCTGGAAGGAACCAGGCCGGTGAGACAGGTACCGGTGGTTGGAACGGCAAAACAATTTATCGGACTGACGGGGTACATGGACCTGAAGGCCCTGAACCGGATGCTGAGAGAAGATGATAAGGTGTCGGGCCTGCTCATTTCCATCGACCCGCGTCGCGAGCGCGAAATATACAATAAACTCATAAACATGCCCCGCGTCGCGACAACAGTCGTGCGGCAAGATGAGATACACAATTTCCGGGAGACACAGGCCGAAGTTATCCTTTTTTTCACCCTCATAACCTCTCTCCTTGCCGGAAGCATCGCTTTTGGTGTGGTATACAACAGCGCAAGAATTGCATTGGCGGAGCGCGGAAGGGAACTTGCAAGCCTGAGGGTGTTGGGGTATACGCGGGCGGAGATATCGTATATTCTCCTCGGGGAGTTTGGTCTCCTTACGGTGGTATCAATTCCGGTTGGTTTTGTCATCGGACGGGCTCTCTGTTCATATATTGCCGCCGTTGTCAGTTCGGATCTTTTCAGGGTGCCGGTTGTCATCGCATCTTCGACATACGCTCTTGCCGCGACAGTGGTGATCATAGCCGCGTGTCTCTCGGGACTGATAGTGCGTTACCGGCTTGACCGCCTGAATCTCATAGCTGTTTTGAAGACGAGGGAATAGAAACAATGAAAAAAAGCAGATGGATTATCGTCACAGGGATAGTATCAGCCATCGTGGCTGCAATTGTATATGGATTCAGATCGCAGCCTCAGCCGGTTGACCTGGCTAAGGTCGCCAAAGGAAAGATGCAGGTGATTGTTGAAGAAGAAGGCATTACAAGAGTAAAAGACAGGTTTGTGATTTCCGCGCCGGTAGCCGGCTATATGAGGCGCATCCTTTTGAAGGAGGGGGATACGATAAAGAAAGGGCAGGTTGTCGCGCGCATCGAACCTCTCAGATCTGCGGCCCTCGACCCGAGGAGCCGGGCGGAGGCAGAGGCCGCTGTCGCCGCGGCTGAAGCTGCTGTCGGAGTATCCGAAGAAGCCATGCTTGCGGCGGCAGCCGACTCTGATTATGCCGCCCGGAACCTGGAGCGGATAAGACAACTCTTTCTTGAAGGGTTTGCGTCGCGGGATAACCTCGACAGAGCAGAGAGCAACGCCAGACTCACCGCCGCAAAACACCTTGCCGCCGAAGCGCAGGTCAGGGTGAGCCGATTTGAGCTTGAGAGGGCAAAAAGCGCGCTTACTTTTTCAGACGGCGTCACGAAGAGGCACGGAGGCATCATCCCGGTACAGACGCCCGTCTCAGGGCATGTGCTCAGGATGCACCGTGAAAGCGAAGGAACCGTTCATCCGGGAGATGCGCTCCTCGATGTCGGGGACGCAGGAAATATTGAGGTTAAAGCCGAGGTGCTTTCCGCGGAAGCGGTGAAAATGAAGCCGGGGATGCCCGTCCAGTTTGTGCGCTGGGGAGGAGGCCCTGTCCTCTCGGGGAAGATCAGGATTATTGAACCCAGCGGCTTTACAAAAATATCAAGTCTCGGCGTTGAGGAACAGCGGGTGCTTGTGATTTCAGACATTACATCATCGCCCGAAGAGAGGGATAATTTGAAAGACGGCTATCGGGTAGAGGCGCGGTTCATCATATGGGAACAAGAGGATGTGACTCAGGTGCCGGCCAGCGCTCTTTTCCGGCTGGGTGACGGCTGGGCTGTTTTTGTTGTAAAAAACGGCAGGGCAAATGCGCAAATTGTAACCGTGGGACAAAGGACCGGTCTTGCCGCTGAAATCATTTCCGGAATCACGTTGGGGGACATGGTTATAACCCACCCCGGGGATCAGATCAACCATGGCACCCGTGTCAAACAGCGATAAAATATGAACGCCTTTGTATTTCGAAAATAAAAAAGGCTCAGTTTTCACTGAGCCTTTTTTATTTTTAATCCGGCAGCGACCTACTTTCCCATGACCTCAACAATCATAGTATCATCGGCCCTGGAGGGCTTAACTTCCGTGTTCGGAATGGGAACGGGTGCTGCCCCTCCGGCATCGCCACCGGAAACCGTATAATCATCTCCGGAATTATAACACCAGCATGCCGCGCATTTCAAGCCGTCCTTGACAACAGTAGGGATGAAATAAGGGTCAAGTCGCACGGTCTATTAGTACTGG
>CAZKLK010000104.1:0-6775 GCA_964553535.1 uncultured Nitrospiraceae bacterium
ATTCCAATAAAAATAAAAGAATGAACAATTCCTATCCACAAGGTTCCCAGAAGAGAAAAAATGCTGAACTATGAAAAAACATTTGCTATAATGGTACAGGATCATGCAGGAGCCGACTGCAACATTCAAGCGCCCGTATAAACATAACACCAGAAAAGGAGGAGAACAAAATGGCTTACTATGTTGTCCTAAGCACGCTGACCGATGAAGGAAGAAAGACAATCAAGGAGAATCCGAAAAGAATTCTGGAGGTGAATAAGGAACTTGAGAAGATCGGCATCAAAGTAAAAGAACAATACGCGGTCCTCGGACCATATGACTTTGTGAACATCGTGGAGGCGCCCGACAACACTGCCATCATGAAAATGTCCGTTGATCTGGGAGCGAGGGGCACCGTTCATCTGCTCTCGCTTGCCGCGCTGCCGATTGAGGATTTCATTAATAAGATCAAATAGTCTTCTTTTTATCGGATCAATATAGTTCTTCCGCTTCCTTCTTCAAGGGAATGGGGAATGAAAGACTTTGACGCATGAAAAAGTGCGCTCTGTGCGGCAAACACATTAATATAGAAGACAAATATTTTTCGAGAAAATCGATATGTCCTCTATGCGGCGGAGACCTGCGCATCTGCCTGAACTGCTCCTTCTATTCCGAAACAAGCCATAACAAATGCCGTGAACCGAAGGCAGAGTTTCAACGGTCGCGTGACAAGTCAAATTTCTGCGATTTTTTTATTTTCAGGGAATCCACTGCGTCATCTTCCGGCCTGCAAAAGGCGGACGCATTGAAAGCGCTTGAAAATCTGTTTAAGAAGCACTGAAGTCCGAAGGCTGTTTTTTTATCAGGCTATTTCTTCTGCCGGCGTAAATACGAATTACAATCCCGGAAATGACCAGCAAAAAGCCGGCGATAAACACATAAAGATTGGGCAGCGAAATTTTTTTCCGCACCGTTACTACCTGCTTTTTTTGGAGCTTCAGATTGAACGCAACACGCGGCATAAGGTCTTTATATTTCGTGTTGTAGAACCTCTCAACTATCACATCCTCTGAAACAGATTCCGCGTCCGGTTGTCCACTTCTAAATTCCATATACTCCCCGTACAATTGCTCGTCCCTGTCGGGTATAACTCCGATCACACCGTCTCTGAGAATAATTTCTCCTGTCCAGACCGCTCTTATGATACGCCAGATAAAACTGTCCTCCCCCTTAAAAGCTGAGGAGAAAGGCAGGCTGCAAATGGGGATACATAAACCTAATAATATGAAAAGAATGCCGATCTTCCCGAGTTTTTGACTGTTTAACACGACGTGCCAGAACAAAAAGAGCGGGGGTTTTCCCCGCTCTTCGAAATCGTCCCCAAAAAATCTTTCCCCTTACTTCTTATGGGTAGCCCTCATAGTTGCAGCCAGTTCCCTGATTTCCCCGAGATCCTTCACCATCATCGCCCACCCATACCAGTAAGCGTAATCCGGGTTGACGTGGAAAAATGCCTGATACGTTCTCATCCGGTGCTTCATGTACATTTGGAACAAGACTTGATCAATATAGGACAATTTTTTCGTGTCACCGCCTCCGGTCTGCATAAAGTATAGAAAGTCGGGATAGGCGAATGCATAATTCTCCGGCTTCCTGATAATTCCGTCTTTATAAAGCCCCGCGACAATGTCTATAGCCTCGGCGAGAAGACGGTCGGACTTCATTATTATGGTATCACCCATATTCAACTGCTCTCTTGCATAACGTTCCGAGTGGCAATTAGTGCACACTTTGATCATTTTCTCCCGTTCCGCCTTCCATGCCTCTTCTGTCAGTCGAACCATGTCGGCCGCCTTGACAGCCTCAAGGCGCGCTGTCGGCTCTCCCGTAACCGGATTCAATACGCCGAGCGCCTTCAGAAGGGCAATCCTGTCAGCCTTCCACTGAGGGTCTTCGGGCAACGGCAAGCGCACGCCGAGGAACCCCCACGCGGTTCGGTTCTCGTGAGAGCCATCCGGCATATGGCAGTCCTGACATTTTGGAGCTGAAGCTTCCGCGGGCAGATTCCCCGAATCCCGTGCGAACCATCTGGATCCGTGTTTGGCGCTGCTCCACATTTCCCACTGCGGGTGATCGTAACCCATATGGCACTGCTGGCAGGCTCTCGGGTCCAATGCTTCCTTTTTTGAGAATGTATGCCTCGTGTGGCATTCATCGCAAGAGTTCATCTGGTATCTGTACCCCTTGGCCCGCTGTTCTCTTTTCTGTTCTTCCGTCTTGATGCCCATATTGTGACAACCGCCACACCCCCTGCCGCCTTCTATGAGTTCATCCGGTTCTACATGGGTAACCGGAAGGGCGTTCATTGAAATCCACCCCAAATTGTGTTTCCCTTTCCCGAATTCGGCAAATTGCTTTGCATGACACTGACCGCAAACCTTTTCGTCGGGCATTTGCGCAAGTTCCGCATCCGCCGCGCTGTTATGCTTTTTCCCATGGCATGTTGAACAGGTAACGTTTACCGCGCTGTGCCTGCTGATGCTCCAGTCTTTCACCTTCCCAGGCGTCTGTTTCTGATGGCATGAAACACAGGCATCCTCTTCAGCATACGCCGCGCCCGTGAGTACGAATGCAATGAAAAGTGATGCGAGCAACAACATGCCCCCATATCTTGTCATTATAACCACCCCTTTCCTGATAATATTTTATTGATGAAATTATCCGAAGTAAAAACATTATATCACAAAATCAAAGGAGCAATGCCGCGACTAATTTCCTTCTAATGGACTAAGGCTTCGGAATATCCGGTAATCGATTTCCCCGAAAATAGCGTCTTTGTGCTCCATATCAGTCAACATTCCCTCGTCAATATGCCCTGACATAATTGATCCATGCAGATTCGTGAATCTGCTGATATGAACAGCAAAACGTTTTTCAGCGTATTCGCGGAACGAATCGTTTCTCATCATAAATGTCCAGTCGCTGTGCTGGGAAAGCAGTATCTCCCGCGCAGCCTGGTTCAGCGCCCTAAGAAGAACTCCTCCGGCATCCGGGAATCTGTCCGCAAGCCCGATCATTCGGCCCGCGGCCTTCAGCATGTGCCGGTATATATGGTCGTTCCTGTCATTAAGCCAGACTTCATGATATCCGTTCGCGCCCCAGCTTGATGCTGAAGGGTGAGATAGCTGCAGAGCGGAATTTTGTCCCTGCAAGCCAAGATATTCCGAAGGGGTGATTGTGCAGAAGTTGCGGCCTTTCCTGTCAATATTTCTGAACAGCATGTCAAGCCAGTCAACGCCCTCGAACCACCAGTGCCCAAACAGCTCCGCATCAAAGGCGGCGGTGATAACGGGACGTATCCCGTACCTTTCAAAAAGACTATGTACCTGCGCCTCCCTGCTAACCATATAATGATGCGCATGCTGTTTTACTTTCCTAATTGCGCGTTCAGCAATATAAGGTTTCTTGGAGTCGGTTGCACCGGTTATACGATAATATTTCAGGCCCGTGAATGTTCTTGCAGCGTAGGGCATTAGAAAAGACCTCACATGATCATCGCCACTGTCAAAACCAATATCGCGATAAAAGTCCCTGTAGTCGGCATCTCCCGGGTACCCGCTGATAGACGACCACACCTGTCTCGATGCCGATGCGTCCCTGCCGAATACCGAAATCCCGGATCGGCATAAAACAGGCAAATACGCTCCGAACTCAGGCGAAGGAACACCGCGGATTACCCCGTGTGAGTCGAGGAAAAAGAAAGAAATGCCCTGCTCCCTGACATATTCGTCAAACTCAGAGGCAAAACCGCATTCAGGAAACCATATCCCCTGCGGACTCCGGTGAAAATTATATTTGTATTGCTGCATTGCAACTCCTATCTGAGCCCTGACTGCCTCCGGATAAAGACATAGATGAGGCAGGTAAGCGTGTGTTGCCGCTGAAGGTATGATTTCCAGATGGCCCGTCTCCTGCAGTTCCTTTAAGGCGG
The DNA here is from genome assembly GCA_964553535.1 of uncultured Nitrospiraceae bacterium. Taxonomy (GTDB): domain Bacteria; phylum Nitrospirota; class Thermodesulfovibrionia; order Thermodesulfovibrionales; family SM23-35; genus JALHSV01. The sequence goes on from CAZKLK010000104.1 coordinate 3,971, forward strand.
AAATCAGATCGCCGCGGCAAGTCTGCTCAAAAAGGCAGCGTATCCTTTTAAACCTGCTCCGATACATTTTTATTATGGGTTCAAGCGGGCCCCTTCTGTTTCTTCTGCACTCCATTGTTGCCAACTCTATTAGCCTCTCCAGGTAAATTACATAACGCTTCATAAGAAGTTCATCGCCCAGCATTTCTGCAAGAGTGGGACTGAGGGAAAGTGTAACCCTGAATTCGCTTCCATCATCAATCAGCCTTGAAAAGAGATCGATAAGAGGGATGTAGCTTTCGGTCATTGCTTCATAAAGCCAGTTCTCTTCAAGACAATATTCATACTCTGGATGCCTTACATAAGGCAGGTGCGCGTGAAGCACCATGCAAAGATAGCCTCTCGGTTCGCTCATGGTCATAGGTTACTCCGGTACCCTCCTGAAAAGATAAACAGAAACCGTTCCGAACATAACCGGAACAATCCAGGGGGCGATCACCGGCTCAATGACCTTCGCATAACCCATTGACAACATAAAGGTATAAAAAAGCCAGTAGGCAATGCTAATGGACACCCCGGCGCCAGTCGCCAATAATCCTCCCCCTGTTCTCATTATCCCCGAGAGTGCCAGACCAAGAATCATCATGCAAAAATTCATTAAGGGATACGACAGCTTGACATGAAAATCAACAACGAGCCTTGAATGAGTAATGCCGGCCGCGCGCAATTTATTTATATACTGTGAAAGTTCTGAAATACCCATTTCATCCGTTGCCCTAATTCCCCTCGCAAAGAGATCAGGAGATTCAATATACGGGTACTCCATTGACTGTGCGACCGAAAACTTTCCACTTTCGAAATCATAAAGGGTAACACCCGAGAGAATCCATGTGTTATTTCCGGACTCATCTTTGGACCACAGAGCTTCTTTAGCTTCTATTCTCTTTCTGAGAGATAACTCTCCGGGCAAAAAAATACTTACTCCCTTTGCCAACTTTTTTTCCGGCATGTAAAGCATCATTCTCGTTACTGATCCGTCCATCCCCCGAAACCATACAGAACCCTGGACAACAGCCATTTTATCCGGCCTTCCCATATATATTCTCTTAAACTCAAGAAGCTTTTCAGAAAATATGGGGATTGCAAATTCCGCCATAATAAATGAAAACAAACTGCACAGCAAACCGAGAATGACAAAAGGCAAAAAAAGCACCTTCAATCTTCCGCCTGATGCCTTAAGGGCTGTGATTTCCTGATAGCGAGCCGCCAGACCGAAAATGAATAAACTGCTAATGAGAAGTGACATGGGAAGAAGGTAAAGCACGTATTTCGGCATAACCAGGAGGGAGTAATACATAACGCCCTTTAGGGAAAGCTTGCCCGGGGCGAAATTGTCGATCTTATCGACGAGATCAAGGAGACTGAATATCAGAGCAAGGCCCGCACAAATTATGCACAGCAGTTTCAGGTATTCCTTTATATAATACCGGCGGACTATTTTCATCTTCTGCGTTCCCTGCGAAACATAAAGAAAGCGGCTATTGCGAGCATAATTGTCGCGCTCCATGCTCCGATATAATCAGGTATTTTCCCTGCTTTTGCGAGATTTTCACTATAGATCAGCACCATATAATAAACTGTGACCACCGACAGGCCAATCGACAGACCTCCCATCTTGCCGGATTTTCCGGTGACCATGGCCAAGGGCGGCCCGATAAAAATGAGAATAATGCACATTAAGGGCAGGGAAACTCTGCGATAAAGCTCGAGGCAAAGAGACGTCAGCTCTTTTTGGTCTTTTTCCCTAATTCTTTCGATAAGTTCATATGGGGTCATTTCTCTATTTTTCGGGGCGCGGGAAACCGGTTCAAGGTGCAGCGAAAAATTATAATTGTCAAAAAAAAGTTCTGTAGAACTATCTCCTTTCACTGTATTTATATACCCATTCTTCAATAAAAGATTGACGATGAAATTGCCTTGAGATGAAACAACACCTTCTCTGGCCATCAGCATCCTCGGTTCCTGATCGTTCCTCATGTCATACAAAAAAATGCCTTTCATGGCAGTTTCAGAAGGCTTCTCTTTCACTAAAATTATGATGTCCTTGAATCCGGTCATAAACCTTCCCTCTTCAATAGCAAGAGGCATCCTTTTTTGGATGATATGAGCCGTTTCTTCCCTGAGTTTTAAAGCGCTTTTCGGACCTATATACATGCTGACGCCGGTAGTTAGCAGATAACACACGATGCCGAGAACAGCAACCGGAATTGATATGTCGCGAAAACTCATGCCGCTGACCCGCATGATTACCGTCTCGCTATCGATGTTAAGTCTTCCGTAAACGAGCAGTGTAGATAGCAGCAGTGACATCGGGACAGTGAACAGCAGCAGCGGCGGTTGGATATAAGCAATCAATTTCACTATATCGAAGACCGAACTCCCAACGCCGGAAAGGATTTTACTCAAGCGAAGCAGGGTCTCTGTCATCAGGATAAAATTCAGAGAGACAAGGCTCAGAATAAACGCGAGGATCAATTCCTTCAGTATTGATCTATGGAGTATTTTCATCGAAAATGGACTTGTTTATTGTAGCATAATCATATCCCCGGCCTTTAGCCGTGATAATTCACCGTCCGGAGCCGCTATAGATATATATCAAATGATTAACCCGACAAATGCTGTCACGTTCTGCATCAAATGCATTTTGCGAGTCGAATTCGAAAGGAATATTTCTATCGCGGAGAATTTGGATTGTGAGACTGAACTATTTTTGCCTCTTCTGGGAACCTTGTGGATAGGAATTGTTCATTCTTTTATAAAATATGC
>CAZKLK010000105.1:0-6711 GCA_964553535.1 uncultured Nitrospiraceae bacterium
GATTAACCGTTCACTTTTAATTCTTAAAGAGTTCACTGTTAAATTTTTCCTAACATATTTTTCTACTGACACATTTCCATGAGTTATTTGATTTCTCTCAAGTCTTGCCCGCATAAAGAAATTTTTCTTTCCGTTTCAGGATAGCCGCCTCATAAGAATTTCTTTTAAAAGTTTGGGGTTGGCTTTCCCCTGAGAAGCTTTCATGGCCAATCCCATGAAAAAACCGATTACCTTGGTGTTCCCGTTGCGGTAATCCCCGACGTCGGATGGATGGTCAGCGAGTATCCCGTCGACAAGCGCTTCTATTCCGGCATTATCGGAAACCTGCCGGTAACGCCCCTTTTCAACAATCTCCTCAGGCGACTGATCACTTGTAAGGAGCTTGCCCAATACTTCCCTGGCGGCATTTGCGTTTATCATATCAGCGTCGAGCATGGATAAAAGCGTTGCAAAGCGCTTTGGAGTAAGCGGGGTTTCCTTTATCGTCAGATTATTGTCCCTGAGGAGCGGAATGAGATGCGCAGCCATCCAGCTCACTACTTTTCGCGGGGGAAGATTCTCGCCTGCAACCGCCTCAAAAAATTCGGACAGGTCCTGTTCCTGGCTTATGGCCGAGGCCTCTTCAGGGGCAAGTCCATATTGATTCATAAAACGGTCATTTTTATGGCCGGGCATCTCCGGCAGCCTGCCCGAAATCTCTTCCAACCAGGCATCCGAAAGCGCTATCCCGGGCACTGAAGGGTCCGGTACGCAGGGACCGGAAAATTTGCCGCGCATTGCTGTTGTCGCATTTTTTTCGGTATCCCAAAGGCGCGTATGGAGGACGACGGGTTCGCCCCTGTCAAGGCACTCTGCCTGACGCTTGATTTCATATGAAATCGCATCGGCCACACTGCGAAATGAATTCATGTTTTTCACTTCCACTTTCGTATTGAACGCATCCGCGCCGGCCGGCCGGAGAGAGATATTTGCGTCCACCCTTAACGTGCCCTGTTCCATGCTGCATTCTGAACTGCCGGCATAGCGCAAGTGCGCCCGTAAAATGCGAAGAAATGCCACAGCATCATGGGGAGTCCTCATATCCGGTTCGGTCACTACCTCGATCAGCGGGGCGCCCGCCCGGTTGAAATCCACCAGGCTTATCGGCGTGCGCCCTTCCGTCTCGTGGACAAGCTTCGCCACATCCTCTTCCATATGGACATGGTGTATCCGCAACCTCTTCACGGTCCTGTCCTCACCGGTGATATCGAGCCAGCCATTTTTAGCCAGCGGCCGGTGATGCTGGGAAAGCTGAAATCCCTTCGGAAGATCCGGATAGTAATACACCTTCTGGTCAAATGCGCTTTCCGGCTGAACGTCGCAGTTCAGGGCAAGACATGCCAGGACCGCCTTTTCAAGCGCTTCATGATTGAATTTTGGAATTGTGCCGGGCAGCCAGAGGCAAATGGGACACGTATTGATATTCGGCTGATCACCCGGCCGGTTCGGGCAATCGCAAAAGAGCTTGGTAGCGGAGTTCAACTGAACGTGTATTTCAAGGCCGATGACCGCTTCATATTTCATGATTAAGTTGCCCCGTAAATAACGGATGAAATGCCCATGCCGGCGCTTAATAAACGGGCGTCGCCGAGACGGGGGCCGACAATCTGCAACCCGAGATCGGATCCCGCATTCAGGCAGGCAGACGGAATCTGAAGGGACGGCTGACCGGTTACACTGGCCGGCAGCGTCAGCCAAAAGGCGTCGTATGTCTGTCTGATTGTTGCCGCTTTGGCAGGATCGTGATGAAGCCTCAGTGTCGGCAGAACAAGAAAATCGACATGCTCGAATAGCGAATAGGTATCCCGGACAAGGCGGCGTCGCAAGCGGCAGGCATTTTCAAAGGCGGGATAGTGTTTAAACTGAAAATATGCCCCCTGAAACAAATATGTCTTTATAAGCAGACCGAAAGATTCCCCCCGGGAACGGATATACATTTCATTCCAATTTTTCGCGGATGCGGCCCGGTGTCCGTAACGCACCCCATCGTACTTGCCGGCGCTTGAGGACGCCTCCACAGAGCCGATTACATTGTGAACGGTTTGAAAAAGACTGAAGTCCTCAAAACCTGTCTCCCGTATCGTAAAACCGGCACTCTCAATCTTCCTGAGCCCGGACTCAAAGGCCTTGCGCTCTGCGTCATTCAGGGCGATAAGACACTCTTTTATGACACCGGCGGCGCCCGTTGCCTTCAGCAGACCATCCGGGCCGCTGAAATCAGGCAGCGTTTCATCCGGCATGGAAAAATCGTTTTCGTCCCTGCCGGCAATCACCCCCAGAGTGGCAACAATATCTTCAGTACTTCTTGCCATAATCCCGCAGCACTCCATGGAGGGAACAAGTCCGATCAGGCCGAAGCGGGAAATAATGCCGTAGCTCGGCTTGAACCCGAAAAGTCCGGATGTCGCAGCGGCAGCGCGCGCCTCGCCCATAGTATCTGTGATGAGGGCGATATCGGCTTCGCCCTGGAGGAGGGCCTGAGCTCCCGTGTCGCCGGCAAGTCCAAATCCCAGTTCACTCATGCGGGCGCTGCCGGCAATCATGGATCCCGCGTCTCTGAGGCGGCTGATTACCGTCGCATCCTCGATCGCAACAAAACCCTCAAGAGCAAGGGATCCGGCATTGGTTAGCCACCCCCGGGCGGACATGTTCGGCTGAATGACAACCCTTTTCCCCGCAAGAGCGCCGCCCCCATTTGCAGCCGTTTCCATTGATTCGTTCTTATATGTGAAGATATCCGGCGCCATTCCCGTTCGTTATTCGAGCACGCCCGCCACCTTAAAGTAGCCGCCTTTCATTGCCGGCGCGTTTCTAAACAGTTCGCCTTTCTCCGCAAGCGGGCTTGTGCGCGGCTCCGTACCCGGCCTAATGCGGTTCAATACAGCTACAACGGAAAACATCGGTTCATCGTCCCCGTCATAGCGGCCGACTGTCTCCGACAGGACCGCAGCATCCTGCACCGCGGCAATTATTTCAGACCGTTCATCAGCGCGGATGTCGATGCGGGACATCCAGGCAAGGGAATCTATTAAATCCTGCCGCTCTCCCAAACTTTGCGGCGGCGGGCTCCCCCCAATATCAAGAAGTCCGAGTTCGCCGAGCTGTTCCGGCGCAACGGGAGACGGCGCCTGTGTAAGCGGGCAAAAAGCGCTGCGGTTCTTCGGGAATGCAATTACCTCCCGGATGGACGAGGCACCCAAAATCATGGCGACAACGCGGTCGATTCCGAGCGCGATGCCGCCATGGGGAGGAGGTCCATATTCAAGGGCGCGAATGAAAAATCCGAATTTTTCCTCCACGTCCGCTTCCGAAAGGCCGAGGGCCTGAAACATTTTGCACTGCAGATTTCTGTCGTTTATCCGGATGCTTCCCCCGCCAAGCTCCTCTCCGTTCACAACGATGTCATAAGCGCGTGAACGGAGCGTCAGCAGTTCAGCGGTATTTTTTGGGTCAAAGTCCGTCCTGTCCGGCATGGTAAAAGGATGATGGTTTGACGCTATGCCGTCCTCAGTCTCCTCAAAGAGGGGAAAATCCGTTACCCAGACCGGGCAAAATACATTCGTTGGAATCATATCAAGCCGTTCCGCAATATGCAGACGAAGCCTGCCGAGCGCCGAACATACGACGAACCAGGACGGGTCGGCTATCATGAGAATCACGTCGCCGTTATCCGCGTCAAAGCGCCTGAGAATTTCACGCCGCTCATTGTCGTTAAAAAACTGCACGATGTTGGACTCCAGCCTTCCGTCAAGCACCCGCATCCAGGTCATGCCCTTGGCGCCGAACCCCGGGACGATTTCCTTTGCATATTCGTTCTGGAGGACATTCTTGCTCAGGCTGCCGGACCCGCCTTTGACGTTAATCCCCTTAATGCACCCGCCCCTGCTCAGAATCTGTCTGAAAATTCCGTAGCCGGTATCCGTGAAAATGCCGGAAGCGTCCCGGAAAGTCATGTCAAAGCGCATGTCCGGCCGGTCGGAGCCCGCGCTGTTCATGGCCTCCTGCCAGGTCATTCTGCGGAAAGGTCCGGGCAGGCTGATCCCCCCGACATCAAACATCCGGGCCAATAGTCCTTCAAAAAGCTCATAGATGAATTCCTCGTCGATGAAGGATGCCTCCAGATCAAGCTGTGTGAACTCCGGCTGGCGGTTGGGGCGCAGGTCCTCATCCCGGAAACATCTGACGATCTGGAAATACCGGTCCATGCCGCTCACCATAAGGAGTTGTTTGAAAAGCTGGGGCGACTGGGGCAGCGCATAGAACTTCTTCGGGTGATGCCTGCTGGGAACAAGATAGTCCCTTGCCCCTTCAGGCGTGCTTTTTGTCAGCATCGGGGTTTCAATTTCAATGAACCCTTGTGCATCAAGAAAATCACGGACCGCCTTCACGATGCGGTGTCTTTTTATAAGATGATCCTGCATCGACGGCCGCCGAAGATCAAGGTATCGATACTGAAGTCTCAAATCCTCGGCTATTGACTCATCCCGATTGACGGCCGCGCCGGCGATCATGGACTTTTCCGATACAGAAAACGGCAGAGTACCTGATTTCTTCAGGATAGTGAGATCCGTGGCGAATATTTCAATATCCCCCGTGACAATATTGGGATTTTCAGTGCCTTTTGCCCGTTCGGCCACGCGGCCGGCAAGGGAAACGCAATACTCGTTTTTGAGCAATGACGCCCGCGCGCAGATATCACCCGAGGCAAATTCAGGGCTGAAGACAACCTGGATAATGCCGCTCCGGTCGCGCAGGTGAACAAAAAGCACCTCGCCATGATCTCTCAGGGCGTCGATCCAGCCCGCCAGCGAAACCTCTCTCCCCGCATCGGATAATCCCAGCTCCGCGCAATATGACCGGTTTCGGCGCGTCATTTCTTCCGGTTCCCCCTATTTTATAAATTCACAATTTTCATTCAGCCGGGAAATGCAATTGATGCAGTCCCGGGTTATGAATAATCCGGCATAGATTTCAATACAACCTGACAGCCCGGCATGAGCAAGACAGTCTTAACATACCTGCAAATAACATATCGGTCAAGATATATAGAAGCGCCCCGGATGCGCATTTTTCCGCTTCTCCCGTTCCCTGTCTGTCTGTCCGGCATTGCCTCACAAATGGCTTTCCTCCACTCTGCGGAATGCCTCGACAACCGAAAGAAAGAGCGCGAAGACAAGCGGCCCCAGGATTATGCCTATCAGTCCGAAGACTTTAATTCCTCCCAGAACAGTGAAAAATAGGGGAAGATAGTGCATCCTGGTTCGGCTGCCGACGATGGCCGGTCTAAGAAAGTTGTCAATCAGGCCGATACCGAATATCCCGATGACGATCAGAGCTATCCCCTTAACTATAGCCCCCTGCAGAATAAGGTAGCCGGCGGCCGGCATCCATATGATAAACGGGCCTATGATCGGCAGGAAGGATGCAATCGCCATGGCGAAGCCCCATAATACGGGAGATGAAATCCCGAGCAGCGCAAAGGCAAGCCCGCCCGCAAGGCCCTGTACGATTGCCACGACAACGCCTCCGAACATAGTTGCAATGACAATATCCTTTGACTTGTCCGTCAGCATTTTCTTCTGCCTTTCAGAAAACGGCATAAGTTCAAGCAGCCTGCCGGCGAACCCGGGGCCGTCTTTCAAAAGGAAAAAGATGGTAATCGTCATGAACATGAAATCCAGGATTCCGGTTACGACGCCCGCGATACCCTTTCGGATGCCGCTGAGCGAGTCATGTCCCATCTGCATAATGCCATCGGCAACTGTCTGGGTCAGTTCACCTTCGGTGACATTGAAGAACGACATGATTCGCTCCAGTATGTTCTTGATAGCCGGGTGATTCATGAAGTCCTTCACTCCGGCGATCAGCCCTGTATCAGTGGAAGCGACTAATGTCCTCAATTCCAGCATCAAAAGGAATGAGAGATATGAAACAGGACCTAGGATGATCAGAAGGATTATCAGGAGCACGATGAAAGACGCGGCCGATTTCCACCGGATATATCTGAGGATAAAAGCGTAGAGCGGATAAAACAGGATCGAAAATACAACAGCCCATGCAATCGGAATCAGGAACGGTTTGATGATTAAATATCCCAGGTATCCAAGAATAAGCAACAACGCGATCATCAGCGTGATATAGAACGTTTTGCTTAACACAGCAATGTCTCCTTATGCCAACAATCAATCACTGTCATTTGCGATGAAATATCTGACGCATATCAAAAATATCATGCGCTTCAGCTCCATGGAATGGCGGAGAGGCAGGGATTCGAACCCTGGGTGGAGTCGCCCCCACAACGATTTTCGAGACCGCCCCAATCAACCGCTCTGGCACCTCTCCGCGAATATTGCAATTCCAAAATCCAGCGATAACTATCCCGAACGATTGATAAACGCGTCATTGCGAGCACCTGCAAGGTGCGTGGCAATCTCCTTTCATACGACGGGATTGCTTCGCTGCACTCGCAATGACAATCCTTATCGCTGGATTTGGGTAATTGCAAATAAATATTGTAATAGATTGTTGCCCGGCCCGCAACAAGGCAACCAGGCAATTCTTTTTATGTTAGGAATATTTTAAAAGTGAACTCTTTAAGAATTAAAAGTGAACGGTTAATCGAGGAGGAAAATATTAAGGAGATGAGCGAAATGCAGACGTATAGATGCACCT
>CAZKLK010000106.1:0-6693 GCA_964553535.1 uncultured Nitrospiraceae bacterium
GCGATTTTCCGCAAGGCGCTTCAACCATAAAAGTTAAAATGAGCTACAACAAATAATTGTTCCCGTTTATCTTTCACCCCACTTCAATTTTGTTCTCAAAATCTCAAAATAATCCCTTTCACAGGGAATCATAAACCTCGCCTTGAATTCCGATTTTCTGACCTGAATTATATCATTGCGCCTCAGGGAAAATCCGACCTGGCCGTCAACAGTGAGGAATACATCTTCATTTTCCGATTTTAAAACAATATCGACATGCATATCGCCGGGGAGAACAATCGGCCGGTTTGTCAGCATATGAGGGCATATGGGCGCAAGAATAATATTGTTCAGCGTCGGATAAACGATCGGCCCCCCGGCAGATAACGCGTAAGCCGTTGAGCCGGTTGGAGTAGATACTATCAAACCATCCGCCTTGAATGTGGCAACATAACTGTCATCGATATAGGTCTCAAGGTCTATGATCCGGGCAAGAGCTCCCTTGTTCACCACTACATCATTAACGACCAGATATTCCGCAATGCTTTCACTGTGCCTGAGGACGCGGACAGTCAGCATCATCCGCTCTTCCACCGGACATTGTCCTTCTATAACCTTCTCGAGGACTTCATACATCTCGTCCTTTTGAACGGAAGTCAGAAAGCCGAGGCCGCCAATATTGACCCCCAGTATCGGAAGGCTTTTATCTCCAATCAGCCGCGCCACGCTCAGCATGGTGCCGTCGCCTCCGAGGACGATTACAAAATCCGCCATTTCCGGAATGCGCGAACGGTCATACCCGCTGATATTGAGACCGGACGCTGCCTCAGTATCAACAAAGACTTCACACTGCTTCCCCGCGAGCCAGGGTTGAAGCTCTTTCAGGAGTCTCAGCGGCTCAGGGTGTCCCGCTTTTGATATGATGCCTATTTTCTTCATTTAACCCCCAAATGGTTATCTCTCTGACGCCGTCTTCAAGGCACAGCAGCCTAACTGCTATGCTGTCTTCCGGCAGCCATCCCTCAGCCTTTTCCGCCCACTCGATGACCGCAATATTATTTCCGCCGGCGTACTCGGATATGCCGATTTCAATCAAATCTTCACCTCTCTTTATCCTGTAAAGATCCATGTGGATGAACGGAGGAGTTGTCTGATACTGCGTTACAATGGTGAAACTTGCACTTGTTATATCCCTCTCATTTATGCCAAAGGCCCGCGCAATTCCCTTAACTAATACTGTTTTCCCCGACCCCAATTCTCCATACAGTCCCACGACATCCCCCGGCCTCAGGCACTGCCCCAGATTACAGCCGATATCCATTGTTTCCTCAGCACTACCTGAAAAATAGCGTTTCTTGCTGAGGATCATTTTAAAAGATTCCGATAAATCCCGCCTGCCGCCCTGCGTAATTTCCGCGGCGCCGGTAAGAATGAAAATCATGGGGACTGCAGCAGGTGCACTCAGGCGATTGCCAGACATTCCCCGCGGGAATGCCGGCGGCTTTAATCTGTTGAATGTTCGCAGAAATAAGATCCAGGAAATATTTCCCGTTCGCCGCAACTGCAAAGTCCCCCCGGCCTGTAGCCCTGAGGACGGCATCCCTGACGTCAGCGTCAACAGGATAGCAACTGCCTCTGATGCTGGGTCCGAAGGCCACCTGTATGTCACGCGGATCTGATCCGAAATATTCGACAAAAAAAAGCACCGTCTTTTTGAATATCTGCATGGAAGTTCCTCTCCATCCTGCATGAACAACACCGACAACGGACCTGCGGCTGTCACAGAGAAGCCCCGGAACGCAATCAGCAACCTGCACGCCTATCAGGACGCCTTCCTCACTCGTGACAACTGCGTCAGCAATTTCCGGCGTTCGTTCCTTTTTCAGCAACAGGATTTTATCAGTATGTTTCTGCTGGGGGAGGTAGATGTTTTCCTTTTTGACAAATACAGCCCTGCTGACCGCATTAAGGTCGGCGCCTAAAGTTTTTTTTGTGAAAAAAGCCTTGACGCCGTTCCCGAAAATGCCGGGCCAAATTATCGTATCCATGCTGCCTGCCGTCATTTTAGTGATTTCAATGAACGAAAGGCCGCGGGTATGGCATCGATGATATCCGAAGCTATGAGTGAATGCTGCCCTTTCCGCGATGCAACGATATCGCCCGCAAGGCCATGCAGGTAAACACCGAGAATGCATGAATGGACAGGAGCGGCGCTCTGGGCAAGAAACCCCGCGATCATTCCCGACAGCACATCCCCTGCGCCGGCAGTGGCCAATCCGGGGTTCCCGGTCGCATTTATGAAAGCTTTGCCATCAGGTCCGGCTATAACGGTTGGCACGCCTTTAAGCACAAGGTGCGTGCCGGTCTCTGTCGCAAATGAAAGCGCAGTGTTGATCCTGTCTTTTTCAATGCCGGAAATTTCCATTGCCGAATCATTCAGGAGGCCTCTCATCTCTCCCGGATGAGGCGTAAGAATAATTGGCCATTTTGCCCCGCGGAGCAACTTCATATTACCCCTGAGAGAATTGATTCCATCAGCGTCAATGACGACAGGGCAGGACATTTCCTGAATAATATCGCTCATAATTTTTACCGTATCGCTGCTGACTCCGATCCCCGGTCCCACCGCCAGAATATCAGCGCTCTTATGCATAAAATCAATAACAGATTTAGATGATTTTGAGGAAAGGGCGCCATTGCCCCTGTCTGGAAGCACCAGCATCATCTCTTCACTGAAACACGCCTGAAAACCGCTGGCAAGAGACTCCGGGACACCGACAGTCACCAAACCGGCGCCGCTTCTTAAACAGGCTTTCGCAGCCATCCTTGCACATCCCGTCTTTCCCCGCGAACCCGCTACAATAAGAACATGTCCATAGCTGCCCTTATGCGAATAATTCTCCCTTGCGGGAATCAAAGATGATACATATGCCTTTTCAAGATAATCAGCGGCTATGTCCGCCGATGTGGTGAGCATGCGCGGAAACCCGATATCCTCGATAAACAGCTTGCCGGCGTGCGCGGCGCCGGGATAAAGAAAATGTCCCCGCTTCGGCAAGCCGAATGTAACTGTATAGCAAGCCTCAACTGCGTTTCCCATTACCTGACCGTTGTCTGATGAAATTCCGGAAGGGATATCGACAGAGAGAACGGGAAGCCCGGACCGGTTGATCAGATCTATGACGTCGGAGATGGTCCCGGTGACGGGCTTGCTCAAGCCCGTTCCGAAAATGGCGTCAATTATTAACGAGTGGCGGCTGAAAACGGAGGAATGACCGGTAAGGAGGTCCTCCACCGGACGAACGGACAGTCCGAACAGTTCCGCCGCCTTATGCTGCATCTGCGCATCTCTGCCAAGATTCCGCGGTTCGGATGTCAAGAATACGCTCACATCCCATCCGTCATTAAGGAGATGCCGGGCGGCAACAAGACCGTCGCCCCCGTTATTCCCGCTTCCCGCTATCACGACGATCTTTTTCCGGCCAAATAACCCTTTCACTCTGCCCGAAACGGCGAGCCCCGCCCTTTCCATGAGAACCGGACCGGATATGCCGAAATCCTGAATTGTCCTAATATCTATGTCCTGCATTTCACGCGCTGTTACGACTTTCATAAAACAAATTATAGCACCACTTTCACAATAAGTGTCTCCATGTGGCATCAATCTGTTTATGATAGAATAATATTTCCCTTATGACGAAAAACATTCGCAATTTCTCCATCATAGCTCATATCGATCACGGGAAATCGACTCTTGCCGACAGGCTGCTCGAATATACGGGCGCCCTCAGCGAGCGCGAAATGATGGCTCAGGTGCTTGATTCCATGGATCTCGAACGGGAACGCGGTATTACCATAAAGGCGCACGCGGTGAGACTCAAATACACCTCTGAATCCGGGACGGATTATATTCTGAACCTGATCGATACCCCCGGACACGTGGATTTTTCCTATGAAGTTTCGCGCAGCCTTGCCTCCTGTGAAGGCGCTCTCCTTGTCGTTGACGCCTCCCAGGGCGTAGAGGCGCAGACCCTTGCCAACGCGTATCATGCTCTGGAACACAATCTCGAGATAGTTCCGGTAATAAACAAAATCGACCTTCCTGCCGCGGATCCGCGGAAAACAATCGAACAGATAGAAGATACAATAGGCATAGACTGCTCCGATGCCATCCCGGCAAGCGCGAAAGAAGGCATAGGAACAAAGGAGATTCTTGAAGCAATTATCCGGAGGATCCCCGCTCCGAAGGGATACGATGACAATCCTCTGAAAGCCCTGCTCTTTGATTCATGGTTCGATAATTATCAGGGAGTTATCGTCCTCGTCAGGGTATTTGACGGAAAAGTCCGCTCCGGGACGCGAATTCAACTTATGTCCACCGGAAAGGTATTCGATGTGGCGCAGGTCGGTATTTTTTCCCCCAAGATGGAACCCGTGCGGGAGCTCGCATCCGGTGAAGTCGGCTACATCATTGCAGGAATCAAACAGGTTACAGACACGAAAATCGGCGACACTATAACCGACGCGGATAATCCGGCCCGGGAACCCTGCTCCGGCTACAAGGACATCAAACCCCTTGTCTTTTGTGGTCTTTACCCCACACAGTCGCATCAGTATGAAAATCTAAGGGACGCCCTGAACAAACTGAGGCTAAATGATTCATCCTTTGTCTATGAACCTGAGACGTCGCTCGCTCTCGGGTTCGGCTTCAGGTGCGGTTTTCTCGGCCTTCTTCATATGGAGATCATCAAAGAGAGGCTTGAGCGCGAATTCGGCCTTTCACTGCTGAGCACGGCGCCCACTGTTGTTTACAGGGTTACACGGACAAACCAGGACATCTCATTTATCGAAAACCCGGCATTGCTTCCCGAACGTTACGAAAAGATCGAGGAGCCTTTTGTGCTCGTTACGATTTTTGTCCCTTCGGATTTTATCGGACCCGTACTTGACCTCTGCCAGGAGAAACGGGGCGTTCAGAAGAGCTTTTCCTACATCGGAAAGGAAAGGCTAAAGATCGAATATGAACTTCCGCTGAATGAAATCCTCTGGGATTTTTACGACAGGTTGAAATCGCTTTCAAGGGGTTACGCCTCGATGGACTATGATTTTCTCGGCTACCGTGAATCCGACCTGATCAAGCTGCATATTCTTCTCAATGGCGAGGTGGTTGACGCCCTATCGCTAATAGTCCACAGGGACAAAGCATATTACAGAGGGCGTGAGCTGACTGAAAAACTCAGAGAAATTATACCGAGGCAGATGTTTGAGGTGATAATACAGGCTGCAATAGGCAACAAGATAATCGCACGGGAAAGCGTCCGTGCGCTGAGAAAAGACGTCCTTGCCAAATGTTACGGCGGTGATATTACGCGCAAGAGGAAACTGCTCGAAAAACAGAAAGAAGGCAAGAAGAGAATGAAGCAGTTCGGCAAGGTGGAGCTTCCGCAGGAAGCATTCCTTGCTGTTCTGAAAGTCAAATGATGCAGGAGGATTCTCCGCCCCGGCAGCACCTCTTGTCCTGCAAAGGTGTTTCCTCCGTTTATATCCATATCCCTTTTTGCATAAAAAAATGCAAATACTGCGACTTTTTTTCCGTGCCCTTCAATGAATCGGCGGCGCTTGCATATTCCGCCGCGCTTTGCAGGGAACTTCAACTCAAAAGCAGGCGGGCGGACGCGTTGAAAACAATCTACATCGGCGGCGGCACGCCTACCGTCCTTCCGGACGGGTGTTTCAGACGGATTTTTGAATGTTTAAGAGATAATTATCACATTTCCCCATACGCCGAGATTTCGGTCGAGGCAAACCCCGGCACGCTCGGTGAATCTAAAGTCGGCCTTCTTCTTTCGCTCGGCGCAAACCGGATTAGCCTCGGCGTTCAGTCTTTCGACGACGGCGAACTCGGGATGCTCGGAAGGATTCACACCGCTGACGACGCCATCCGTTCTCTAAGGCTCCTGCAACGGTCAGGTCTGAAGAACATTTCGGCAGACTTCATGTACGGCATTCCCGGTCAATCCATTGAATCATGGAAGGAGACAATTGAAAAAGCACTGGAATTCAGTCCCGCGCATATATCGGCATATGAATTGACTCCCGAGGCCGGGACGCCGCTGTTCAATAAAATCAGGGAGACAGATGAAGATCTGATCCTGAAAATGTACAGCCATGGAATCGAGCGCCTTTCAAGCAAGGGGTTTCAACAATACGAGATTTCAAATTTCGCCCAACCAGATTTTAAATGCCTGCATAACCTGAACTATTGGAAGCGAGGAGGATATATCGGCGCCGGGGCAGGGGCGCATTCGTTTGTCCGGGGAGTGCGTTCCTCCAACATTAAACATATTGACGGCTATATTGAACGGCTGAACGGGAACTTGCCGCCCGATGAAGAATCAACTGAAATTTCGCCGGAGGACGCCGTGAAGGAATTTCTTTTCCTCGGCCTGCGAAAGACGGACGGCATAAGCCTCAGTGCGGCGCAAACCCTCGGCTTGGACGTTGCAGGCGCCGGCAGAGACTTGATAAATATGGGGCATCTTGAAATTAAAGGCGATTCACTCAGACTGACCAGAAGAGGAACCGTTATATCTAATTCAGTTATTGCCGTACTACTTTCAGAACTGGATCTGTAATTTTAGATGTTGACGCTACCGTACCCTGTTAGGAATTTTTTAAAAGTGAACTATTTACGAATTAAAAGTGAACCGTTGA
>CAZKLK010000107.1:0-6632 GCA_964553535.1 uncultured Nitrospiraceae bacterium
GCATGAGGCATTATAAAACAACGTCACTGGATTCCGGCGTTCGCCGGAATGACGGCCACACTAATCCCAGAAAAACCCTTTTTTATTTCCCTCTGGCTGACGCGACAGGAAGGTTAAATCTTCAAAGTCTTCGTGATTCCCTTGAGTTCAAATAGAAAAGACACGGAAAAGTCGCCGGGCCTTTTGACAAAGCCGAGACTGATTCCCCAGCATTGGCTTATATAGGTGAAATTGAGGCCGATCTCCCTGGTCTCCTTCTGTTCCGCGTCGTAGCGGATATCTCCATCTATCGCAAGATGTGCGGCAGGCCGCAGCCCGACGCCCGCAACATATGTATTGACATTGTTCAGCCTGTTATATCTTTGTCCGGCCATGAAGGTTGTTTCCAGAATCCTAACCGACAAATCCGAGTAAACGCGTTCCATTTCACCTGTATAAACGTTGTATTCGGCCCCGAACCTCAAAGACAGGGGCTTCCGTATGACGGCGTCAAACATCAGCGGGAGGAATGGCCTGTCGCCTCTGCGGGCGTCGAATCCCTGTGAAATCCGGAATATCATGTATTCCCCCCGGTCATTCACGATTCTGTTGAGAAGTGAAAGCTCTAATAAAGATCTTTCCCGCAGCAATTCCGCCGAATCAAACAGCGGGAAATCATGTCCGGAAAGCGCCGTGAGCGTATAGCTCACCGAGGGCTCCAGTATGTGGGAGAACGATTCATATTTCTTAAAGAGTCTGACATGGCCGGCGGCATGATACTCGAGCGCCTCCCGGCGGGATGGGTAATCCCCGTCTCCGTGCAACGAATACAATGTTTCGCGCAGGCCGAGGCTCTGCAAAACACTGACGTCCTTTCCAAATGCGTGCGTTATTTTTGGAAAGATATCGGCCCTCTGCCCGCGGACGCCTTTTTCCTTCCAGAAGTTTGTTATCGAGGCCGAGCCGGATACCAGAAAAGGACCGGCTGCCGCGCTATTCAGGACGCAACCTGCTTCAGGGAGTCTCTGATATGGGGCCGGCATGTCTTTCTTCAAGTCAATCCAGTATTGCGACAGAAGGTAGACGCGCGAGCCCGGCAAGGGGATTGCGACTTCCGCCGTCGATTCAAGAAACCGGTTTGTCCGCAGCCCGAAGTCGGTTTTATATTCGCGGTAGAAATCTCTTTCACTCACAAAATTTATGTTTAAAAAGCCCCCCGCTTTCCCTTCCGGTCTGTGATCATGATGAGCCCTCAGTTCAAAAAAGTTTTTCCGGAGTTTACTGTCTCTTATGTGGTATGCCCACCATTTGCCTTCCGCATTTCCGGGAAGAATGTACCGGTATTCAGCGCCTGTCCCGAGACCTCTCCCTGTGTATTCGTCGATGACAAAGGTCATATCCCGGTTTTCAGATATTGCCCAGTAAAACGGCATGGTGATCTGGAATCCCCTGGAATCGCTGTAACCGATATAGGGGAACAGAAAACCTGTGGTTCTGTCGTCCAGAATGGGCGCCCATAGAATTGGGGTATAGAGCACGGGGATGTTCCTGATGCGAAAAGAAACATCTTTTGCGGTGAGCGTGTCGCCCAATTCGGCTTTTATGTCCCTGCCTTTAAAACACCATGCGGGGGACGGCGGGTCGCATGTCGTGAACACGGCTTCCGGGCTGGTATAGTAATTGTCGCCCGTTTTAACGATCGTCGCGGCAGAAAGACGGTAGTTATCTTTCTTATAGTGGATGTCCGCGTCAAAAATAGTTCCGGATTTTGTTTCAAGATTGATTTCAGCCCGTCCGGCATTAATGGCGACGTCGGGGTCGTCATACCGGATATTTCCCGATGCCGTCAAGTGCGAGGATTCTTCATGATAGGTCATTTGGTCAGCCTCAATAACCGTGCCGTCTCTCTCTATCCTGACACGGCCTGCGGCAGTGTACGCCTTTTCACCGGGTTCGTAGGAGAGGGTTTCGGAGGTGATCACTGTACTCTGACCTGCATGGCCGGGCGCGCCCGCGCATAAAATGTGAAGAATGCATGATAGCAGGAAGATGGGCATAATGAAGAGGCATTTTCTGCCTGACGGTTTCCGGCGGCTACACGCCGGATGGAAAGTCCCTTCCGTGAACAATTTCATGTTATTTAAAAAGACGGCGGGCGGGCAGGCCGCGATGGAGGAGTTAAGAATGCGCATGGCATTAAAAATAAGGGGCATTTAATATTTAGTCCTTTTTTATTCTCTCAATGTGGTCAATACTCCACTTTGCCCCAGGGCTTCTTTAGCTTCGCCGATTGTGTAAAACGAACCGGTTACAAGAATAAGAGGAGATGCCGTCCGCTGAATCCGGGCTTCTTGCATCGCCGCCTCAAGCGCTACCTTCACCGAAGATGTGGTTTGAACACGCGGGAATCCGAGAGACAATGCAATGCGCCTGAGTTCCTCCGGCGAAGCGGCTCTGGCGCAAGAGGGGCGCGTCAGAACGACGTGCCCCGCCAGGGGCAGCAGGGGCTTTAATATGCCGGCGATGTCCTTGTCCGCCATGGCGCCGACTATGAGGATAAGTCTCCCGTACTTCTGCATAAAAGTGTTCTGAATCGTTTTAGACAGCGCCTCTGCCGCTCCGGGGTTATGAGCCCCGTCGATGAGGACGGGCGGATGCTTGTGAATCAATTCAAGTCTTCCCGGCCATTGTGTATTTCTCAGCCCTTCCTTTATTATCCGGGTGTCCGGGCGGTCCAGAATGAGGCAGGCCGCCTTGATGGCGAGTGAAGCGTTCTGCATTTGATGCGCGCCGGGAAGCGGCAGGCGGCAACCGTCAATCCGGGCATCCGCGCTTTCGTAGTCAAATGTGATTCCATGGATATCCTCGCCGCGAAGCCGGGACGAAAAGTCAGTTGCATATACGTAGAGCTTTGCTTTATGATCCGTTGCCGTTCGTGAAATGACGTCCAGCGCTTCCGGCTCCTGGCATGCGCTCACAACAGGAATCGCGTTCTTTATGATGCCTGCTTTTTCTGCGGCGATTTCCGCGAGTGTGCTCCCGAGGAATTCCATGTGGTCATAACCGATCTGCGTTATGATGCAAGCATCAGGCGTGATGATATTTGTCGCGTCCAGCCTTCCACCCATGCCGACTTCCATCACGGCGATGCCTACCCTTTTCATTCTAAAGTACAGCAGAGCCATAGCGGTAACAACTTCAAAGAAGGTAGGCGAAAGACCGTCGATGCGCGATGCAGCATTTTTCACGTCTTCCGAGAGGCGGACTACGTCCTGTTCATCTATTTCCGTTCCGTTCACCCTGATTCTCTCCGTGAAACTAATAAGATGGGGGGATGTGAAGAGGCCGGTAGCAAGCCCTGCCGACCTGAGAATAGAGGCCGTTGCCGCGGATGTCGAACCCTTTCCGTTCGTGCCGGCGACGTGTACGGTTCGGAATGCCGTGTGAGGGTTGCCGAGTTCGGACAAAAGCCTCCTGATATTATCGAGGCCTAATTTTATGCCGTGTTTCCGAAGATTATAGAGGTGCCGGATTGATTCATCGTAGCTCATAAGAGGAGTTCAAAGAGCCTGGCAATCGTGTCGCGGAGGTTTTTCCTGTCGACCACCATGTCTATGAGTCCGTGGGCAAGCAGGAAGTCGGCCCTCTGAAAGTCATCCGGAAGGGGCTGTTTCATCGTCTGCTCTATGACCCGTGGGCCGGCAAAGCCGATAAGGCTTTTCGGTTCCGCAATGATGACGTCGCCCAGTGATGCAAAGCTGGCTGTAACGCCGCCGAATGTCGGATCGCATAAGACAGAGATGTAAAGAATTCCGCCGTCTTTCAGACGTCCGATGGATGCCGATACCTTTGCCATCTGCATAAGCGAGAAAATGCCCTCCTGCATGCGGGCTCCGCCGGATGAGGACACGGCGATGAACGGGCATTTTTTTTCAAGCGCCCTCTCCGCCGCCCTCGATACCTTTTCACCGACAACCGAACCCATGCTGCCGCCCATGAATGAAAAATCCATGACGACAAGGCTGACCGGGAATCCTTTGATCAGCGCGTCACCCGAGATGACCGCCTCTTTGAGTCCGCTTTTTCTCTGGTTTTCCTTGAGCCGGTCTTTATATGGCATAGTGTCCCTGAAGTTCAGTGGATCGACGGAAACAAGGTTCTCGTCCACCTCGGTGAAGCTGCCTTCATCAATAAGCAGTTTAAGACGTTCGCGGGCGCTTATCCTGAAATGATAGTTGCACTTCGGGCATATTTTGAGGTTTCTCTCTATCTCTTTTTTATAAATGATTTCACGGCATCCGTCGCATTTAACCCAGAGTCCTTCAGGTATTTTACCCTTCCTGTCTCCCCGCGTCTCTTTTGTCTTTTTAAACCATGCCATAGCAGTTCCCCCGTAAAATGCTCAAGTTATCGCCGCTCTCAGGCTGCAAAGGTAATCTCTGAGACTGTCCGGATTCTCCCGGCTCCTCTGAATAATCGCACTGCCGACAATTACTCCATCGGACAATCCTGCAACGCACGCAGCCTCATCCGGAGTTGACACGCCGAATCCCACTGCCACCGGTTTTTTAGTATATTTGCGTATGCGGGTAATCAGGGCTTCCATTGAACCGTCAAGCCGGAGATTGGCTCCCGTGATGCCTGTTATGGAAACATAGTATATAAAACCGGTTGACGACCTGACCACCTTCCGGATTCTGTCTTCCGTTGACGTAGGAGCAATGAGGAATATCGTGTCGAGGCGTTGCCTTCTTGATGCGCGCACGAAATCCCGGGCTTCATCCGGGGGCAGATCGGGGATGATGACCCCGTCAACACCCGCGTTTTTTGCGTCGAGGATAAAATTCTCCGCCCCGTATCTGAATACCGGGTTGAAGTATGTCATAAGGACCAGCGGCACACGGCTTGACTTTCTCAGTTCACTGACGATTGCCATGACTTTTCTCAGGGAAATCCCCTGTTCCAATGCTCTCTCAGCAGCCCGCTGTATTGTAGGGCCGTCCGCGAGAGGGTCCGAAAAAGGAACCCCGAGTTCGACAATATCGGCGCCGCATTCCTCGAGCATAAGGACATATTCTCTTGTCTTTTCCGGAGACGGGTCTCCCGCCATGATGTACGGTATGAAAGCTTTCTTCCCTTTTCTTCGCAATCGCCGGAAGGCATCGGAAATTCTCGTCCTCACAGTTTAATGCCCCGTATCCCGGCCACATGCTGAACGTCTTTGTCCCCCCTGCCGGAAAGGTTCACTACAATAACGGCGTCGCCCGATAACGCGGGGGCGAGCTTCATGACTTCCGCGATGGCGTGTGCGGATTCAAGGGCAGGGATTATGCCCTCTGTTCTGGATAAAAGATCAAAAGCGGCCAGCGCCTCATCATCGGTCGCATAAGAATATCTGATGCGCCCTGTGTCCCTCAAAAAGGAGTGTTGAGGACCCACCGACGCATAATCAAGCCCCGCGGAAATCGAATGGGTGCTCATAATATTGCCGTTTTCATCCTGAAGCAGGTAACTCTTGCAGCCCTGAAATACCCCGATGGAGCCGCCCGCGAAGCGGGCCGCATGTTCTCCGGTTTCGATTCCTTTCCCTCCCGCTTCGACCCCGATCATTTCCACGGGATCATTAAGGAAGGAATGAAATAGTCCCATGGCGTTGCTGCCGCCTCCCACGCACGCGACGAGGCAGTCGGGAAGCCTGCCTTCCGCGGCAAGCACCTGCCGTTTTGTCTCAGTCCCTATCACGGACTGGAAATGTCTTACAATGAGCGGGAAAGGGTGGGGCCCGAATACCGTCCCCATAACATAATGCGTCGTCCGGACATTCGTCGTCCAGTCCCGGAGAGCTTCATTAATTGCGTCTTTCAATGTCCTTGAGCCGGTCGGCACCTCGGTGACTTCAGCTCCTAAAAGTCTCATCCTGAAGACATTCAATGCCTGTCTTTCAATGTCCTCCGTACCCATATATATTTCGCATGCAAGACCGGCAAGCGCCGCGCCGGTTGCCGTAGCAACGCCATGCTGTCCGGCGCCGGTTTCCGCGATTACTCTCCGCTTTCCCATTGTCTTGGCGAGGAGCACCTGGGCAACGGCATTATTGATCTTATGGGCGCCTGTATGAGCGAGATCCTCCCGCTTCAGATAAATCTTTGCGCCGCCAAGATGTCCTGTGAGCCTATCAGCCAAATACAACGGTGTCGGCCTGCCTATATATGTCTTCCGGAGGCGGTCAAGATCGATCTGAAACCGCCTGTCTCTGAGACACTTTGAAAAAGCGCGGTCCAGCTCTTCGAGGGCCGGCATGAGAGTTTCGGGGACGAAGCGCCCTCCATACGCACCGAAATACCCTCTTTTGTCAGGCAATCTTTTTATGATGCTGTCCTCTAATTTTTAACAAAGCGATCATTCAGATCCCTGAAAAATCCTCCACGGCCCCTATTTGCATGAATCGGGATCAAAGGTATTCCCGTCAAGCGGCAAGGACATTTTTATCAGGTAACGTTATAGCCGTTGCTGTGCGCGATGCGATCAGGGTTTAACTGGAAAGCTATTATAGCCGATATCTGAAAAATATTCCCTTTCCGGCTGTTGTTAGGAAAATTTTAAAAGTGAACTCTTTAAGAATTAAAAGTGAACGGTTAATCGAGGAGGAAAAT
>CAZKLK010000108.1:0-1420 GCA_964553535.1 uncultured Nitrospiraceae bacterium
GTCATACTTCTTCTGTCTCTTCCTCTCCTTCTGATACTTCAATGCAATTGCTGCTATGACCGATTTCTTTACCTGCATTGTTAACCCCATTCCTGCCTCCTGTCTCTTTTTTACCACGAGACAATTGCGATATTTTAGTTTAGATTTTTAAATGAGGCAACGATTCACTTTTATATGGATTTTTGATGATGCAATTCGAAAACTTTTAAAAAAGACCGCGGAAGAGTATAATAGCCATACCTTGTAAGGCCGCATGAAGGGAAAATGACTATGAGTATGATTGCGCCAAGAACTTTAGCATCGTTTCTGTGCCTCCTCTTTGCCGTGTTTTTAATGTCCTGCGGGAAGAAGGAAGTAAAGCCGGTTTCGCAGGAATCAAAACTCGCTCAGGAGGCGTTTCAGCTCGCCGAGATACTGAAACAGGCTTACGCGGGGAACGATCGCTCAACCATTGAAAACAATTCAACAAATGACGGCTACCGGGAGATGATTGGCGTCATAAAAAAGTTCGATAAAGCCGAACTTACTTTTACCCCGACATGGGTTGAGATTAAGGATTCCGTAGTTTACCTTTCTGTTTCATGGAAGGGAGTTTGGACAGTGGGAGCGAAGAGCAGGGACGAACGCGGGCTGGCTGTTTTTGTCCTTGAGGGCAGCCCTCTGAAACTTGCATCCGTGCAGAGAGACAATCCCTTCCGCCAGCCGGAGTAACCGGCGATGCGCTCTTCCTGCCGATTGTCGGGAACGGAAGACGTGCAGGGGATACCGCTAATTAATACCATATTATAGCGCCGTCCTTTGTCTTCACAGGCACCCGCCTGAGAGGCATCTGCTTTTCCCAGAGCGGCCTGTTTTCTTTGTACCACTTGATAGTTTGCTTAATGCCGTCTTCAAAATTAACCTCAGGAAGAAATCCGAGAACCCGTCCGGCCTTTTCATTTGAGGCGATGTGTTTTTGAACTTGTCCATAACGGTCCGGCATAAAGTCAAGGTGATCGGCTTTCAAATTAAAGGCCGCAAGCATCATATGGGCGATCTCAAGGATATTCAGGCTCTGTCCCGTCCCCACGTTAAAGACTTCTCCCTTGACTTTTTCAATAGGGGCATGAATGGCAAGGTCGATCGCCCTTGCCGTATCTTCAGAATAAACCCAATCTCTGGAGGCGGAGCCGTCACCGTGGATGGTAAGGGGTTCATCAAGAATGCAGCTTGTTATAAAACGCGGAATGGCCTTCTCAAGATGCTGCCGGGGTCCGTAATTGTTAAAGGGCCTTATTATCACGCCCGGAATATCATGGGCAACTATATATGAATAAACCAGTCTGTCCGCCCCCGCCTTCGCCGCCGCGTAAGGGCTTGTGGGATTCAGAGGATGATTTTCATCCATTGGTTCATATGCCGCGGTTCCATACACTTCTGA
>CAZKLK010000108.1:1520-3076 GCA_964553535.1 uncultured Nitrospiraceae bacterium
CCCGATTTCTTCAGCTACCGGATAATCGCCCTGCCGGTATCCAAACCGGCTTCTGTAGTAGCTCAGAAGATGAATAGGCCGGTAATTTACGGCTACGCCGATGCCGGAGTCCTGAAGCGACCAAAGCAGCGAATCTCTCTTCCGGGGCGGCGCCAGTACAGTAAAGAGGTGCCGCGCGTGTTTTACGGATTGCAAGGTCTTTAAAAGTCGTATGCCTTTGACGGATTCCAACCCCTGAACATAAAGATTCCACAGTTTGTCTCTTTTCCTCCACATATCATCTATACGGTCAAGCTGGCCGATAAGGAGGGCAGCCTGAATATTATCCATATTGTACTTCCATCCGAGCAGGGGCATGTCCCAATGCCTGTATCTTTTTGTATATCTGTCGGCAGCGCCACTGTCTATGCCGTGAAGCCGCAACATCTTGAGCGTATCCGCTAACTCCCTATCGTTAGAGCTTACCGCTCCGCCCTCTCCTGATGTAATATTTTTCGTAGCATAAAAACTGAAGCATACCGCATCCGCGAGTTCCCCGACACCAACGTTATCCCTTCGGGCTTCGATGGCATGTGCGGCGTCTTCAACAATCTTTAAATTATATTTCTCTGCCAAAGATCTGATTTTTTTCATATCGCACATCTGACCATAGAGATGCACCGGGATAATTGCCTTGGTATTTTCTGTTATAGCCGGTTCAATAAGCTCAGCGTTAAGGTTTCCGGTTTCCTCTTCAACGTCAACAAAAACCGGGTTTGCTCCTGCATGCAATACGGCGCTTGCAGTAGCGCAAAAACTCATGGGTGTGGTAATAACCTCGTCACCAGGGCCAATGCCGAGTGCGATAAGACTAAGATGGAGGGCGGCTGTGCAACTGGTAACGCCTACGGTGTAATGCAGGTTGAGATAACGGGAAAAGTTGTGCTCAAATTCCCTTACCTCTTCGCCGGTTGTGAGAAATATTGATTGAAGGACGCGGCGGACCCTTTCAATGTCTTTCTCCCCGATGCTGTGTTTGAAAAAATCTATTTTTTTCAAAGCGAAATATTATAAAATATTTTGGCAAAAGCAACAATTGATATGTACAAAATGGTCAATAACAGACAAGATCAATCCCTTCAATTTTCTGTCGTTATCCCAATATATAATGAAGAAGACAATATTGGCGAATTATACGGCAGATTGGCCGCCGTAATGGAAAAACTCTGTTCCAGCGGAAAGTATCCCCCGGATAGTTACGAAATCATAATGGTAGACGACGGCAGTACAGATCGGTCGTGGCAATTAATCAAGGATCTGCATGATAAAGATCAACGGGTCAAGGGGATAAGTTTTTCGAGAAACTTCGGGCACCACACTGCAATTACCGCCGGTCTTGATTATTCGAGAGGCAGAGCCGTCATTTTGATGGACGGCGATTTGCAGGACCCCCCGGAGGAAATACCGAAACTGTTCGAAATATTTAATGCAGGGTATGATGTTGTGTACGGGATAAGGCAAGAGAGAAAAGATCCCCTTCTCAAGAAAATAACTTCACATGCCTTTTGGTGGATATT
>CAZKLK010000108.1:3176-6507 GCA_964553535.1 uncultured Nitrospiraceae bacterium
TATCAAAAATTATTTTTTGGCATTCCGGTCCTCGGGTACGCCTCCATCATTATCTCCATCTTCTTCGTCGGCGGCGTGCAATTGTTTGTCCTCGGCTTATTTGGCGAATATCTCGGAAGAACTTATCAAGAAGTGCAGAGGAGGCCGCTCTACGTTTTAAAAGAATCTCTTCTCTGAGCGTTATGATTAAAGAATTAAAATGGGACAGCGCTTTTTTTAGAAAAAAAATAGGCGAAATCGTAATCGCTTCTCCGAAACCATCCCGCATAAAAGAAATTCTTCGTGAGATTGAGCGGGGTGAATTCGATTATCTGACCTGCAAGATCAGATCTCATAATGCCTCGCTGAACAGGCTTCTCGAATCAGCCGGATTTTACCTGACGGACATCGGCGTGACATTGGCGGCAAAAACCGGGGCGTTTTTACAAAGAAACTTAAGCGGGGACCTGATTATCGGCGGGTCCATAAGGGAAGCGGGTTGCCGGGATATTCCCATGCTGAAGTCCATGAGCAAGTCCCTTTTCACTGAAAGCCGTTATTACAGCGACCCGTTTTTCTCAAAAAAAGAGGCTGACAGGCTCTATCAGATATGGGTGGAGAATTCAGTGAAAGGCCGGGCTGCCGACATTACTTACTATATCCCCATGAAAGGATTTATCACATGCAGAAAATCGGCGGGAAATAAAGGCGCAATCATCCTTGTCGGGATAAAGAAGGATTGCAGGGGCAAGGGGTTGGGAACCGCGCTTGTGGGAGAGGCAATGAAATGGTTTATGCGGCAAAAGGTGACATTGGTTACCGTCAGGACCCAATTGAAAAATCTCGATGCGTTGAATTTTTACCTCAGGCAGGGCTTCCTGATCAAAGAATACGATATCGTCTTCGCGAAGATTTTATAGACAAGCTTACAGATGCTTCTATGAGGCAAACTCATACATATGATCCCTCTTTTTTTGATCGCATTAAGAAGGTTGAAGATAACCATTTCTGGTTTCGAATAAGGAGAAAGTGGATTTTTGACAGGATCAGGGAGTTTGCTCCACCCCCTGCAAAACTCATTGAGATCGGCTGCGGCATGGGCAATGTAAGCAGTTTTCTGGCACAAAAAGGCTATATTGTCACCGGGTGTGAATATTATCCTGAAGCAATCAATAAAGCATGGCCCGGCTTCCAGATCATTCAGGGGGATGCCAATAACCTCCCGTTCGAAAACGATAGCTTTGATATAGTAGGACTTTTCGATGTGCTCGAACATTTTCAGGATGACATTGCTCCGCTTCGGGAGGCTGTCAGGGTTCTTAAGAAAAAAGGCATCGCGGTGATAACCGTTCCAGCGAAAGAAGATCTGTGGAGTTGGGTTGATGAGGTTTCCCTGCATAAGAGGAGATATACAAAAGAGAGAATTAAAAAGAATTTTATGGAATTGCGGCTGACCCCGCTGGCAACGGAATATTTATTCATGTCACTCTACCTCCCCATGAAATACATGCGGCGCGAAAATAAGAAGGGCGATGATATTTTTAAGGTTAATAAAACTATTAACACCCTGCTTTGCTGCGTTTTCGAAACAGAAAGATTTATTTCAAAGGTCCTGCCATTGCCTGTAGGGACATCATTGATCGGTGTTGCCCGGAAAAAATAATATTGCCGGTGTTGCCGGATTAATAAGGGGCTCAAAATTGAAATTAAATGAATCAGAAAATCTCCCCTTGCCCCTCTTTGGCAAAGAGGGGCATAAAACCTCCCGGGGCCTGCCCTGAGCGCAGTCGAAGGGGCAAAGGGAGGCCGGGAGGGATTTTATGAATAATGTTGTTTCCCGGATCAGGAGATAAGCTTTTTACATGCTTAAAATCGGTCATTGCGAGCGCCTGAAAGTCGCGCGGCAATCTCTCTGAAAACGACGGGATTGCTCCGCGGGGTTTAACCTGAGCCAAACGGCGGGATTTTTCGCTTCGCTCAGAATGACGGATGGCGAAAGGCTCGCGATGACAACTTTTATCGCTGGATTCGGGCTGTTTCTATTATGGGACTGTTATTAACGAATTAGATACGGCAGCGGGTTCCCCCGGAAAGGGCATTGAGTTTACTTTTCAGCGCAATTTTAATACCATAAAGTCATGAAAGAAGATTTTATAAGTAAAATCAAGGATTATCTCAGTTCAAGGGATGAATTGACCGCCGGCTATGTCTTCGGCTCCCATGCCGCGGGAAAGGAAGCGCCGAAGAGCGACATAGATATCGCACTGCTTTTAAACGATACCATTGATAAAAGAGAGTATGGATATATAAAACTGAGCGTTGTTAACGGGCTGACGCATCAGCTTTCTTTTAACAGCATTGACGTCATTATTTTAAACGCGGCCTCTCCTTTGCTTGCTCATGAGGTTATGAAAAAGGGCGTGCTGCTTTTTTCAAAAGATGACGCGGGGCGCATACAGTTTGCCGTTTCCGCAACAAGACGGTATCTTGACACGATTCACCTCAGGGTGGT
The DNA here is from genome assembly GCA_964553535.1 of uncultured Nitrospiraceae bacterium. Taxonomy (GTDB): domain Bacteria; phylum Nitrospirota; class Thermodesulfovibrionia; order Thermodesulfovibrionales; family SM23-35; genus JALHSV01. Next base: position 5,668 of record CAZKLK010000108.1, read on the forward strand.
TCAGGACAGAATCCTTCACGAAAAAATAAGGAGGGGGATATTTGGTCATTTCGAGGGAAGTCATAAATACTCGATTGAAAAGGTTAGAAAAAGCGCTCCAGATCCTTCAGCAGTCAAGTAACATAACTTTTGAGGAGTTGATGGAAAACCATGTTTTGTTGAGCGCGGTCGAGAGGAATTTCCATGTAGCCATAGAGTGCGTTTTGGACATTGGCAACCATATCATTGCGGAAAAAGGGTTTGAGACTCCGGAGTCGAATGAAGACATCATTCGAATATTAGGAGATGAAGGGGTAATCCCGCGTGAATTTGCCGGCCGTGTCAAAGGCCTTGCGGGATTCAGAAACATTCTCGTCCATGAATACACCGGCATTGATTACGGGTTGCTCTACGATAACCTTCTCCATCGGCTGGATGACCTAAGGGAGTTCGCGAGGAGTATAAGTTTGCACCTTAAAAAGGAAGGAGCATAAACAGCCTGTAACTGGAGCTCCGCAGTAATAGGCATTAGAAAAACTCGCCGATTTATCCTGCATCAAGCAAGTGTTTCAAGATATTCCACAATAAGCCCGGCAAATCTGTCAAAGTCTTTCAGATCCTTTTGAAGATGTCTATGGACCTCTTCGAGGTCTATTTTTGTATATTCATGAACAAGTATGTTTCTAAACCCCGCTATTGGAGCAAAATAATAAGCAAACTCAACCGGCAGAATTCCTGCCTCTCCCAGTATAGTGAGCGCTTCCTTGTATTCTTCGGGTTTTCTCAACCCGAGTTCCGCAATCAAAATCTCTGCAATGTCTATGACGCATTCAGCGCTGAGGTGCAAATATCTTTCTACCG
>CAZKLK010000109.1:0-6493 GCA_964553535.1 uncultured Nitrospiraceae bacterium
CAATAAAAATAAAAGAATGAACAATTCCTATCCACAAGGTTCCCAGAAGAGGCATTATTACTTTATGAAAAAGCGAGATTGCCGCGTCGCTTCGCTCCTCGCAATGACAGAGAAAAAAGGCTCCTCGCAATGACGGCATTAAAAAAGCCCCGCAATGCGGAGCGCCTCACTGCCGCGCCTGTATGCCCTGTTTCTGCCTGTCCATGAACTCTATGATTCTGGCGTCTGCCTCCGTAGGCGGCAACGGCACGCCGGGAATGCTCTGAACCTGAGCCGGCGGCTGTTCCGGTACCTGGGATGACGCCCGGCGCTTCTCGGCCGGTTTCTGCTGTTTCACGGCTGAAGGAGCCTGCGCGGGCGCTTTCTGCGGCGCCCGCTGAACGTCGGGCGCCTCCGTCGGGCGCTCTTTGGGTCTCCGGGGGTCAAAGACGGCGACCGTCATCGATTCCTCTCCGCGGACCATTGTGATCCTGTCCGCATGCACTTCTGCGAGCCTGAAGCCGCTCAGCGCGTCCCCCTTTTTCAACGCCATCTGTCTCCTGCCCCTTCCCGGGGTGGAGCGGGGAGCCTGCAGGTCTTCAAGAAACACCATGCTGAAATCATCGGAAACTATCGTCCCGTAGAGCACAAAGTCAGGCTTCGGCAACTCCTGTTCAGCCTTCTTTTCGGGCGGGATTTTTCTTTCCGGATGAAAAAGGTTCTCCTCCGGTATGATCAGGTAATCGGACGGCGACGGCTGGGCAGCAGTGATGGTATCCGTACTCTGAACCGCTGTGGTCTTCTCACGGGGCGCCGGGGTGAATTTTATATCGGCATGAAGGAATGGAAAGAATGTGAGCTTCGCGAGGGCGATGACGAAAACGGTCAGGATAATGTTTATGACGTTGATGTGGCCGAGAAGCCTTCTCATTGCCGGCGAAGCCTTTCGCACTCTTCGATCGTCCGCTGGGTCTCAGGGGTGATGTGCCCTGTTTCGACCGCCGCCCTGAGGAGGGACATCGCATAATCGAAGCGCCTGACTGCCATAAGCCGCTCCGCGGTGACCTGAAGATAATCAGCGATGCCCAGCAGCGCGTCAGGAGTCCTCTTGTAGCATTCGACGCCTTTCGCCGTGTTGCCGAGACAGAAATAGGCGGCCGACAGGGCATGGAGTGCAAGCGGAGAGTGCCACCCTTCACGTATGAGCTGTTCGAGAGGCGGCGCGGCCGCTTCCGCCCTCCCTAAATGGAGATCGCAGATTGCGCGCATAAGCCGCGAGTCGTATGACTGCGGTTTCAGCCGCAATGCCTTTTCGAACGACGACCGGGCCGGTTCAAACCGATCGAGCGCAAAGAGGGCGACCCCCATCAGGTGATGGGCCTTTTCATGGCCCGGAACGGCGGCGAGAAACTTCTGAATGTGGACGAGCGCCTCCTCGTGCTTCTCGAGCTCAAGGGCCTGCACGGATATTTCATAGAGGGCCACCGGATCGTGTTCACCCATTTCGGCAATCTTTTTCTTGCCCATCTCGTAATATTCCTCACCCTTCTCGTGCACTTTCCCCCTGTGCAGCTTTCCGAAGTGGTGGACAGGCGCCTCGCAGAGGTGAATCCGCGCGCCAAGTTGAATCAGGGAATCCTCCACAGTCTCGTGCACGGGCATGCTGAAACGCACGCGCGGGTCGTTCGGAAACAACCGGACCTTCGTGCTCGGAAACCACCCCGTGCCGGTTTCCTCCGTGTACTGCCCGTTGTTCGGAATCCAGTTCACGGTCACGGCGCCGACATAATTCCGCGTGACGAATGAATATGCGTCAAGAGGATTTCCAGCGCCAAGGGGCAATGATCCTTCCTTGTTTGCCGTCGCGAGCGCAGCGCGGCGATCTTTTTGTCCAGCGCGGGATTGCCGCGTCGTCCCTTCGGGACTCCACGCAATGACATCATGCGGCTTTATCCTTGACCCCTTCTCAATCAATTCCCTCAGGTTATCAAAATCCAGCGGCGATATCACCTCGTCGGCGTCAAGCACCAGTACCCAGTCGCCGGCCGCCTTTGAAAGCGAAAAATTCCTCGCCGCTGAGAAATCGCCCGTCCACGGGAAATCGTACATTTTTGCGCCGAATATCCCGGCAATCTCTTTAGTCCTGTCGCTCGAGCCGGTGTCCACGACAATCATCTCGTCGACAAGCGGTTTGATTTTCTTCAGGCATTTCCCCATATTCTGCTCCTCGTTCTTCACGATCATGCAGAGAGAAAGAGCAGGGGTCGAGGATTCGAGGTTTCGAGTGGACAAGGCTTGTTTGCTGTCACTGCGAGCTCCCGGAGGGAGCGCGGCAGTCTCGTCGTTGCTTGGCTCCTTAACCCCTTGAATCCTTGAACCCCGTTGTATTGTTTTTGGCCCTATCTTCTCCCTCAGCCCGGAAGCGACCGAAAGCGTGTTCTCATCCATTCCGAAAGACAGGAGAGCGTCCTCTATGACGTCCATGGCTTCGTGGTTGCGCTCCTGCTGGAGCAGCAGATTGGCGCACATATACTTCAGCCTCTTGTTGAGCGGGTACAGCGCGGATGCCTCCGCGAAGATTTCCGTTGCCCTCTCCAGCCGCGAAAGGGAGACGGCAGCGGCATGGTAATTGTTCATGATGTCTTCAGATGCGGGCGAAAGGATGAAGGCTCGTTCGAACAGGCCGAATGCCGCATCGTATTCCTTGCGGTTCCAGTAAATGGCTCCGAGGTTCGTATGCGCCTCGGCCAGCCCCGGATCGGCTTCGGCGGCCATCGTAAAGAAGCGCTCAGCTTCCGCGAGATTGTTCTTCTGGTACTCAAGGCTTCCCTTAAGGCACAGCGCCTTCGGAGACCGGCTGTTGAGCGCCAGCGCCTGATCGGCGCACCGCTCCGCTTCATCATGCTCCTTCAGGCCTTCGAGGCACGCCGCCCTGAGTTCGAGCCACCTGACGCCCCGGCGCAGGGATTCCGGCGCCGCATTAATTAAGCCACGGGTGTCCGCGAACATCTTCTGTTCAATCAGGAAATCCATGAGCCCGTAGAACAGGCGCGGTTCTTCCGGATGCTGCTGCAGCCCCTCCATATATGCCGTAATTGCCCGGTCTCTTTCACCTTTCTCACCGAAATCGTACGCTGCCGACAGGACGTTGACCGTTATCAGGTTCTGAAGGCCGGCGCCCTCGCTCTCCGGCGTCATCCACTTGCTGAAGTATCTTTTCCGGTCGGCGTATATTTGCCTGTTTTTCTCAAACGGGTCTCGGCGCATCGCGTCCCTGCCGATAAGAACGTCTCCGGCAATAATGGTGCGTACGCCCTTGAGGGACGCCCTAAAACAGTAATCCTCGGCTGAAATATATCCGCTTATAAATCGTTCATCCAGAGGGCCGATGTCGTCGAGCAGGCTTCTCTTCAGAAGGATGCAGGAGCTGTCCGGATTTTTCGCCGGAGCAGTGCGGTGCCTGTTTTTCTCCCTGAATGACGTTGCAAGAGCATCAATAGTGACAGGGTCCGTGGATTCGGGGATTCCAGGGTCCAAGTGAGCCTTTTGTTGTTCTCTTGAATCCTCGACCCCTTGTCGCCCCGGCGACCCGCCTGAGGCGGAACCCCTTGCCCCCTGTATTTCTTCGCTTCCCCCCTCGAATCCCTGACCCCTTGGCCCCTGTATTTTTATTCCCTGCGGGCCTTCTATGTTTGTAATCATAGGCCCCACGATGCCGATGTCATCTGACTTCTTCAGACATTCAAGCATTCCCGAAAGCCAGCCCCCGGTGACTGTAACAGAGTCATCAAGTATGACAATGTATTCACCTGATGAATTCCTGATGCCGAGATTGCAAGCCTCTGAGAAGCCGGGTATATTATCACCTGTGGCCAAGTGGTAATCCGGGTTTCCTTTTACAAGTTTCCTCAGCCATTTCGAAGGTTTCCTTGAAGAGCCGTAAGGAACAAAGACAACCTCGTGATTCTCGTGAGTATGCTTCCGAATGCTGTCAATACAATTCCTGGTTTGTTCGCGATGGTTTGAGATAAGCATGACGATTGAGGTTAAGCCTGCTGTTATGTTTTTTCCTGTATCTGTTTGTCTCTTAGTCTCTGTCTGTCTATCCTCCCGCCATCTGTTGTCTGAACTTGCCCGCTGGTCATTTGCAGGATGAGCCAATGGCACAAAGAGGGGTACCCCCCTTATTTTATCGGGTAAAATCTGATAGCTGCTTCCATAAGGCATATCGCCCGGAAGATTCCATTTGGATTTAAACAATTCCCAGTTCCTGAATAGACTTTCCCGGTAATCAATGTTTGCCCCCCTGAAGGTCTGGCTTCCGGTGTGGTGTATAAAAACATCCTGCGCAACCCGCGCCTTGAAACCGGACAGGGCGGCCCTCAGACAGAAATCGTCGTCCTCAAAATTGCCGCTCCCGAAGCGCTCATCCAGTCCGCCGATCTTTTCGATAACTTCTTTTTTGGCAAGCAGACAGAAACCCACCACACGGTAAATCGGGAAGCTCTGTCCTTCATGCTCGTTTGACCATTTTGCAGCAAAGGCGTCAATCTCTCCGGGATTCTTATAAGACACTTCCTGCGCCAACTGAGGCCCGGAAACATAATTCGACACCGGGCCGACGATGCCCGTTTCGGGATGCCGCTTAAAGACATCAAGCATCCGGCCCAACCAGCCGGGAGTGACGATCGTATCATTGTTGAGGAGAAGGATATAATCCCCTTCCGCGATGCTCATCCCCTGGTTGTTTCCGGCGGCAAAGCCGCGGTTTTCCGCATTGTAAACGACCCTGACGTTCCCGTGCGAGGCCGCGTAAGACCGGAGGAATTCCACAGTCCCGTCGGTTGAACCGTTGTCGACAATAATGATTTCATGCGGCTCCGGCGTATGTTTTCTGACGCTTTCAATACAGAGTTTCGTATGCTCGAGCTGGTTGTGGGTGAGGATGATGATCGAGGTGAGGCCCATGCTTCTTATGCTTTTTTCCTTATCGCGGACGGTTTGCACTGACGTTCCTTTTGCCGGTGAAACAGATGATCGATATTTGTCAGTCATGACGCATTCAGTGAATTGTGTGAAGACTTCATCAACGCTAATTTCCTGCGCATTTCTCTTTACAATCGAACAAGCTTTGCTGTTAATCGGCCCGGAAAATTCAGGAAATGTCAACCCGAATAAAATGAGTGCAGGAGTATCTTTTAATGCAGTGAGGTGAGCCGGCAAACTGTCGACACCGATAAAATAATCCGCCTTCATAATTATTGCGGCAGTTTCTCGAATCGTAGTGCGACCTGAAATATTGACCAAATCAGGAATCTTTATGAGCGCTGACTCTTGTCCACCAATGAGGATAAACTGGAGAGAGGGGGAAGTCTTTCTCAACTTTTTAACGAGATCGCTTACTTTTGCCGGACTCCATGACTTGACATCATCTTTCGCTGCAATATGAAAAACAACGTATGGCTTCCCGATGTCGATCCCGCGATCTGCAAGTAGTGCGAGCGCTCTTGTAACTTCATTATTATTAAGATAGAGCTCGGGTTTCCTGTGATAATGATAGACTCCTGTCTTTGCCGAGAAGATATCGGTAAGATGCCAGTTGCCGTCCCGCAGTGTAGTAAAGAAATGATTTCCAAAGTCGGGAATTGGCTGCGCAAGATATGACACTTCGTAATCAGCAGAAAGAGTCAGGATATTCGTCCAATCAGGCGCCGAATACGTGCTCGGACCAAAAGGGAGAATTTCATCTATATAAGGATTATTTCCCAATATTTCTATGAATGCAGGAGCGCAGACAAAGGTTATTTTTGCACGGGAATGGCGCTTCCTTATTTCCGGCAGAAGCGTTGTCGTCAGAAAGACATCTCCACCTCTGACAAGATTAGCTACCAGTACAGATTGAGCATCAGGATTCGGGATCCCCTTGTATACCCACTGAAGGGAGTTGTCTTTATTGGATTGAGTAAGGATAAAACCGTCCTCGGCAAGATACTTCAAATCGTCACGCTTAATGAAGGCGCCCCATTTCCTGAGGAATCTCTCCCGGTTCTGCAGAAACTTTGCTTCTGTAAATGATTCCCTCAGTGTAATATTCTCGTGATGTATAACTTCGCTGTCCGAACAATAAAACACCTTTTTCCCTTTATTTTGATAAGAATAGCAGAGATCATCATCTTCCCAGCCGTTCTGATAGTATTCATCGAACATGCCACACTCAAAAAACTCATTCCTCCTGACCAGCATACATGCACCGGTCACCATGTGAAATTCTCGGCTCCTATTCACATGCTCCGCATTCTTTGGAGCGCCGAGGTATATGTGCTCTGGTCGCGATGCAGGCCCAACGACCGTTCTCCAGACTTTTCCACAATGTTGAATTGTGCCATTTGGATAGATCAGTTTGGGCGAAACGATGCTGATCGCTTCATTTTTTTGAAGGGTGCTTAAAAGCGGTTCGAACCATCCTGAGAGCGGTTCGGTGTCATTGTTCAGGAAAAGCAGATATTCGGATGAA
>CAZKLK010000110.1:0-6193 GCA_964553535.1 uncultured Nitrospiraceae bacterium
ATACCCAGGATTTCGAGTCCGTCTTTAAGAACCATTCTTACCGCCTCGCACAGCGCAAGACGCGCCCTGCTTAGCGCTTCATCATCGGCAACGATTCTGCATTTATTGTAGTAAGGATGAAACATGCCCGACAGCTCCTGCACATAAAATGTAATCCGGTGGGGTTCATGAGCCATTGCGGCTCCTTCAAATACCATCGGATAGACGAGAAGCTTTTTTATAATCTTGAGTTCATCGTGGCGGGACAGAAGACTCAAGTCGGAACTGTGAAGCGCATCCGTCCTGATCCCTTTTTCCGACGCGTGGACAAAAATGCTGTTTATCCTTGCGTGGGCGTATTGAACGTAAAAAACCGGGTTCTCCGAAGACTGAGACTTCGCAACTTCGATATCAAATTCGAGATGGCTGTCCGGACGTCTCGTAAGAAATATAAATTTCGTCGTGTCGGCCCCGACTTCGTCGATAACCTCCCTTAAAGTCACAAATTCACCCGCCCTTTTGGACATCTGGACCGGTTTTCCTCCCCTGAGCAGGGCGACCATCTGGACAAGCAATACTTTTAACTTCTCCTTCGGATAGCCCAGCGCCTCGATTACCGCCTGGACCCTCGGGATATAACCATGGTGGTCAGCGCCCCAGATATCAATAAGTTCGTCGTATTTTTTTTCGATCTTCTTCCTGTGATACGCTATATCCGACGTAAAATATGTAAATTCTCCATCCTGTTTTATGAGCACACGGTCTTTATCATCCCCGAATGCAGTCGCCCTGAACCATGCCGCCCCGTCCTTCTCATAAATAAATCCCTTCGACCGGAGTTCTTCAATCGCCTTGCCGACCTCACCGCTTTCGAAGAGTTCCCGCTCGCTTTGCCACGAATCAAAGGCAACCCCGAAATCTTTCAGATCTTCTTCGATATCCGACAGGATTTTTTTGCACGAATAATCAATGAAATAATCGGCCGCGTCTTCAAATCCCTTCTGAATATAGTCCGCTCCCCTGGTTAAAGCGATTTTACGTGCAATGTCCTCAACATAGCCTCCCTTATACCCCTCGTCGGGAGCCGGGTATTCAACGCCGAGCAGTTGCTGGTAACGCGCGAAAACTGACTGTCCGAGGAGCCGTATTTGTCTGCCGGCATCGTTAATGTAGTATTCACGGTCAACATGATATCCGGCGGCTTTGAGAAGATTTGCAAGCGCATTGCCTGTGGCGCCGCCGCGGCCGTGTCCGAGATGCAGGGGGCCGGTCGGGTTTGCGCTTATGAACTCAATCATCACCCGTTTTCCGAGACCGATATTTTCCCGCAGAACCCCGCTGCCGGACACGAGAATTTTTCTCATCTCTTCATACAGGAACTCTGTCGCGAATGTGACATTGATAAAACCGGGCCCCGCAATTTCAACCCGCCGGAAAATCGCATTCTCCTGAATATGACGCATTAATTCTTCCGCTATCCTTCTGGGCGGTTTCCGTACAATTCTTGAAAGGGACATCGCGACAGGGGCGGACAGGTCGCCAAAATGCTCATCGGGCGGCACCTCCACTTCAACCGGCGGCATGGAGTCCACTCCGATCTTCCTGAGCGACGCCTCAAGGATACTGACAAAGACTTTCTTCATGCAAATACCTCCGCGGTCAGCTGCTCCGGTAATATTTGATCTTTTTCAGCCCGGTGAGCCATGAAAGCATAATGCTCACGATGCTTATTATGAGCGCGCCCTTAAATGCCGGCCAAAACCCCTGAATCTGGAGACCAAGTTTCAGGGGTTCGGAAAGCATGACGGTAACAAGCAGCATAAGGGTGTTTACTACCAGGGTGAAAAAACCAAGGGAGAGAATAATAAGAGGAAGAGTAAAGAAGGTAACGACCGGCTTGAGAAGAGAATTTACAATGCCGAAGACCGCGCCCACGACGAGCATTTTCCACCATTCGCCCGTGAAAACAATGCCGTCCACAATCTTCACCGCAACGCCAATAGACAATGCATTAATCATTATCCGTAGAATCAGGTGCGTCATCTCATTATTGTCCGTAGAATCAATTTAGCGGCCATTTCAGCTAAGTATTATCACATACCACGCCATTATAATCCATCGTCTTCTTCATCCGCATATTCACGTTTCCTCTTCAAAAACCGCAGGAAACCGTAAATCGTTGCAATCCCCGCCATCATAAAAAGAATCGTGTAAAGATTGCTGCTCAAATAATACAGCCACGTATGCCTGCCCTTCAGATGCGCGAGCCATAAAAGCTCAAGCTCCGGCAGACTTACGCCAAGGCCCTTCCGTATTGATTCATCTGCGGCATGCCCCTGCCGGGCATACTCGAGTATTCGAAGGATGCCGTCCCGCCCGTATCGGCTTTCGATATGCTCGACAAGGCTCTTGCTCTGTTCATATGCGAGAACAAGTGATTGTTCATCCCCCGGAAAGATTTCGATCTCGTTAATGTTCAATACCCGATCGGCTATGACCGCCTCGGCGAGCGCGCTGCTTCCCTTCGTAACCGCCAGCTCTGATATGCCGTCGCTCGCCCACTGGCAGACGCCTTCATCAAGCCACCGGGGCAGGCTCGCGGCCGGAATATGATGATGCAGAATCAGATGACATACCTCATGCCTCAGCGTCGCTTCGAGGGTAAATGGCCTGGCGTACACCCTCGATGCATCGAGAACGATATCGTATCGCCCGGGAACAGCATACGCAAGAAAGATCTCACCGCCGGCAGCCCGCGCAAATAACCGCCCGTCCCTGATCAAAATTATCCGCGCCGCAAAATCCGTCTTCCATGAAAAGAGTTTGTTGAGGTCCCGCCTGACTGCGGGATATATTCCGGCCACCTCTTCAGCCATGGCAAGAGAGCCGTCCTCGTACACAACCTCAACATCGGGCGTTGACAATGATTTAAGGCCGGCCGACAGCAACCCGGGGCAGGAGACACAGATAAGCGCGCATATAAGAATTGCAAATATGCCGTGATTCATTGTTTTATAATACTTCATCCATGGAAAATACGTTTTTAGCGCCAAAAAATATTATGCAAATGCTATAATATGCCGGCCATGCGCAGAATTCATAGCGCCGCCGTGACAGTTTTAACCCGGGGCATGTCAAAGGCCTTGCTCCCTGATCAGGCGTTACAACTTGTTGACGAAGAACATAAAAAAGCCCCGGACAACTTCAAGATAAAATGATGATTATATGAAAACACTGCGAATGGCGCTGGCCCAGATAAATCCCACGGTTGGAGATCTTGAGGGCAACGTTTCGAAGATAATCGAGCACGTTAACAGAGCGAGACGTTTTGACGCCGATCTCATAGCATTCCCCGAACTTGCCGTCACCGGCTACCCTCCTGAAGACCTCCTGTTGAAATCGCAGTTCATCGATGACAATCTGCGGGCGCTAAGCAGGATTCAGGAAAGTGTTTCCGGCATCGCGGCAATTGTCGGCTTTGTCGACAGAAAAGAATTTTTGCATAACGCAGCCGCAATTATTTATGACAAACAAATTATTGATGTGTATCATAAGATTCGCCTCCCGAATTACGGGGTATTCGACGAATACCGTTATTTTCGGGCCGGCTCCCGGCGTCCGATATACCGCATAGGCCATTCATGGATCGGCGTGAACATCTGCGAAGATATCTGGCATCCGGAAGGTCCGGCCCGTGTCCAGTCACATGCGGGCGCCATGGTCATCGTCAATATCAACGCATCCCCCTACCACATCGGCAAGTGGAAAGAAAGGGAAGAAATGCTCTCGGCGAGGGCGTCCGAAAATATGGCGGTGGTTGCCTATCTGAATACCGTCGGCGGGCAGGATGAGCTGGTATTTGATGGGCATAGTCTTGTTATTGGACCTGACGGCAAAGTCCTGATCCGGGGGAAGCAATTTGAGGAGGATTTTATTGTGGCCGACCTCAATCTTGAAGAGATTATGTCAAAGCGGTCCCGGCCTCCGCGCGGGAGATTGCCAATTACGAAAGCAGAAAAGTCTTCCATCCGGAAAATAATCGTTCCCCAAAAGCCAAAGCCGTTGCCTGATAAAGCGCCCCGTATTTTGCCGGCGCCTTCCGGAACAGTGTCCGGCCCGCTTGACAGTATGGAGGAAGTGTATTCCGCTCTTGTTCTCGGCACAACTGACTATGTCAGAAAAAACGGGTTCAGAGGCGTTGCAATCGGCCTGAGCGGCGGAATAGATTCATCCCTGGTCGCTTCCGTTGCCGTTGACGCCATCGGCGCGGAGAACGTGAACGGTTTATTTATGCCGTCTCCCTACACATCCCCAAAAAGCCGGCAGGACGCCCTTGAACTTGCTGAAAACCTTGGCATAAAAGTGAAAGAAATCCCGATCGATGCCCTGATGCGTTGCTATTTCAATGCATTAAAAAAGGATTTCAGCGGCATTCCTGCGGACGTCACCGAGGAAAACCTGCAGGCGAGGATACGCGGGAATATCCTGATGGCTTTCTCCAATAAATTCGGCTGGCTCGTTTTGACAACGGGGAACAAATCAGAGATGAGCGTGGGGTACGCTACCCTTTACGGTGACATGGCAGGCGGTTTCGCCGTTATCAAGGATGTGCCAAAAACCATGGCATATCAACTCTGCAAGTGGAAGAATGATCGCGCCGGACGAGCTGTCATTCCGGAAAGGGTTTTTAGTAAAGAACCGTCTGCGGAGCTCAAACCGGGGCAGAAGGACACCGACGTCCTGCCGCCATATTCTGTGCTCGACCCCATTTTGAAGGCATATATCGAGGATGATGCATCGTTCAAGGAAATCACATCCCTCGGTTACGACGGTGAAGAGGTCAGGAAAGTCATCAGCATGATCGATTCGAGTGAGTATAAAAGGCGCCAGGCTCCACCCGGGATAAAAATAACGCAGAAGTCATTTGGCCGCGACAGGCGTTTTCCGATAACCAGCAAATACCGCGGGTTCTGAAAGATCCTTGCTGTCGGCCGGAGGGATTGTATGAAATCAATGATATCATTGTTTTTGCAACTATTCACGACGGGATGCGTTTTGATTTTGCTGTCAACTTTTTCTTTTTCCGCCGAAAAAAAACCGGCCCAGCTCGCAAAAAATCCTGAAATCCAGCAGGTGAAGCCAAAAAAACCGGTCAAAATCAAACTCAAGCGATCGGCGGAGGGAAGATATACATGGGAACTTTCGGGCGACGACGCCGACGAAATAGTAAAAGCCGATAAACGGCTGAGAAAGCTTCTTGGCGCCGAATGAACGGCATCCTCTACATAGTATCGACTCCCATAGGGAACCTCGAAGACATAACCCTCAGAGCGCTGCGCATTCTCCGGGAAGCCGATATCATTGCAGCGGAGGACACACGCCGTTCAATCAAACTTCTCAATCACTACGGCATAAAAAAGCCTGTCATAAGCTACTACCGGGAAAAGGAACAGAGAAGATCGGAAGAGATTATCAGAAGGCTTCTTGGCGGCCAATCCGTCGCTCTCATATCCGATGCCGGCACGCCGGGGATATCAGATCCCGGGTCGGTAATTATTCAAAAGGCCGTCGGCGAGAATCTTGAGATTGTCCCGGTTCCCGGACCTTCCGCATTTGTCGCAGCCCTTTCCGTTTCAGGGCTGCCGACCGGTCAATTCACGTATTGCGGTTTCCTGCCGGCCCGAAGAAATCAGCGGAGAAACGCTATTGCCGGTTTACGGTTTGAACAACGCACGCTCATCTTCTATGAGGCGCCCCACAGGGTCATTGATTCGCTGCTGGACCTGGCCGACATACTCGGGGAAAGAAGGGCCGCGCTGATAAAGGAACTTACGAAGCTCCATGAACAGGTAATCCGCGGCAATATACCGGCAATAGTTGAAGAGGTGCAAAAAACCACAATAGCCGGCGAATACGTAATTATTGTTGAAGGGTGTTCACGAATTGGCGCAGGGGTTCAGGTTCAGGAAGAAATACTCAGCGAACTTTCTTCATATATGAGAAAAGGCCTCGGGAGAAAGGAAGCTGTGGGTATCATAGCCGCAAAATACGGAGTCAGCAAGAAAGAGCTGTACAGGAAAAGTCTTGGCGACAATTCCGGATGAAACTCCTGTTAGGAATATTTTAACAGTGAACTCTTTACGAATTAAAAGTGAACTGTTCATCGAGGGGTAGATAGCAAGGAGATGAGCGAAATGCAGACGTATAGATGCAC
>CAZKLK010000111.1:0-6141 GCA_964553535.1 uncultured Nitrospiraceae bacterium
AAAATAAAAGAATGAACAATTCCTATCCACAAGGTTCCCAGAAGAGGCCTTATTTCTTTATCAACGCACGCGCGCCGGCAATAAACACAACCGGAAACTGTTTCCCAGGTTGCCGTATGAGGTCTTCGGCATCTCTGCTTATCCACATGCAGATATTATGCAGTTGCATTGCAAAATTGTCCGGTAAGACAGGCGCCATAATGCAATGTTTTACGAGTTTTTTTCGTAGCTCCCGCACTGAGGTGCCCGACGACTGCTGCAGTTCCGTTGCAGTTTATATACGGTGCGGTTGACCGAAAATCAGACAATCCTTTAAAATCAAGCGTGCCGAAGTGGCGGAACTGGTAGACGCAAGGGACTTAAAATCCCTCGGAGTCCGCTCTGTGCGGGTTCGAGTCCCGCCTTCGGCACCAATGACATTGGGAGCTCTCCGAGATTATAATCAGATTGTCCCCGTCGTAGTTTTTCCTGCCGGGGGAGGACAATCACTTCCGCATTCCATCCGCACACTCTTTTCCTGACTTTTTCCCTGCCTGCTCTGTCGTCCGGACCATTCGCTTTTCTCCGGGCGGCATAAATGGCGAGACCATCGCCCTCCCCTCGAGGGAGCGGAGATATTTGATGCCTCGCATCTCTGCTGCGGGGTGATTCATCCGACAGCTTGCGCATCGACATGGCATAATGCGGCATGATACTTGCTTTATAATAACCATGAATATCGCTGAATCGCATTTCAGGCAAAACCTTTAAGGTCATGCGGCATGAATAATATTCCAAGGGGCGGAAGATTAGTATCTACAGTCTCGATTGCTCTCATAATCACATTTGTTTTAATTGCCGGAGCGCTTTACGTCCGGCAAACGGCCATCAACACTGACCGGAATATGCGTATGGATTTGCTGCAACAGACTACCCTTGTCGCCGATGCGATTAAGCTTAAGCATATAGCTGCGTTAAGCGGCACAAAAGCGGATATTGATTTGCCTGTATACCCGCGGATCAAGAGCCAGCTTGCCGCCACATGCGCGGCCATCCCCGATTGCCGCTTTCTCTACCTCATGGGACAGCGGCCGGATGGCAAAATATTTTTCTTTGTCGACTCGGTACCGGCCGGTTCCGAGGATGAATCGCCCGCAGGACAGATATATGAAGAGGCATCCGATATTACACGCCGCGTTTTTACGACTTCCCGCGCTGAGACGGATGGTCCGGTCGAAGACAGATGGGGCACATGGGTAAGCGCCCTTGTGCCATTGTACGACCCTTATACCGGTAAAATTCTCGCTGTACTGGGCATGGACATGGACGCCGGAAAATGGCAGTCCAAAGTCATGAACGAAATGTCTATCCGGATTATATTAACCCTGATAATGGTTCTGGTCGTATTAGCCGCCGCTGCGACGCTTTCGCGGAAGATGCGCTCGGGTCAGCGCGGGAATACATGGAGGCATCGCCAGATTGAGGCGCTGCTCACTGCGGCAGCCGGCCTCGCACTAACATGCACTATTGCGTATGAATTCGCCGATTCCGAGAGCCGCAACAAACAGCAATTTTTTAAAAGCATTGCAACAGCAAAAACTTCCGTTGTGGCGGACGCTATGCGCGATATTCACGGCCATCAACTTGTCGGATTGGCCGGTTTTTTTGAGGGAAGCGAGCATGTTACGAAAAAGGAATTCCGTGCCTTCCTGGCACAACAAGACAAAGAAGCGACGGTGGATGCATGGCAATGGATTCCGGCAATTGCTTCAAACGACCGCCTGCGCATTGAAGAAGAGGCGCGAAGAAACGGCCTGTCAGAGTTTGTAATCTGGGAAAAAGACGCAAACGGGAAGCGCATCGCTGCTCCGAACAGAAATATTTACTACCCCGTTTTCTACGCGGAGCCTTTGAAAGGCAATGAAAATCTCCTTGGTTTCAATATCGGATCCGATGCAAGCCAGCGCGCCGCAATAGAAAAAGCTCTGCTTACAGGACTTGTTGAGGCGGCCCCGCCTGTAAAGGTAATGCGCAATGCGCAGCCGCAGCATATAATATTCGTATACCAACCTGTATTCGATTCGGCAGGCAGGAAAAGAGGCGTTGTTTCCGCCGCAATAAATGCGGGGCGCCTGATCCCGCAAATAAGCATTGAAAAAGCAGACGCCCGGTTTATTACATCTTTGAGTTTGCATCAAGTTACGGCGGGCGGGCAATCTATTCTTCTTGGATCCTCATTGCATGGACAGCCGCCGCGCACAGATGAAATTGAGACCGAAATGAAAAGCTACATTAAAAAAGGTTCTGCCGTTATTGCGCCTGTCTTTGCCTATGGCAGAACCTATGCCGTAGCAGTCCGGGCGGATCCGGACTTCGCCTCCATATATGCGATGCGTTCAGGATGGACGACCGCATTTGCCGGATCATTGCTCAGTGCTGTTTTAGCCGTTTTCGTAGGATTCCTCAACAGCCGAAGGCTAACTCTTGATCTGAAGGTACGGCAGCAAACGGCCGAACTCCGGGAAAGCTCGGAACGGTTCAGAAAGCTTTTCGAAGAGTCAAATATTTCTATTACAATTCGCGACAAAGTCAGCGGAGAAGTTATCGACGCGAACAGAAGAGCTATCGAGAAATATGGCCTTACGTCACTTGACGAGTTAAAGCAAATGAATTTCGGCGGGGAATCGCCGTATTCTCTCCGGGAGGCTTTGCAATGGATCAACAAGACTGTCAGCGAAGGGCCCCAGCGCTTTGAATGGATGAACCATAAAGCGACGGGCGAAGTATTCTGGGAACACGTAAGGTTGAGCATAATAACCCTCGACGGAACAGAGAGAATTCTCTGCACTTCAACGGACATCACCGAGCGCAAGCTGGCCGAGATGGCTCTGAAGGCATCGGAGGAAAGGCTTCATGATGCTTACTTTTCCGAGGCGACAATCAACATGATACTCAACGAATCATTGGGCGATATATCACTGGAAGAAATCCTGAGGAAATCGCTCAACATGATATTTGCAGTGCCGTGGATTCCCATGCAGTCGGTCGGCAGCATATATATTGTTGACGACGACTCCGATACCCTGACGATGAAAGCTTACGCCTCCATTCCTGAACCGGTTAAACGACACTGCGCACGGATACCTTTGGGAGAGTGTGTTTGCGGACGGGCAGCGATGAGCCAAAATATTGAATTCGTCACCGTGGCGGACGACGGGCGCGCAATATGTCGCGGGGCCCTCCCTCCACACACCCAGTATGCCGTTCCCATAACATCCGGCGGAAAGACGCTTGGCGTAATCAATCTCTACCTTGGAGACGGCCACATCGGCACGCGGCACGAGGAAGATTTCCTCAAATCCGTTGCCGACGCTCTGGCGGGAATCATCGTCCGCAAGAAGGCGGAAGAGAAGGCGCAACATCTTGCATATTATGACGCTCTGACGGGTCTTTCAAACAGGAATCTTTTTATAGACCGGCTCAAACAGGCAATAGCCAGATCGGAATATACCGGAAAGAATATTGCCCTGTTAACACTTGATATCGACAGATTCAAGGCCATCAATGACACTTTCGGGTTTGACGCCGGAGACGCCGTGCTGAAGGAGATTGCGCGACGGCTTCTCTCAATTGTCCGCGACGGGGATACCGTGTCGCGTTTCGCCAGTGACGATTTCGGCGTTCTCCTCATCGAGGTCGCCGAACCCGCCGATACTATCCTTATCACAGAAAAAATAATGAACATGGTTTCCCGGCCGGTTCTCTACGGCGGCAAAGAGATACTGCTGACTCTTTGCGCAGGCATAGCAATTTATCCCGCAGACGGCAGGGATGCTGAATCCCTTCTTAAAAACGCGAATCTCGCTTTTGAAAAAGCAAAGGACCAGGGAAGGAAAAACTACCAGTTTTATACTGAAGAAATGGATAAAAAGGCGTCCGAGTTTTTGATGATGGAAAGAGATCTTTATCAGGCAATTAGCAATGAAGAGTTTATTCTGCACTACCAGCCCTACTGGGATATCAACACAAAAAAGATAGCCGGCGCAGAAGCTCTCATACGTTGGCAAAAGCCGGATTCAGGGTTGATATCACCGGGGGTATTCATCCCGGTTCTCGAAGAGACGCGTATGATCATAGAGGTCGGGGAATGGATTCTCAGAACGGCTGCCCGGCAGGCTAAGGAGTGGCAGAACAGCGGTCGTCTTGCCGTCCCTGTCTCGGTAAACCTCTCGTTAATACAATTCAAACAAAAAAACCTGCTGCAAATGATCAGCCGGATAATCCAGGAGGCCGGCGTCTCCCCAAGGCTTCTCACGCTCGAAATAACGGAGAGCGCTTTTGTGCAGGACAAGGATTTTGCCTATTCGGTTCTCGCGGCCCTCAGGGAAATGGGGATTTCGATCTCTATCGACGACTTCGGGACCGGGTACTCATCGCTGGCTCATCTAAAGAGTTTCCCTGTCGACAATCTGAAAATCGACATGAACTTTATTAAGGACTTAGCGGCTGATTCCGATAGCGCTTCAATCGTCTCGGCGATTATCAGCATGGCACATGCCCTTAATCTGAGGACTATCGCCGAGGGCATAGAAACAGAGGAGCAGTGGAGGATTTTGCGTCTCCTGAGGTGTGATCTTGGGCAGGGATATTACTTCAGCAAACCTCTTCCGGCACAGGAAGTCGAAATATTTCTGAATCAGGGCATTCATGATGCAACAGCGAAGGCATAAGCGTTTTCCTCTCACAGGATCGGCAGAGTTTGCGTATGAAGGTGGGGCTCAGAAAAACAGCCGCGCTTTTCATGCCCTTATAAGCGACGTGTCGCTCTCCGGAATCGGGCTGTATCTGGATATTCCTGCGCATGAAAACCGCGATGTCTCGCTCACGATCAGTTTCATTGCGCGCGACGGCGCCATAAAGAATTCCGCCGTTAGAGGCCGTATTGTCTATACCAGAAATATGGGGAACATGCATTATATTGGGATAGAATTTTCGGAGGAAATCAGCAGCGCCAATCAGCCGTCTCTATATGAGCACTTGGCGTCTCTTTTGTGAAATATGGACAAATGCTTGGTTAACAGGGAATTCAGCGGGAGGACAGTATGAAAGATTCTTATAAGACAAAAAAACAGCTTATCGATGAGATAGCAGTTTTGAGGAGTCGGAACGCCGGGCTTGAACAACAGGAGACGGAAAGAAGGCAGGCGGAGGAGGCTCTCCGCGAGTCGGAGGAAAAATACCGTTCCCTCGTCGAATCCACTGATGATTCCATTTACCTGATTGACAGAAACTACCGGTACCTTTTCATGAATAAGCATCACATAAGGCGAATAGGCATCGCCGATGATGAATATATCGGAAAATCCTACAGCGACTACCATTCCCCCGAGGAAACAGGCCGGTTCAAGGAATGCGCCGACGCTGTATTTCGCACGGGCAAGTCAATCCACCGGGAATATAAAAGCGTCAGGGACGGAGTATATCTTCTTCAGACATGGAGTCCTCTGAGGTCCCGGGGAAAGATAACGGCCGTCACAGTTATTTCGCAGGACATCAGCAGACTGAAGAAAATGGAGGAAAATCTCCGCGCGTTGTCGCTGTCCGATGAACTCACCGGCATCTATAACAGACGCGGGCTTATCACACTGGGGGAGCAGATACTGCGATTGGCCAGGAGACAAAAACAGGTTACATACATGCTGTATGCCGACGTGGATAACCTGAAAGAGATCAATGATACATGGGGACATCAGGAAGGCGACAGGACGCTCAAAGAAGTGGCGGACGTCCTCAGAAAAAGCTTCAGGGATTCGGATATTATTTCCCGTGTCGGCGGGGACGAATTTGTGGTAATCCCAATCGGAATCGGCGGCGATAACGTCAAAAAAACCGTTGAACGATTCAAGAGCAGCCTTGAAACCCGCAGCAAAGAGGGATCCTTTGCTTATCCCCTGTCGGTCAGCGTCGGCGTTGCCAGGTACGATCCCGCTCATCCATGCTCGATGGATGAACTTTTGTCAATGGCCGATAAAATGATGTATAAACAAAAACACGGCAATCAGATGAGGCGCCGGATGAAGTGAGGAGAAACTGACTCTGCCAACTTTTACGGTTTTTCTGGGATTAGTGTGGACCGTCATTCCGGCGAACGCCGGAATCCAG
>CAZKLK010000112.1:0-6099 GCA_964553535.1 uncultured Nitrospiraceae bacterium
AATCTCCTTTCATACGACGAGATTGCTTCGCTGCACTCGCAATGACAATTCTTAATCGCCGGATTTGGGTTATTGCTTTAGCAGCAGTTTCCTGATATCGCCTACCCTGAGGGTAATTTTGTGCGAGTCGAGGTATTCGAGGAGCGGGAGGGCATACTTCCGGGAAGTGCCGAGGACGTCCCGGAATTCCGCAACTGTCATCTCGGGCTTGTTCCTGAAGAAATTCTTCAGCTTTTGAATCATATCCTGAAAAACCGTCGTCGGGATATACATCGTATCGCTGATCCTCACGAGACTTCCTTCTTTCGCAAGAAGGTTCAGGATATCAGAAAGGCGTTTCATGTCGAGCTTAAGCGCCTGCGACAGGTCTTCCTTGAGGGGAGGCTGAAACCCGCTTTTTTCAAGGAGCCCCAGAATGCTCGTCTTGACTGTCTCATCGACCTGCGACAGGGAGGCCTTAAAAGAAGACAGCCGGACAAATTCCTTGTCAACCGCAATCTCTTTTACCGAAGTGAGCAGGTTGCTGAAAAGCCGCGGTTCCACGGTGGTGCGGGCGCGGAGCTCCTCCTTCAGCATGCCTGGTTTGAGCGGATTTTTTTTATGAAAATCATCCATGACCTTTTTAATTGTTTCTTTTAAAGCATCATGTGCGCCCTTATGAACCAGGATATCTTCAAACTGCATGAGGATGCCCTTTCCCCGCAATTCTTTTATGGCGTCCCGGATTGAAGGAATCTCAGCCTTGATCCATCCTTCAATAAGCAATACACCGACGCCGTGGATGCCGGACCTTTTAACTTTCACGGCGATTTTTTCGGATAATTCCCCCGTTTCAAAAGTCTTCAGATCCTCAAGTCCTTCCTTAGAGCTTCTTCTGAATGAAAGCGGATCGAGGACTTCACCGCCTCCAACCGTCTCAACGGGAGAGAATCTCCTGATAATATACCGATCACCTGACATAGCAATGACGGGCTCATGGAGCCTGAACTGACAATAACAGGATTCACCGGCCTTCAGTTCATTTTGTCCGATGAGGATAACCCGTGCGATCGTCTCGGATGTCCCCAGATGGAAATGAACAAGACTCTTGCTTTTAAGGACCGGGGCGTCAGCGAGCAATTCAACCTTTGCGTCCACCTTCCTTGTTGGAGAAATCCGGCCGGGTATAACAACCGCGTCCCCTCTTTTAATGGATTCTTTATCAACGCCCTGAAGATTGATCGCGACCCTCTGACCTGCGTACGCCGTCTGAATGGATTTCCCGTGGCTATGCAGTCCGCGGACCTTGCTGCGTATCGTGCTCGGCAGTATGTCAACATCCTGATCGACAGAAATGCTTCCGGACACGGCAGTCCCGGTAACTACCGTCCCGAACCCCTTCAGGGTAAAAACCCTGTCGATAGGAAGTCTGAACAGGCCCTTTACCGGCTTTGGCTCAACCTTCAACGCAATTTCCCGTATCTTATCTTTGAGGGCGTCCATGTTGAACATTGTTTTTGACGAAAACGGCACAATGGCAGCTCCGTCAAGAAAGGTCCCCTTCACGAAATTCCTCACCTCATCCGCAACCAGTTCGAGCCAGTCAGTTTCAACAAGGTCCGCCTTTGTGAGCGCGATCAGTCCGGACTTGATCTTCAAAAGGTTGCAGATATGGAGATGCTCGCGGCTCTGCGGCATGATCCCTTCGTCCGCGGCTATGACCAGAAGCACGATATCGATGCCGCCGGCTCCGGCAAGCATGTTCTTTACAAGCCTTTCATGCCCGGGGACGTCAACAATCCCGACCGTCAGGCCGTCCGGATATGTCAAATCCGCGAAGCCGAGGTCTATAGTAATTCCCCGCTCCTTCTCTTCTTTCAGCCTGTCCGGGTCTATACCCGTCAGCGCCTTAACAAGCGAGCTTTTGCCGTGATCTATGTGCCCTGCCGTGCCAAGGATTACATAACGCATATATTAACCTTCAATAAACAAACCTCCCGGCCCTTAAAATATCCTTTTTGCCGCCGCCCTTGCAAATCAACGTCACAGTCGGCCGGAAAAAAACAAAGTCCTGATGGAACGGCGTTTGCACCTTCCCGCCGAATGAACTGTTGTCACCCAGCGCAATATGAATCGTCCCGTAAATCTTTTCCGATTCAAGAATATTATCGGGCCTTCGGGCCGCCCTGTTCGTTCCAATTCCAAGCTCGGCGATATTGCCGTTCTCTTTTCTTTCAGAGAGCTTTGCCCGAAGGCTGAGAGCATATTCATCATCGCCCGAAACATCAGTGACATGCCCGTTCCGAACTGTGAGAACAACCGGCGAAGACAACTGTCTCGTAGGCCCCCATTCGAGGATCAAGCGGCCCCGCGCCGACCCTTCGACCGGCGCGAGAAAAACCTCTCCAGCGGGCAAATTTCCGAAGGCCCCTTTTTTTGAAAGAATGCCCGTGTCTGAAAAAACTTTTCTGCCCTTTGTTGAAAAATTCAGAAAAGAGCCGTTTGCCGCTCTCAATTTAACAGATTCTGCCGTTTTCATCGCCTTTGCCAATTCCCGCGTCGTTTTAGCAAGCTCTTTCCAGTCAACATTCATGGAGCCTTCGAGCATCGACACGTCGAACAACGGCATGCTGGCATACCTGCAGCCGCATATTCTCGTCAGCAAATCCCTGAAACGGGTATGGCTTGTTGAATAATTTGCGATAGCAATTGCGCAGTGCACCGCCTGCGCTCTGTATCTCCTTACGATGTCTTCCGCCTTTGCAATATCACTCTCCCGGGCTTTCTTCCGGAGCAAAAGGCGCAGGAGACGTTCTTTCCTCAATGCTTTAACCGCCCGCACCCCGAAAGCGAGCTCCCAGAGTTCCCGGGGAGGCTCGGCGCCATGAGCTCCGGTGGAGGGGTACTCAAAATATATTAAAGACGCGCAGAACTTCTTCCCGATTTCCGCGGCAAGCAGGGCGAGGCACCTGAGTCTAATTCTTCGCTCTCTGTCGCATTCCGAAGGCTCCTCGCCCTCCGCAATCCGGTCGTTAAATAAAAGGACCCGTTCGTATTTTTTTACGCCAAGGTTAATCCGGTAAATGTCTCGCAGGGCAGCTGGTATCACTGTCTGACGAGTATTTATCTGAAAAGAAATTCCATTTGTTTCAGGCGTTCACCCGGGAAGCTGATCGGATAATTGCAATCAAAACAGGCCGTGCAATAATTATGGGAATTCGGCACGATCTTCTTGAGCCCCTCGATGCTGAGGTATGACAGAGAATCCGCCGTCACATATTTCCTGATCTCCTCGAGGAGGTGGGAGGAGGCGATGAGTTCGCTCCGTGTCGGGGTATCTATTCCGTAAAAGCAGGGGCCGATCGTGGGAGGCGAACTTATTTTTAAATGCACCTCTTTTGCGCCGCCGCCTTCCCGCAGCATCTTAACAATTTTTTTGCTTGTCGTCCCCCGCACGATCGAGTCATCAATCACGATAAGTCGTTTGCCTTCAAGAAGCTTCCTCACAGGATTCAATTTGATCTTCACGCCGAAGTGGCGGATGCTGTGTTTCGGTTCGATGAAAGTCCTGCCGACATAATGGTTTCTGATGAGTCCGAAATCAAAGTGGACGCCGCTTTCCTCGGAAAAACCTATAGCTGCCGGAACACCGGAGTCGGGCACCGGGATGACGAGGTCGGCATCCGTCACCGACTCACGGGCAAGCTGTCTCCCGAACTCCTTCCTCATATCATTGACATTCAGTCCGCCGAAGATATTGCTGTCCGGCCGCGAAAAATAAATGAATTCAAATATGCAGAATGCTTTTCTCTGACTATTGAATACCTTAATGGACTCCGGTCCGTGTTCGTTGATGATGAGAATCTCACCGGGTTCAATGTCCCGGATGTAAGTCGCGCCTATCAAATCAAAAGCGCACGTTTCTGAGGCAATTACGTACGCGCCGTCCTTTATTCCGAGGCTGAGCGGCCTGACGCCGAAAGGGTCACGGATCGCGATTAGTTCTTTTTCCCGGAGGATTAGAATGCTGAAGGAGCCGTTTATCTGTGAAATTGCGTGAGCAACCCGCTCGCTAAAGTCGTTTCCCTTTGAATGCGCGATGAGATGAACAATTACTTCACTGTCCGAAGATGACTGAAAAATCGCTCCTTCCTCCTCAAGCGAAGTCCGGAGGTCTGTCGAACTGACCAGGTTGCCGTTATGGGCGATGGCAAGGGTTCCAAGGGAAAAGTTCGCCACTATTGGCTGGACGTTTTTCAGCACGCTGCTGCCGGCTGTCGAATATCTGTTATGGCCTATCGCCAAATGGCCGGGGAGCCTCCTCAGGCGTTTTTCGCTGAAAATATCCGCGACGAGTCCCATCGATTTCTCCAGAAAGAGCTGCCTGCCGTCGGAAGAACAGATGCCGGCGCCTTCCTGCCCCCTGTGCTGCAGCGCATACAGCCCGAGATAGGTCAGGTTCGACGCTTCAGGATGACCGTATATCCCGAATATCCCGCACTCTTCGTGGATGGCATGGAACATACTATGGTATTTTAGCATATTGCCGGATTTGCATCTTGAGAAAATCCATTGACCTTCTTAATGTTCTATGGTAGAAAATTACATGAGTGAGAAACAAAAGCTCCTTTCAATACTCCCTTCCGTAGATGAAATACTGAAGAGCGCCGCCGGCACAAAACTATTGGGCGACTACCCGAGGAGGTTCGTCGTGCAGGGCATACGTGAGGGGATTGATCAGAAGAGAAGGGAGATACTCTCGGGCCGGTCTGACGGGTTCTCCGAGGAAATCCTCACCGATGAAATCGAGCGCATCATTGCATCCCTTTCTGAACTAAGCCTTAGGCCGCTCATCAACGCAACCGGAGTCGTTATTCACACAAACCTTGGCCGTTCCACCCTCTCTGTCAGGGCCATTGCCAACATCAGAATGGTATCGGAGAGTTATTCCAACCTTGAATACGATATCGAACAAGGGAAAAGGGGAAAGCGGTATGTGCACATAAAAAAAATTCTCCGTGAGATCACCGGCGCTGAAGATGCGCTCGTCGTGAACAACAATGCGGCTGCGGTGCTTCTGTGTCTCAACACGCTCGCAAACGGGAAAGAAGTCATTGTCTCGCGGGGTGAATTGGTCGAGATCGGGGGCTCCTTCCGGATGCCCGACGTCATGGCGGCGAGCGGGGCTATCCTCCGGGAAGTCGGAACGACAAACAAGACCCATCTGTATGACTACGAAAATGCAATTACAGAGCACACGGCAATGATTATGAAAATCCACAGATCAAATTTCCGGGTCGTGGGATTCACCGATGAAGTTTCCATTGAAGAGCTTGTTTCACTCGGAAGAAGGCGTAAAATCCCTGTGATGTTTGATCTTGGCAGCGGTTGTCTGATCGATTTAAGACCTTACGGCCTCGCCGATGAACCTGCCGTGCAGGCAATCGTCAAAACCGGCGTCGATATAACCACATTCAGCGGCGACAAGCTCCTCGGCGGTCCCCAGGGGGGCGTAATTGTCGGGAATAAGGAACATATCGAAAAAATTCAGAAAAACCCGATAACTAGGGCTGTGAGGATCGACAAGCTGACCCTGGCCGGGTTCGAAGCCACATTAATGGAGTATCTTGATGAAGAAAGAGCGGTCTCCTCTGTTCCAACCCTGAGGATGCTCCTTCAGAGTCCCGGGGAGATAAGGGTTCGCGCAAATTCCATAGCGAGAAGACTAAAGAAGGAGATAACCAACGCGGATATCCGGGTTATGGCAGATTCTTCAAGAGCCGGCGGCGGGGCTTTGCCGGAAAGGGATCTGCCCACATTCGTCACAACGGTCAGGACTGATATCATGTCTATTAACGAACTCGAAGAAAAACTCCGGAAAGGCACACCGCCGGTTATTGCGCGGATTAGGGAGGATTCCCTCGTGCTGGATGCAAGGACTATCAGGGAACAGGATATCCCCGTTCTCGTGCAAAGATTAAAGTCGGCTTTGTCGTAGCAGTCAGGAAGTCATCTTTCCCGAACTTATTCGCGCGGTGACGGGACATACAGCATATCCCCTCCCCAGACGGGCGGGGATTAACCCGAACCCTCTTCCATCAGCAGGGGGAGAATAATTTT
>CAZKLK010000113.1:0-6081 GCA_964553535.1 uncultured Nitrospiraceae bacterium
CGGATGGCGAAGGAACCGCGATGACAACATTTATCGCCGGATCTGGGGTAAGATTAAAGACGCCATGATATCCGGAGATATGAAGTAGTATTGAGGGGATCACAATGGTCCATTATTCATTGTCGTCATCCCCGCATTTTTTTAGCGGGAATCCGGACCCCGGACATCCTGCCAAGCCTGCTTCCCGCGGGTGATAGGCGGTAGGCGGGGAGCCCCCGGGCATGGCGAATAAAGGACATCGGTTCGTAAATACTATTTTGAGACGATTAATATTCCGGGATCTTCAGGACTGGAAGAAATAAAAATGGGCGACATGGTCTGTTATTGCTTCAATTATACAAAAGAAGACATCCGGAATGATGTTGTCGCCCACAAGGGGCAATCACTTATTTTGGTCCGCATAAAGGAGGAAAAGAAGAAGGGGGGCTGTCAATGCCATGTTAAGAACCCCTCCGGCAAATGATGCATGGGTGACGTCCACCGTGTCGTGGAAGAAATTAGAAAAGAGATTTTGAACATAACTGGTCGGGGCGAGAGGATTTGAACCTCCGACCCCCTGCGCCCAAGGCAGGTGCGCTAAACCAAGCTGCGCTACGCCCCGAATTGCGGACTCTAATACTGCATGATCTCTAAATAGTCAGAGATATCCTGTTCCTGCTCGTCTGTTGCCCTGAACTTCTGATTCCTGAGATCAATGACCGCCTTCTCCATATTCCCTTTATACGCCGGGTCAAGCTCGATGGCCCGCTTCATGGCTGAAGCGGCATCGTCGTACCGGCCCTTCGCATTGTAACTGAGGGCTAGCCCGTAATATGGCGCCTGAAAATCCGGGAATCTCCTGATCGCATCCTTGAATGCCGAGAGGGAATCATCGAACTTCGAAAGTCTGTAATATACCATGCCGAGATTATTAAACGCCATATGGGCGTTCTTATACTGGGGATTTGACAGGGCCATTCTGTATGATTCGACAGCCTTTTCATAATTCTTCAGCGCGGCATAAGAAATCCCCAGATTTGTAGCAGCTTCCGAGAATGCCTTGTCAATCGCAAGCGCCCTATTGAAATGTTCGACGGCCTTGTTGTAATCATCGAGCTTTGTGAGGTAGATGACGCCGAGGGCGTTATGGACTTCCTTGTCCTGGGGATTAAGCTCCAGGGCTTTCTGCAGTTCAGTGAAGGCCGGCTGTATATTGTTGTCGTTCAGATACGAAATGCCGAGCTGGTAATGATACTGTGACGTCATGGCATTTTTTTCAGATACCCCGGCACATGAAACAGCGAGAACAACGGCAAATAAAACAGGCAATGTTTTCAACATTCTCAGTTCTCCCGATTATCAGTGATTATTTAACGGTATCAGAAATCATGGAACAAGTAAAGCAAGAGAGTTCTTCAACGTGCGCAACGTCGCGGTTATTTTCTTATATAACTCAGACCAGGGCAGTCCGCTCAGGTTCATTTCAAATCCATCGGGAAAGAACCGTATTTTCAGATCCTTCCCCTTCCCGAGCGCAAGAATGGCGCCCGGTTCCAGCTTTGTCTCAGGCGAAAACTCGACCCGCGTCCATCCGTTTCTGTCCCGGATTCTGGTTATGAAGAGCTCCCGCGAGAAGATTTTCAGTCTCATGATATCCATGAGATGCGAAACCTCGACCGGAATGCCTCCAAAACGGTCTTTCATTTCCGCGGCCACGGCATCCACCGCCTCATGTGTTTTCGCGGCGGCAATCTTCCGGTAGAGACTAAGCCGCACCGTTATGTCGTCGATATACGTCTCGGGGATAAAAGCGGCGATTTTCAACTGAACCGATGGCTCGAATTCCTCTTCGATTTTGACGCCCTTAATTTCCGCGACCGCTTTCTCCAGCATTTCCATGTAGAGGTCAAACCCGACAGCGTGGATGTGACCGGATTGTTCGGCTCCAAGGAGATTGCCGGCGCCCCTGATCTCAAGGTCCTTCAGCGCAAGCCTGAACCCCGCCCCAAGGTAACTCATTTCCTGTATGGCCTGCAACCTCATCCGCGCCTCTTCAGTAATGAAGTCTTCTCCGGGGATGAGAAAATAAGCGAAAGCCCGGACGTTCGACCTTCCCACGCGGCCTTTGAGCTGATAAAGGTCGGCGAGCCCCATCATGTCCGCGCGGTTGATAATAATCGTATTTGCAGTGGGTATATCAAGGCCGGACCCGATAATGGCGGTTGAAACAAGCACATCAGTATTCTGGCGGTAAAAATCGAGCATAACTTTTTCAAGCTCCTTTTCATCCATTTGCCCGTGCGCGACCTGAATCCGAAGCGAAGGCGCAATTTCCCTTAAAAACCCTGCTAACTTGTGGATATCCTTTATCCTGTTATGCACGAAAAATACCTGGCCGCTCCTTTCCCGCTCTCTCATAACAGCTTCTTTAATTAAGCCCCTGTCGAACCTGGAAACGATGCTTTTTACGGCAAGCCTCTCCTCAGGAGGCGTCTCGATAAGACTCATGTCCCGTATATCGGACAAGGCCATGGAGAGCGTTCTTGGTATCGGAGTAGCCGTGAGGGTCAGGATGTCGACTCCTGTTTTCAGCTCCTTGAGCTTTTCCTTCTGTCTGACGCCGAATCTGTGCTCTTCATCGATAATGAGAAGGCCAAGTTTGTGAAATATTACTCCCTTCCCGAGCAGGCTGTGGGTGCCTATGATGATGTCGACATCACCCTGAGCAAGAGCCTTCAGGGTCTCCGCCTGATGCTTTCCGGTTTTAAAGCGGCTCAGGTAGTCAATCCGGATTGGAAAGGCCGAAAACCGCGCCGCGAAATTCCGGAAATGCTGTTCGCAGAGGATGGTGGTAGGCACAAGGACAGCAACCTGAAATCCGTCGTAAGCTGCCTTGAAAGCGGCTTTAATGGCCACCTCCGTTTTCCCGTATCCGACATCGCCACAGAGGAGCCGGTCCATAGGCTTTTCCGATTCCATGTCCCGCCTGATATCCTCCGCGGCCTTTATCTGATCAACGGTCTCCTCATAAGGAAAGAAACCTCCGAACTCCCTGTGGAGTTCCGTGTCGGGGCTGAATGCAAATCCCCTGTGAACCGCCCGCCGGGCGTAAAGCGCGATCAGTTTTTCCGCGAGCTCTCTGATTTTTAACTGCACTTTTTCTTTTGTCTTCTGCCATGTCTTGCCTCCGAGCCTGTCGATCTTCGGTGAAAAACCCTCCCCGGAGTGGTATTTTGTGATTTTTGAAATGCCCTGCAGGGGGAGATACAGCCTGCCGCCGTCGTATTCGATGACCATGAGGTCTTCCCGCATGCCCCCGACATTTTGATTGACAAGACCCCGGAATATTCCGATGCCGTGATCTTTATGGACGACAAAACTTCCCATCAGAAGATCGTCAAGAGACGTCAGGAGTTGTGATACCTTTGATTTCTTTAAGGGCCGGTATGACGGCCTGCCTCCAAAGAGTTCTTTTTCAGTAAGTATGATTAATCCGGGGAGACGGAGCCCGCATGAAAGACAACCGGTTGTTATGGAAACAGCCCCCTCATATGAAAAAATGTCCTTCTGGCCGATGACCGGTGCAATAATTCCGTCATCCAGCACTATTTCCCGCAGTCTTTCTGCCTGGCTTTTTGATGCAGAAACGAGGATGATTCTGTTCTCTTTCTGTAAAAGTTTGATGCTCCGCGAGAGGTCGTTGATGCTTTTCCTCTCTTCCGGCAAGATGCCAAGCCCCTTTAATGGCGGAATGCCGGCCTCGTATCCAACCCCTCCCGCCGCATACCGGGAAAAAAAGATTGCTCCACCGGGAAGGCCGTCACGCTCCCGGATCGAATCGGAAAAAAAATGGCTTGCTCCATTCATGAACTCAATCAGGCCGATGCCTGATAACGGCTCCTCAGCCGGGAAAATGCTTAGTTCCGTGACGTCCGCCTCCGATCTCTGGGTGCCGACTTCAAAAGTCTTCATGCTTTCTATTTCGTCTCCGAAAAATTCGATCCTCACCGGCATCTCCGCTGTCGAGGGAAAGATATCAAGCAGCCATTCGCGCCTGCTGTATTCTCCTTTCTCGGTAACGATTGAAACATAACGGTAACCCGTCTCCCGCAGCCTCTCGTCGATGTCAGTCCTGGCTATCTCTGTCCCTCTGGCTATATGAAAAGAGGCCCTCCGGATATCGTTGCCGGACCAGATAAGCCGGCCGAGGTTTTTGAATGATGTGACCAGCGACCCGCCGGGGATAAAAGAAGCGACAATCCGCGCCCTGTCCCCGGAGCGCGCGGGGCCGTCAGGTTCAGGGAGAAAGATCACAGGGTCTTTTTTCAGTGCGCCTCTGAAGAAATTAATATCCCCGGATATCTCCTGTGCGAGTTCTTCCGTGAGCTCGACCACAAAAAAGGGCTTGTCATACAGCGCAAACAGGAGCGCGGCTGATGAACCAATAAGGCCGCCGACATGACCTTCCTTGAAGCCGCGCTGAATGATGTCGTGTATTGCGGTGAAATCCATCGGGAGGCTACAAAAGGCTTGAATTTCCGTAAGCTCGGGTTGTCACAGGAATATTGATATGATAAAGTATTAGACCATTATAGCACACGGATTATTATGACAGGGAAGGATAAAATCATGAGGAAAGTTTTGAAGCTGGGCATTCCGAAGGGAAGTCTTCAGGAATCGACGATGAAACTATTCAGGAAGGCGGGGTATCATATTTCAGTATCAAGCCGCTCCTACTACCCGTCTTTTGACGACACCGAAATAGAGGCCATGCTGATCAGGGCGCAGGAAATGGCCGGGTACGTTGAATCCGGCATTCTGGACTGCGGTCTCACCGGGAAAGACTGGATACTCGAACAGAATGCGTCAGTGCACGAAGTCGCGGAGCTTATCTACGCGAAAGAAGGGCTCAGGCCCGTTAAATGGGTTATTGCAGTGCCGGACGATTCCAAGATCAGGACCGTCAGGGACCTCAAAGGGAAAAGGATCGCGACGGAGCTCGTCGGATTTACGAAGAGATATTTAAAATCAAAGGGCGTGAATGCCCGGATCGATTTCTCATGGGGCGCCACAGAGGTGAAACCGCCGCAGCTTGCGGACGCCATTGTGGAGCTCACGGAAACAGGGACTTCCCTCAGGGCGAACAACCTCAGGGTTATCGATACCATCCTTGAGTCGAGCACCCGGTTTATTGCCAACACGAAGTCGTGGCGTGACAAATGGAAAAAGCAGAAGATGCAGAATATTGTGATGCTTCTGAAGGGCGCTCTCGCCGCGGAGGAAAAAGTCGGGCTCAAGATGAACGTCCCTTCCAGGTCATTGAAAAGGGTAATGAGCCTCCTGTCCGCCATGCACTCGCCTACCATATCATCACTGTCTGATCCGAACTGGTTCGCCCTGGAAGTCATGATCAATGAAAAGCTGGTGCGCGAGCTGATCCCGAAGCTGAAGATGGCCGGGGCGGAAGGCATTGTCGAGTATAAGTTAAATAAGGTAATCCCGTAAGCGTCATGGTTGAGTTAGGACAGATCGAGAGACCGCAGGCGGAGTCGTTTTCCGGCAAAAGGAAGCTTTACTGCGTTGCGAGTGTGTATCCTGTCGAAGACGCGGAAAGCGACTACCGGGAGCTTGTCGCGAAATACTGGGATGAGGTGCTCCGGCAGATAGAAAAGATTGAGGTGGCAGGGAAGGCGCAGAAAATATTCTGTGAGATTATCTATCAGCAGGGAGATGAAGCGCTCGATGTTCTAAGCAGAATCAATGAACAGGCAGCTCGGATTGTCAAAAAGAAGATGGGGGAAGGAAGCAAGCTCGTCCCGCTCGAGGACAAGGACATATTCGGACCCTACACAGACTGGGGCAATTGCCTGCGGGTTGTTTTTACGAAAGAAGTGTTTTCCAGGATTCTTGAGTTCTACAGGGAGTTCTCGGAAAAGAGGCTTCAGCATTTCATGAGCGTCATCGACAGCAATCTCGCCGAATCTGAGGCGGGGCTGCTGTTCATGAAAGATGAAGACAGGGCAAAGCTTCAGTTCCCGCCGGACATCGAAGTGTTTCTCGTCACGCCGCCGTCATACGATGATATCATCAGGTGGTTCAGGG
>CAZKLK010000114.1:0-6045 GCA_964553535.1 uncultured Nitrospiraceae bacterium
AATCGTTCGAGATAGTTATCGCTGGATTTGGGAAACTGATAACATGGCTGACGGTATACAGCATACGGGGAAATTACTTATTATTTTCGGAGCGATCGCGGCCGCTGTCGGGGGATTATTGCTCCTGTCCGGCAAGCTGCCATGGATCGGAAAGCTGCCCGGCGACATACTCATCCAGAAAAAGAATTATGCTTTTTATTTTCCCGTTGTGACATGCCTCGTCATAAGCCTGATAATAACTTTCATTCTATTCCTCTTCGGAAAACGATGATGAATGCCTGCCTGCATAAAAAAACCGGTCCGGCGTTTCTTATCTCAATTTTTTCTTTGCTTTTGTTCTTCTCCTTGCATCTGACCTCGGCGGCTTTTGCATCTTCAGCAGGCAGCATTAAAGTGCTCATTGTCAATGAAGTCTATCCGAACATACCGTCGAGAAACGAGAAAATGGAGAAGCTTGGTTCAATGCAGGGCGAACTGCTTGTGATGGGGTCAAGGTATGAAGGAAATATCGATGTATGGAAAGGCGAGAACGGACTATACATAATCAATGAACTGCCCCTTGAGGAGTATATCAAAGGCGTCGTCGCGGCGGAAGTCGTTCCGGACTGGGATATTGAGGCGCTGAAGGCGCAGGCGGTCATATCACGCACATATGCGCTGTACCAGAAGGCAGTGAAGGGCAATTCACTTTACCACCTTGCATCATCCGTGCTGAATCAGGCATACAAAGGGAAAACCCCTGATGTGCAGGTAGCATATGCCGTTCTGGCTACCGCCGGCGAGATACTCACATTCGACGGCAATATTATTGAATCTTTTTACCACTCGACATGCGGAGGCATAACAGAAAATCCCGAAGAGGTATTCAGCAAGCCAATCCCGTATTTGAAATCCCGGGAATCGGCCTGCAATCTGTCTCCCTATGCAAACTGGGAAAGGAATATCCCGCTCGACGAAATTCAGAGGGCTCTCGGGCTCGGGCAAGTTTCGGATATCGGCATCGCGTCATATACATCCACGAACCGCGTCAGACAGCTTCTCATAAAGACCGCCTCGGGAGAAACCATGATAAATGCGCCTGATTTCAGGAAGGCAATCGGGTGGAGCCGGCTTCCAAGCACAAACTTCGCGATCACGCGCAACGGCAGCCAGGTCCTTTTTACCGGCAGCGGCTACGGTCACGGAGTCGGCCTCTGCCAGTGGTGCATGCTGAGGATGGCGAGAGAGGGAAAATCATATACGGATATCCTGTCTTTTTTTTACCCCGGCACTACCCTTCAGCTGTATGAAAACCGCTGATTTCGATTATGCCCTCCCTGAATCGCTGATTGCAGATAAACCGCTGAAAGACCGGTCGGCCTCCAGACTTCTCGTTCTTCACCGTGACGGCATCCTGGAGCACAGGCATTTTTTTGACCTTCCTTTATATCTCTGTCAGGGCGACATTCTCATCATCAACAATACGAAAGTATTTCCCGCGCGTCTGACCGGCGCGACAAAAGACGGGAAGACCATGGAATTTCTGCTGGTGAAGGAAAGAGGCAGCGGAGTCTGGGATATACTTTCAAAGGGGAAATTCACCGGAACGCTCGCAATTTCGGATGAACTTGAGGCGGACGTGCATGAAGGGACATCTGTTTCATTCCGGTGCTCCGGCGATCTTTCAAGTCTCATTTGGAAGTACGGCAATATGCCTCTGCCGCCCTATATCAGGAGGCCGCCCGACCGGTCCGACAAAGATGGCTACCAGACGGTTTACGCAATGCGCGAAGGTTCCATTGCAGCGCCGACCGCGGGGCTTCATTTCACCAAACCGCTTCTTGATTCAATCGCGTTGAAAGGGGTAAAAATCAAGGAGATCACCCTCCACGTTGGCGCCGGGACGTTCAGACCGATTAGAGCGGAGCTGGTGAAAGATCATTCCATGGACGGAGAATGCTTCGAGATCGGGACGTCCGTTATTTCCGAAGTTATGGAAGCAAAGGCGGCCGGCAGGCGTATTATCGCGGTCGGCACAACAACAACGCGCTGTCTGGAGGGATACTTCAGCGGCGCGTTCACCGGCCTTCCGCAAATGCCATCCCGCCCCGCGGCAGACAAAGGGGACTTGCCGGACAAAAGTGGAACCGGAGGGCTTCATACCATCGCCGCAACGACCTCAGTATTTATTTGCCCCGGATATGTTTTCAAGGCGATAGATTCGCTCATCACTAACTTCCACCTGCCCTGCTCCACCCCGCTCATGCTGGTTTGCGCACTTGCGGGCAAGGAAAAAATCCTTAAAGCATACAGCGATGCGATCGCAAACGGGTATAGATTTCTGTCATATGGGGATGCTATGCTTATCTTATGAAACGGGCTGATTTCAAAAGGCATTCCCCGGTATTTTACATCGGCAAAGGGCTGATCATCGCCTCGCTCGTCGTGACGGCTTCACTTGGTTTTCTGCTTGGTTTTTTTGTCGGGAAGCACGCCCGGCCCATTCCTGAAACACATTCTCTAAATTCCGGTCCCGCTCAAGGACCGCAGCCGGGTTTTGAGGAGAAAACGGCAGGGGAAATTACGACCGATCAACTGTTTGCGACGATACCGCCGGATCAGGCGCAAAAAGATCAGCAGATGCACCTGCAGCAGGAGGCCGGGCCGCAGAAACCCGTCCCTGTTCAAAAAGCCGGCGGCGCCCCGCCGGATGGACGCCGGTCCTTTTCCGGCGCGCAAAGTGACATTCAGATGTCCGCGGGTGCGGCCGGGACGGAAAAGACTCGTGTGATAAAGCCATTGCAGGATACCCCTCAAAAAAAGGACCTGACTGCCGGGCGGGAAACACAGCAGGCGCAGCCGGCGTCCATCGCGAGAAAGTATACTGTTCAAATAGGGGCTTTTAAAAACCAGAGCGAAGCGGATGCCCTGAAAACCAGGATGACCCAAAAGGGGTACAAGGTATTTGTCGCACCTGTAAAAACTCAAAACAATCAGCTGTTGCATAAAGTAATGGTGGGGGAATACAAAACAAGGAAAGAAGCGGAGGTGCTGTCAATCAAGCTTAGGAATTCCGAAGGCCTGCGCACATTCGTCACCTTCGCTGCGCAGGGGGGGTCGCCACGTCACCCGTAGAAATCGAATTCGACTCTGAGAAGGAACCCGATCTCCTTTACGGCAGGCTTGAGAAAATCTTCAGGATCATAGGGGATGCGCTCGGGATCACTGTTTCCCAGCGCGGCAATAAAATATTCCTTCAGGGAGACGATTCTCTCGTACAGAAGGCTGAGAATATTATCAGGGATATCCGTTCCATCAGCTCGGAAGGCTATAGTCTTAATCCGGAAGACATCCGTTATGCCCTGCGGTCCGTCGCCGCCGACGAGCATATATCCATAAGGGATCTCTTCCTCAATAATATTCCTGTTTCCTCAAAAAAACGGTTCATCATACCGAAGACGGAAACCCAGCGGTTATATATAGAAGCAGTGCGCAGTTTCGACATCGTGATCGGCATCGGGCCCGCGGGAACCGGAAAGACGTATCTCGCCATGGCTATGGCCGTTAACGCCTTTCTCAAGAAACAGATAAGCAGGATTGTACTGGCGCGGCCAGCCGTGGAAGCAGGCGAAAAACTGGGATTCCTTCCCGGAGACATGTTTGAAAAAGTTAACCCCTACCTGCGGCCCCTGTATGACGCCCTGTTCGATATGATGGAGGCTGAAAAGGCCTTGAAACTGATTGACCGCGGCACAATCGAAATTGCGCCCCTTGCCTTTATGAGAGGCAGGACCCTCAATGATGCGTTCATAATCCTTGATGAGGCGCAGAACACCACGTCGGAGCAGATGAAGATGTACCTTACGCGCCTCGGGTTTAATTCAAAGACCGTTATCACCGGGGACATCACTCAGATAGACCTGCCTCAGGGAAGGGCCTCCGGACTTATTGAAGCGGAAAAAATCCTGAACAACATCGAGGGCATCAAATTCATATATTTTTCCGAGCGGGACGTCGTGCGGCACAAGCTTGTCCAGAAAATCATAAAGGCCTACGAAAAATATGAAAAACGGTCAGAAGATTAGCCGGCGCCGGTTCTCGTCGCTTTTTAAGTCCTTTGTTGACGGCAAGCCCGTAAAAGGACACGCAGTTCCGGCAAGTTCCGGCGGGAAGGATGCGTTCAGCAGGATTTTCTTTATTTTCGTCTGCGGGCTCATTGCATCTCTTGCCATCCAGACCACCATGGGAATCGAGCAGCTTCTGGGCGGTCTTTTCGTATCCTGCCTGCTCATGTTCATCATTTACCGGGACATAATGCGCTACAAACCGGCATTTGTCTTGAAAAATAATATGCTGCTTCTCCTGGGATTGCTGTTCGTCGGGACACTGCTTCTGGGCCGCGTTTTTGCCTATCTGTTCATCACCCTGTCGAAGGGTCTGCAATACCAGGCGCTCGACAGCGCCCTTTACGGAATTCCCCTACCCGCGGGCGCGATGCTGGTCTCCCTGCTGTTTGATTTTCATGCCGCCATTACCTTCTCATTTGCAATCAGTCTTCTCGCCGGTCTCTGGCTTCAGGACGCGTCATTCACCATATACGCCTTCGTCGGAAGCGTAATTGCCGCCTTCAGTGTCATACGGTGCAAAAAACGTTCGAGGATTCTGAGGGGAGGAGGGTTCGTCATTGCGGCAAACCTGATAACTGTCATCATCATCCTGCTCTTCCAGGGAGAACTCTTTTCCCAGAAGGCGCCGCCGTCGGTTCTTTTCAGCGCCCTCTGCGGCGTCACCGTAGCCGCAATCGTCTCATTGGGCCTTCCGGTCATCGAGCACATATTCAAGGTCACCACGGATATCAGTCTCATTGAACTTCTTGATCTTAATCAGCCTATCATGAAGAGCCTCATGGTTACCGCACCGGGTACGTACCACCACAGCGTCATCGTGGGAAACCTTGCCGAATCCGCCGCCGAGATCGTCGGAGCCAACCCCCTGCTTGCCCGGGTGAGCGCGTACTATCACGACATCGGCAAAATAAAAATGCCCGATTATTTTGTCGAGAATCAGAGCGGCGCGGTAAGCAAACATGAGAAGCTGACGCCGCATATGAGCAGCATGATCATCACGAATCATGTCAAGGAAGGGGTTGAGCTTGCGAAAGAATTCAAGCTTCCTGAACCCATCATTGAAATCATCGAGCAGCACCACGGCACCATGCTCATCAGCTACTTCTATCAGAAAGCAAAGGAAACCGCAAGCAACGGACTTCCGGTTCAGGAAGACTACCAGTATCCGGGTCCGAAGCCGCAGACCAGGGTGGCTGCCCTCGTCATGATGGCAGACAGCGTTGAGGCCGCATCACGTGTGCTGACTGATCCCACTCCGGCGCGTATTGCATCCCTCGTCGACCGGATCATCAACCACATATTCCTCGAAGGCCAGCTTGATGAATGCGAGCTGACCCTGAAAGACATACATGAAGTCAAAAAGAGATTCACTTATATTCTGACCGGAATATTCCATAAACGCGTGGATTATCCGGGATTCGATTTCGGCAATGAAGGTCTCGATAAGGAACCGGCAAAGGGGCATAAAGGTAAACTCGCGCAAAACGGCAAGTCTTCTCAGGAAACTTCACAGCCTTCTCCGTCTGCCGGGGGCTGAAGTTAGCGTCCTTTTCGTGGGCGACAGAAGGATGAGGATGCTGAACCGTGATTACCGCGGGGCGGACCGCACAACGGATGTTTTGGCGTTTCCTCAATACCGCGCTCGCGATCTGAAGACCGAAATCGCGAAACGCTCGCTTCCGCGCGCTTCAAACCGCCGGGCTCCATCCGTCGTATTGCCGCTCGGAGACATAGTCATCAATCTCCGGAGGACAAGGCTTCAGGCTCGTGAAAACGGCGTGCCTTTCGGTGAGGAGTTAAAAAAACTGCTTGTCCACGGGCTTCTTCATCTTATCGGATATGACCATGAACACGGGGGAACGGCAGCGAGGAAGATGCGGGAAAAAACGCGGGAGTTAATCAAAAAACTCGGGTAAAATCTCGTTTCCCGCAGCGCCGC
>CAZKLK010000115.1:0-6019 GCA_964553535.1 uncultured Nitrospiraceae bacterium
GATTGCTTCGCTGCACTCGCAATGACAATTCTTATCGCTGGATTTGGGAAATTATATTTTTGAGCGTGCTCCAGACAGCCGGTCACTGTATTAGGAATGAAGAGGGAGATCGATCATGAGAAACAGGATAATCAAACTATCACGTCATTCATGCGGCAGTAATGAATTCTCAAACTTTCTTTGAAGCATTAAGAATGTGCCTCAGGATCTCCTCAAGATTCGTGCAAAGTTTGAAACCATTATTACTGAAATTCTTATTCCAGGGGAACGCCAAACCTGCTGCGGTTACACCTCGCTCTGCAGCCGTTTCCAATATATGCGGAGCGTCATCGACAACAGCATGACAATCATCGTCGATTAGGACAGTTTTGTCATAAGACAAGTGCACTTCATCAAATATCAGTTCATGTTTAACGAGCCATCGTTGTGTTTCTTCTATGCTGTCCGGTGTCCGGTGGCTTGCAATAGTAATGTGAAAATCATGCTCCTTTAATGTTGCAAGAAAATCTTTTGCTTCAGGGTAGGGGAGGTGCCTGTCATCATCCTGGTTTAGATGGATGTCTTGGATAGCGCCAAGAAATTGTTCTTTTGAGCAGTAGTTCTCCCAGAAATCCCATTCCACCCAGCCATTTGGAGGGGGTATGGTTTGATTAATTTTCTGTAAACGCTCAAACAAGACATCACAGAAATGCCAGAGCGTATTGTCGATGTCGATGACTGCCTTTTTCTGTTTTTTCATTGATGTTATTATACCTGCAAATCTCCCAAAAGGATGTGTTCCACACCAGCCTCCCTGATACAATTCAGTTTTCTTAAATGTCTATCTCTTTCATTGCATCCAGCCTTTCTTCGAATTCTCTCGATTTCGAATTGAACTGACTGGTGAGCGACTCAAGTTCATCAAAAAGTCTATCTATATTCCCATTGGCATCCTGAATCGATTTGCTCAGACTCCTAATCGACTCTCCGTCCCCTTTGACAGACGCCTCTATCAGCGCCTGCATATCCTTATCAATCGTCTCCTCAAGACGGGTGATAGTCTCCTCCACTTCAGAGATTCTGGACCGCAACGGCAGGAGAATTCTTGAGCGGCTGTTGATCAGTTCAGCCTTCATCCTTCTCAAATCCCTTCTATTCGGAGTGTTGTTTCTGAGTCCGGTTTTCTGCATGCCGATGCCTGCAACCGCCCGTTCATCCTGCCAACCCCTTCTTTCAAGAAAGTCCTGATATGTGCCCTCAAATATCTGCGCATTATCGTTGTCGAAAACGATCAGCCTTGTGGCTACCGCATGAAGAATCATATCACTGTGGGTAACGATAACGACGGCCCCTTCAAAGGCATCTATCGCCGCCAGGAGCGAGTCCACCGATTCCATGTCGAGATGGTTGGTCGGTTCATCAAGCAACAGCAAATTGACAGGACTGACGATGAGCTTGCCCAGAAGAACGCGGCTCTTCTCGCCTCCCGAGAGCACTTTGACCTTCTTCAGCGCATTATCACCGTCGAACATCATGATGCCGCAGATGGTCCGCGTCTTTCTCTGCAGATCAGGATTTGCTGCAAGTATCTCCTCCTCCACAGTCTTTTCAGGAGAGAGCCGCCGGATGTTATTCTGCCCGAAGTAGCCAAGCTGCAGTTTTGGATGGTGATTCACCGCGCCCTTCAATGGCTTCAGTTCCATCGCGAGCAGATTCAGAAGGGTCGTTTTGCCTTTGCCATTTTTTCCGACGACAGCTATTCGGTCTGTCTTTCCGATAGCGAGACTGAATCCTTCGATCAGAGGAGGATTTCCGGGTTGAAAGGAAAAGGAGACGTCTTTTGCCTCGATCAGACATTTGCCCGTAAAAGGTGCTGAAACGAATTCGAATTCCAGTTCTTTCAGTTCGGACATCTTTTCGAGCTGTTCCTTTTTCTGGAGGGTCTTTATCCTTGACTGGACTGCCCGCGCACGGGTGGCCTGCGCCCTGAACCTGTTTATGAACTGCTCTGCCTCCCTGCGTTTCTTGTCCTCGTTGATCCTGATATGCTCATAAAGTTCCTCTTCCATGAGTATCTGTTGATAGAGTTTGTGGGTGGGCCCTGCCAATTTGCGCATCTTATTGCGGTGTATCCCCATGGTATGAGTTGTCACGCTGTCCATGAACTCCCTGTCATGAGTTATGAGAATCATTTCTCCGTTCCAGCTCTTCAGGAACCTGGCGAGCCAACGAATTGAGACGATGTCGAGATAATTTGTCGGCTCATCAAGGAGAAGCAGGCTCGGCTCAGAGACGAGCAGCCGGGCGAGATTCAGGCGGACCTGGTATCCTCCGGAAAAATCGAGGGGGGCACGCGAAAAATCCTCCGCCAAAAACCCGAGTCCCATCAGAATCGATTCTGCCTTGTACGATTGATCGGCGCCGTTATCAGAAGGTTTTAGTCCGAGGCAGGCCTCTTTCAGAATCGAATCTTCACTGAATGCAAGGTGCTGGGACAGGTAGCCGATGGGGTAATTATTTGGGATACTGATACTCCCGGAATCAGGCTTTTCCTCGCCGGCGACCATTCTGAGAAGAGTCGTTTTCCCTGAGCCGTTCCTTCCAACAAGTCCGATACGCTCCCCGGCATTCGCCGCGAAGCTGACATTATCGAATACTATCTGCGTGCCGTATGCCTTCGAAAGACTGCTGACCTGTATCATGCATATATTTTACTCAGGATTTCATGCGCAAGGCTACCTTGTTGCCATTTCGCATCACGAAGAACTCTCTTGGCGGGTTAAATGGTGTACCGGTCGATATGCCGGTAAAGGGCGGGATCTTTCATTGCTGTGAGGTTGCGTTTACAGTTGCGAAAAGCCTTCTTCGACTATGGGTCATCTGTCTTTTTCGGCTTAAGTGCTTTTAGATGCCCGGCTGCATAAGCATGCCTGTTTTATCCCTATTTCCTTTTATTCGCTTCGAGTATCTTTTTCCTCAACCTTACAGATTGGGGTGTGACCTCGACAATCTCGTCTTCCCTGATAAACTCTATCGCCTGCTCCAGACTCATTACCCTCGGCGGTATCAACTGCAGTGCATCATCTGCGTTGGCCGCGCGCATGTTCGTGAGTTTCTTTTCCTTAATGACATTTACGTCAAGGTCATTCGCCCGTGAGTTCTCGCCGATGATCATCCCTTCATACACCGGAGTGTTTTCGCGAATGAAGAGAGTCCCCCGCGGTTGCAGGTGGAACAGCGCATAGGTGGTGGCTGTCCCCTGTCTGTCAGCAACGAGAGCGCCGGTTTGGCGCTTTGACAGCGGGCCATGCCACGGCTTATAGCCGTCGAAGAGGTGATTCAGCAACCCGGTTCCCCGGG
The DNA here is from genome assembly GCA_964553535.1 of uncultured Nitrospiraceae bacterium. Classification (GTDB taxonomy): domain Bacteria; phylum Nitrospirota; class Thermodesulfovibrionia; order Thermodesulfovibrionales; family SM23-35; genus JALHSV01. The sequence continues at coordinate 3,340 of CAZKLK010000115.1, forward strand.
TATCTGTCAGAAATTGGGATCTGAACCCGATCAGGCCGCGAGAAGGGATCCTGAAATCGAGACGAACCCTCCCGAAGCCATTATTCTGCATCTTCTGCATCCTGCCTTTCCGCATCCCGACCTGCTGAGTAACCACTCCGGTATATTCTTCTGGCACATCAATCACAAGGAGCTCCATGGGTTCATGCAGAACGCCGTCGATCATCTTCGTTATCGTCTCGGGCATGGCAACAGAGAGCTCATACCCCTCGCGTCTCATCATCTCGATCAGGATTGCGAGCTGCAGTTCCCCGCGGCCCATGACTTTGAAGGAATCCATTTCGTCGAAATCCACCTTGATCGCAACATTGTAAAGCAATTCTTTTTCGAGTCGCTCTCTCAGGTTTCTGGACGTAACAAATGTGCCTTCCTTTCCCGAGAAGGGCGAGGTATTCACAGAAAATAGCATCGAAATAGTTGGTTCATCCACTTTGATCCTCGGAAGAGGCTTCGGATTATCCGTGTCCGTGATAGTATCCCCTATGGTGATCCCTTCAATCCCTGCAAGGGCAATAATCTCTCCTGCAGAAGCCACGCTGGTGGCGATCCTTTCGAGGCCCTCAAATGTGTAGAGACACGACACTTTTGTCTTTACCGTCTCACCCGTTCCCTTCACAACAGCAACGCTGTCACCTGCCTGAACGGTCCCCGCGAATACTCGGCAGATGGCGAGTCTCCCGACATAGTTATCGTAATCTATATTCGTAACCAGTATCTGCAGAGCGCCGTTTCCGAGTTTTGCAGGCGGAGGGATTGTATTCATTATCGTTTCGAAGAGCGGTTGAAGGGTTTCCGACTCTTCCTCCATTCGCGCCTTTGCGTATCCCTGCTTTGCATTGGTATACAGAATGGGAAACTCCAGCTGCTCCTCCGTTGCATTCAGGTCAATGAAAAGGTCGTACACCTCATTGAGTACCGCCTGTATTCTGGCGTCCGGCCGGTCAATCTTGTTGATGACGAGAATTGGCGGGAGTTTGCGTTCAAGGGCCTTCTGGAGCACAAAACGGGTCTGTGGCAGCGGACCTTCTGATGCGTCAACAAGAAGCAACACGCCGTCCACCATCTTGAGTGTCCTTTCGACTTCGCCCCCGAAGTCTGCATGACCGGGTGTATCCACGATATTGATCTTCGTGCCGTTATACCTGACGGCAGCGTTCTTTGCCATAATCGTAATGCCGCGTTCTCTCTCGAGATCAATATTGTCGAGAATTCGTTCCTGGATCTTTTCATTCGAACGGAAGATGCCTGCCTGTTTCATCATCCCGTCAACAAGCGTCGTTTTCCCATGATCGACATGGGCGATGATCGCAATATTCCTCAAATCTTCCTGTTTCATCGATGCTGAACCTCTTTCTATGGCAATAACCCGGGCCGCCTGACTGCAGAGAAGTTATGCGGACAGACCAGCGTATTGCTTATCCATGTTCTGATTTTATCGGCAATGTCACTGGAGGGACAAAGCTATAACAATTATTATCTTACGTCAAACCGGCAGAGAAAAGCCAGCGAGCGAGGCATGCTCTTCTCCCGGGCTTTTCAGCAATCAGATGCGGATCATTATTCGGGAGATTGTGTCCCGCGGCGTTTCAATAAGCAGATGAACAGGGTTGCCCATCCCAGCGTAATCGTCAAGATAAACGGCCGGAGCTACAGAACCAAAAATCTCAAAAAGAAGGGTGGTGATACATAGCAACAGGGGATGTCAGGGTAAGGGGCGGTCTGAGATAATCGATCCTGTGGCATCTGAGAAGGCCGCTTCCTAACCTTCTCAGATCAAAAATGGCCTATGGAATTTAAAGGGCCACAACCTCCGGGAATTACTTGACTTTTGAGGATTGAAACTGATGCGGCATTTCCTGGCCTTGTCCGTGCAAATGTGGATATGGGTTGGCAAAAAATCGATTGTGGGGCTTCTGGCGAAGCCGATTTTTCTCTTAGCCTGTTTTACGGGCCTGTCTGCTCTTTACTTTCCATGGATATTTTTTCACAACACGCCCATTTTCATACACGATCAATGGGGTACGGGTCTCCTCGGCAATCCTTTTTGCCCTGGCGGCCGCACGCTGCAGTGCTATCTCCGCCTTTGCGAGTTCTTCCTCTTGAATCTGCATCTTGGTTTCAATCATTTGTTTTATCCTCTTTCCAGAAGCTTTGGGTTAGGACCTGAATTGTCAAAAAGAACCCAGGTATCTGCCAGTTGTTTGTAAATGTGCTGGAAATTGTGCCAGCCTTTTTCATACCTGCGTCTGATAGTCTGCTCCGGGACGTTGTGGCCGCCCTGCCTCACGCGATTCTTGACTCGTTCAATCGCCGCTGTAACATCCGGAAGATAAAGGAAGATCAATTTAATTTTTGGCCTCTTCTGGGAACCTTGTGGATAGGAATTGTTCATTCTTTTATTTTTATTGGAATTCACTACTGTCCGGTTAATTGTAAACAGTGGCACTTTTATCATGATAACCTATTGATTTATAAGGAGTCATATTTTGCAATTGAATTCAAGTCGACACCATCATTATTTATGTTGAAAGGGTTGCCTATCAAGGCTCTATGAACCTAATGATTAAAATTAACCGGACACTACTGATTGGAATTATATACCCCGCAGTCTCTGCTGCGGGGAGGTTTATTGTTTGTCATT
>CAZKLK010000116.1:0-1960 GCA_964553535.1 uncultured Nitrospiraceae bacterium
GAAAAAACCTGGCTCCAAATCTACCACGCCAGCCCAGAAACCGATGCCCCAGCTGATATGGATTATCGCGAAGACAATTGGTAGTAATGGCATCGAACGAAAGCCCCGCCTGAGAGCAATCCATAGAGAAGATGTGAGATTGGCGAATAAATATGCCCCTAAGGTTAGGGCAAGAGGTAAATGAGAATAAGGGGCTAATAAGAATGAGAGAAAGATTCCTAATACGAATAATGGGGGGACAGCTTGCCTCCATCGAAGTGAATATTGATGCATCGTCAGCATCCTAACTTTCCACATTCCATATCGTAAGTACTGGCGAAGGAGCGACAGAAGTGAGTCACGAACATAATATCGACAGCGGATTTTAGGTGAAAGCAGGATTTTTTTACCCATTTGTCTCAGACGATAATTCAGCTCATAATCCTCATTGACGACAAGCTCTTCATTAAAGCCGCCCACTAACTCAAGTGTTTCCTTGCGCCAGGCGCCTAAGTAGACCGTGTCCACCCAGGCTTCTTTATCCGAATAACGGAATTTTGCATCACCTATACCGAAAGGGGTTGTTGATGCCATAGCAATTGCTTTGGCAATATACCCTTCTCCTATGCTTCTTTGAACTCCTCCTACACTGGCAGCGTCAGTTTTTTGCAATAGTTCAACACACTGCTTTATGTATTCAGTGTCATAAATATTATGGGCATCCATTCTGATAATGATCTCGCCCTTTGCTTCTCGAATTCCAAGATTCATAGCAGATGCCTGAATGATTTTCGAATTTTTGATGACACGAATATGCTGATGTCGCCTGGCATATTCGTGAATAATGTGATCTGTACCGTCATTACTCATGCCATCGACGACCAGAATTTCATAGCATTCAATCGGGTAATCATTTCCAAGTATCGAATCAAGACAGGCGGCTATATACTTTTCCTCATTTCTAACCGGCATAAGTACTGAAACAAATGGAAGTCCTGAGCTATTAACCATTGGAGTGACTGAGGTTCGTTAGGCTTCGCATATTATTGGTCTGCTCAAAAAGTGTTTTCGATGTCGTTGCGAGCGACCGAAGGGAGCGTGGCAATCTCGGCCTCAAGACTGAGATTGCTTCGTCGCTGACGCTCCTCGCAATGACAAGCAAATGTAAAGAACTATTGGTAACACTACACTGGTAGGGGTTGACTTTACCTCCGTATAACATGCTTATATGCTTCTTCAAAGAGTTTCACTGAATGATCCCACGTATAGTGATTTGCCACCAAATTTCGTGCGTTGTGACCTAACTGCTTCCGAAAATCCGGGTCTTTCAGAAGCAGGCAAACACTATCCGCAAAGCTCTCCGGGTCGTCTGCCAGGAGGATATCCCTTCCGTGAGTGACCCGGATGCCTTCAGCACCGATTGTGGTCGAGACAATCGCCTTCCCCATTGCCATTGCCTCTAAGATCTTCAGGCGCATGCCTCCACCCGATCGGAGCGGGACGATGAAGACAGTTCCTTTCGCATAAAAAGGCCTCACGTCATCAACAAATCCGGTCACAAAAACGGTGTCGGCTATTTCTAAATTGCTTATGGATTTATCAACAGATTTACCAACAATATAAAGTAACACTTTAGGTATATTTTTTTGAATTTTGGGGAAAATCTCTCTACAAAACCAGACTAAGGCATCCACATTCGGCGGCCAGTCCATAGAACCTACTGAAACAATCGTGTGATCCTCTTCCAGGCGAGAGTCAGGACTATAATAATCCGCATCGATACCGGCGGGAACAACAACCGTTCGAATGTGCCTGTTGAGCCGCATCAACTCGTCTGCATCCTCCTGAGTGATCGTCACACATAAATCCATATGTGAGCACATATCCGGTTCATATTGTTTAAGCTTTGCCGCATGGATGCATGTATACACCTTAAGCAGACCCTTTTGAGACTTTGCATATCGTTCTGCCAATAAGCTCT
>CAZKLK010000116.1:1970-5959 GCA_964553535.1 uncultured Nitrospiraceae bacterium
ATTGTGCTGACGCAAAATGGTGGGGATATGGAATTCGTTCCGGGAGATGGAATGATAGTGTGCCATGTGCAGATTTTCCAATTGGACGATATCACAGCTCTCTTTTTCAAGGTGCTTCCTCATCGTCAGTGCGAGTGAAGGTGATATATATTTGGATATTGTGTAAGGGATATGGGAAAAGAGATTCAACGCTGCAGGTAATAACCTATTGCGGGTATCGTGCTCGACTGCTTTAATGGTGCAATAGCGCCGTAAAGGACTCAGGATTTCTTCGGACGGTTTTGTCCGGCACAGCGAGAGGAGGGTGATTTCATGTCCGCGTTCTGCCAACCGGCGCAGTGGTTCATAGATGGCAATCCTGCCTCCGTCCGTCGGCGGGTACGGTAGTTTAGGACAGAGGAGAAGAATGTTCATATTAACTGAAAACTAACAACTGAGAGCTAAGAGCTAATTGATAGCTTTCCGCATTACTGAAACCAATTGAGCTATTTTATCCGGATTAAACAGGGGCATTCATAATCTCCCGCAAATATTCTCTCCTTATATGTTGGAAATCAAGATACTTTTTACAGATCAATCCTTCAAAGTCAGCCATGGGAGATCTGTCTCTATCCACCACCACAAAGCCATTTTTCAGGATATGGTAAATAAATGACAGGGGGCATAATTGATGATCCTCACATCTACGGGAATCCTGACTGTGTCTTCCAATTCATTCTCAATGTCCATCTCCATGAGTAATGGCGATTTATTGTTGACAGAATTGATAAATATGCCTACATCAATATCGTTAAACTGTTTATCCAAGGCAAAGGAGCCAAACAGATATGAAAAGAGAATACATTCTTTCATAAGAAGAGTTTCAGAAATTCTACTGACGAGAATATTTTTTTCTTTCGGTGCAAGATTTCTTTCGCTCATACTCTATCAATACATGCTCAGGATATTCCTGTTCTTCAGATATATTATACAAAACATGAGCTCTGCTTATAGAGAGAAACTGGTCAGGTTGTGCGTTACGGTCTTTGTCACGCCACGCGGTCTTTTATGGCTTGCCGGCATCATAGTGATAGTGATAGGTGGTCGGCATGGATTAAGCCTTCAGATCTTACCTCTATTCTGTATGAGTCCAAAGAAGGATCGCATAAGTGCGCGAGAACCATGAAAAGGCGTGGATGGTCTATCAGGAACTCATATTGCCTCAAACTTACCGTCAGACGAGGCAGTTCCGTCACGCGGGAAATAGTTGGATTACGTATTACCTCTGTCGCCATAGGGAATGTCTTTTCTAAAAGGTTTGGTATATCCGAGGCATTAATTATTGAGGTCGATTTAAATACAATAATAAATACAATAAAAAGCAAAAGGTAAGCCCGATTGACTCCGGAAGAGTTTGCAGATTTAATACAGAAGTAATGACCCGCAAAGATCAAAACTTTACCTTTCCAGCTTGTTGGCTTGTAAGCTTTTGAACTTCGAACGGAGAACCTTGAACTTTGAACATTATACTTTATTACCCATCACTCATTACTGATCACGGTTTTATGACGACTCACGGTCTTTTTCGCCTGCGGCTACTCACGACTCACGTTTCATGGTTCACCTTGAAATCAGAATATGAATGTATTATACTTAATATAAATGAATATGAAAGAAGGTGAATAAAAATGCCTAAAACCATAACATTACGGTTACAGGATGAAGTCTACGATAAACTCAACCGGGCTGCAATAAATGACAACCGGAGCATAGCAAATCTCATCGAGACACTTGCCCTGAGAAAGCTCGAAGAGGAATCGGTTGTCGATGATTTTGAAATGGAAGAAATATTTTCAAACACCGTTTTACTGAAAAAGCTCGAAAGAGGTCATGGGCACGCTGTTCAGAAGAAAGGGATGATGGTTGGTTAAATTCAGGATTTTTGAAACCACTCAATTTCTCGAAGATCTTACCAATGATATGGGAATAAAGGGTCAGCGCGTCAGGAAGAAACTTTCAGAATATGTGTATCCGCAGCTCAGAGATAATCCCTTTTTTGGAAAAAATATTAGAAAATTGAAGAATTACAAACCGGAGACATGGAGGTACCGGATCGGCAATTACCGTTTCTTTTATGAAATCGATGAGAGAGAGCGTATCGTCTATATGATAACCGCCGAGGCACGTAAAGATAGTTACCGATAGATCATCTGGGCGCACAATTGGTATAATTATTCAGATTGCAAACAAGGGAGGATACGCCGTGCGATGCAGAATTTTCATAGAACAAGACGAAGATGGGATGTATGTTGCTGAATGCCCTTCTTTGCCGGGATGTGTCTCTCAAGGGAAAACTCGACAGGAGTCCCTCAATAATATACAGGATGCCATTAAGGGTTATCTGGAAAGCCTGAAGAAACACAATGAACCCATTCCGCCTCCGATTGAAGAAGAAATCGTCGAGGTCCTTGTTTGAGCAAGCTGCCCAATGTTTCAGGCCAAGGACTCTGTAAATTTTGAAGAAAATAGGTTACTCTATAGACCATCAGACTGGAAGTCATATTATTTTGAGAAATGAAAACCCACCGTACCGACGATTGACAGTGCCTGATCATAAAGAGATTGCAAAAGGAACTTTAAGGTCTATTCTCCGTCAAGCCGGATTAACTCCGGAAGAGTTTGCAGATTTAATACAGAAGTAATGACCCGCAAAAACCAAAACTTTAGCTTGCCGGCTTGTTCGCTGGCTAAAGCCCGCGGCTACCCACGATTCACGTTTCACGTTTCACAATTCACGGCCTTTTTCGCTTTTCAGTGCGCCGGATTGGAAGCCTATTCACTGCTCACGATTCGCGACTCACGATTCACGGATAATTTTGTGTAATCTCTTGCTGAACACATCATAACTGTACTGTTCTTGCCAGACAGTATAAGCATTCGAAGCCATAAGAGACAAAGAATTTTCATGTCCGCTTATAAGATCCTTGATTACCGCGGTCATCTGGCCGATATCTTTTACCGCAACGCCAAATTGCGGAATGTTTTGGTAACCTCTGAGACCGTGTTCGGTTCCGACCACCGGGACCCCATAACTTAAAGCTTCAGCAACCCTCAGTTTCATCCCCGTTCCCGACATATCCGGGACAATGAGCATCCTCGCCCTTCGCATCAATGGCTCCATGTCGGCAGGATTCGGGATCAATTCGACATGCTTCTGCCCGGCAAGCAAGCCGGCCAATTCGCGAGACGGGTTCCTCCCGGCGATCTTCAGGGTATAACCCACGTCCTTCAAACCCGGCCAGCACCTGGCTATGAAATCCTTCACCGCCTTCTCATTGAACGGCAGGTCAAGGCTGCCCACAAAGACCATCGCTTGTTCGCGCTCCTCAAAGGGAAGAGGCGGAAACTTGGGCGGAAAGCTGCAGACGGGATGCAGCGTCACACGGTTGGCATTGCCCATCCCGTAGAGCTCTCGCAGCCGCTGCCTGTCGTCATCATGCATCACCAGGATGCTGTCAGACGCCCTCAGTGTAATCTCTTCCGACCTGTCGATATTCTTTGCCGCAAGGCGAGTTATGCCCCTGCTGTTCATCCGGAAGTAATCAGCCTCCACGTTATGAACAACAAAGACCGTCTTCGCCCGCATCCTCTGTCCTTCAAAAAGAAAACCGCACAGGGTCGATTCAACGAACAATAGATCATATACATTCAGCGAATGTTTTTTTGCAAACTGCTTGAATAACCCGGCGAGGCTGGAGGCTTCCCCGTGGAGAGCTGCCGTCATCTTGTCGAAGGGCGTGTAAGGGCGTGCCGCAACCGTGATAAACCGCTCCCGTTCGATCCCGGGGAGAGAATGGTCAATACCCGGGCCGACGAAGTCTATCTGTGCCCCCGGGAAACTGCACAGCGACCTCAGGTTTGCATAACAGTGCCGCCCGCCTCCGGTCGTTAGCGAAGGACTCCAGGGGGTGATGTATAAAATTCTCAAGGACTGCACGATGCTATTTCTT
>CAZKLK010000117.1:0-5887 GCA_964553535.1 uncultured Nitrospiraceae bacterium
TCATGCTTGAGTTCCTGCAGTTCTTCTCCCTCTTTTATCATCTTCTCATTGTCCTCCCGTCAGACTGCCCAGTGCGAGCCTTGTTATATGCAGGAAGAAATCCGGCGCAAAAAAAAGCGCAATAGTTCCGATGGCGGTCAGCGTCAGCGGCACTACCATTATCGCCGGAGCCTCGTGCAGCTTTGACCCGGAATGAGGGTTGTGACTGACGGCATAGGCTACGCCGTGCGCCGGTTCGTGAGCATGCTCATGATGGCCGGCAGCCGCCGGGCTCTTGAAAAACGCGGCGTACACAATTGGCAGGAAGTAGCATGCATTGAGAATCGTGCTCGATACGAGCACAAGAATAATCGGAAGCTGGTTCGCCTCTATCGCTCCGAGACCTATATACCATTTGCTGATAAAGCCTCCTAAAGGAGGTATGCCGATCATTGAGAACGCGCCGACGGTGAAGGCCGCCATGGTGAAAGGCATCTCTTTCCCTATTCCGTCGAGTTCGCTCACCTTTGTCTTGTGGGCCGCGACATAAATGGCGCCCGCGGTGAAGAAGAGGGTGATCTTGCCGAAGGCGTGCAGCACAATATGCATAATGCTCCCCGTTATTCCCGACGGCGTCAGGAGCGCGATGCCGAGTATGACATAGGAAAGCTGGCTGACTGTGGAATAAGCAAGACGGGCCTTAAGGTTGTCCTGAGTCAGGGCTATGACTGAGGCCGCGATTATGGTGAAGGAGGCAAAGTAGGCGAGGGCTGTGCCGAGGCCGAGTTCCCAGAGAAGATTGATGCCGAATATATGGACTACGACTTTGACCACGACGAACACGCCGGTCTTTACGACGGCCACTGCGTGGAGCAGCGCGCTGACGGGTGTCGGGGCGACCATCGCGGCAGGAAGCCAGCCGTGGAGCGGCATCATGGCCGCTTTTGTTATGCCGGCCATGAACAGTATGAACGTAATGATGATGAGGGTATCGCTTACCAGGCCTCTTGCTTCGCCGAATATGCCCTGATACGAAAAATCGAGCGTGCCGGTCGCGTTGTATGTCATGAATATGGCCAGTAGCTGGAACCCGACCGATGTGCCGAGGAGATAAGTCAGGTATTTCCTGGCGCCCCTGATCGCCTCCGGCGTTTCCTTGTGGGCTACAAGGGGATAGGTGCACACGGTGATTACCTCATAGAAAAGGAACATCGTGAACAGATTGGCGGAGAACGCAACGCCCATGGTTGCCGACAGCGCAATCGCGAAGCACGCGAAGTAGCGTGACTGCGCGTGTTCGTTCAATGCCCGCATGTACCCTATGGAATAAAATGATGTGATGATCCAGAGGAAAGACGCCAGTATTCCGAAGAAAATCCCGAGCGCGTCGACTTTGAACCCTATGGAAAGGCCGGGCGCAATATTATAGACCGTGTATTCGACAACTTTCCCGTCAAGAATAAATGGCACCATGGACATCACGATCGAGAACTTCAGAACGGCGGCAAGAATTGTCCAGAATTCTCTGAGGTTCCTCGACCGCTCCCCGGTGATAAGAATGAGGCAGGCCGCGATCAGCGATACGCCAATCGCCAAAACCGGCCTAATTGAGCTGACAACTTCCTCCATATCCTCTCCTGTCAGAACCCTTCAGGGACTGTATATTGAATGACGGCGTCGATAATCTGACCGCTGAAAATGCCGAGCAGCAATATCCCCGCGACCATAATAAAAATGGGAAGCATCATGCTTGCGGGCGCTTCGTCTCTGCTGTGGCCATGCTCTTCATGAGAATGGGAACTATGCGAACCGCTGCTGTGAGAATGCGCGGCTGCCCCGGCCGGGGCAGGGGTGAAAAATATCGTCTGGGCCATTTTAAAGAATACGACGGCTACCATAAGGCTGCTCGCCAGAAGGAGGAACGCGAAGAACCACTGCCGGGCGTCAATGGCTCCGAGAACAAGATACCATTTGCTGAAAAAGCCGCAGGTCGGCGGCACGCCGACGACGGACAGGGCGGCGATCACAAGACAGGTCATTGTCACAGGCATTTTCTTATGCAGGTTGGCAAACTCATGAATGTGCCTCATGCCGGTTTTGTAATAGATGGCGCCTGCTATCAGGAACAGGCATGCCATCATGACGGCGTCGTTCAGGATATGCAGAACGGCTCCGGTGAATCCCGCCCTGTTTGCGACGCTTATTCCAAGGACTATATAACCGACCTCCGCGATCAGGATATAGCAGAGGGCCCTTTTGAAGTCCGTCTGTGCGATGGCCTGGATGCCGCCGAAAATCATCGCGGCAGCCGCCACCCATCCGAGCACCGCGGTAACCGGTATAAGCTCAATCGAAAAATATGGCTGAAAGAGAGTGAACATGATGCGCATCATTACGTAAGCCCCGACTTTCGTCATGGTAGCGGCGACCAGCGCGCTCACGGTTGAAGGCGCATAGGTGTATGCATCCGGCAGCCAGACATGCAGAGGGAAAAGGGCAATCTTGATCGCTATTCCGACCAGGAAAAAGGCAAATGCGATAAGAATGACCTTGGAATGATACAGGTCGGGAAGCAGGCCGGTCAGGTCAATAATATTCAGGGATCCGGTGACGATATAAAGGTATCCCACGCCTAACAGGTAAAAACACGCGCCAATTGTTCCCATTACGACATACTCAAAACTTGCCAGCAAAGCCCTGTCCTTTCCTATCGCGATAAGGGCGTATCCGGCAAGAGACGCTATCTCCAGGAACACATAGAGATTGAACACATCGCCGGTTACCGTAATTCCGAGGAGCCCTGTAACGAGCAGCAGGTAGATGGAATAGAAATAGATGATCTTGCTTTCATGCAGCTCCTGCTCGATGCTCTTTTTTGAGAAGACCGCAACGACGAAACTGATTGACGAGACAATAATCGCTATGAACGCGTTAAGGTGGTCTATCAGGTATTCAATGCCCCAGGGGGGTTCCCAGCCGCCGAGACGGTAACGGATTACCCCCTCATTCATCACGGTTGCCATAATGTCGAAAGAGAGAATGACGCACGCTCCAAGAGTAGCCACAACCAGCGGGTAACAGAGTCCTTTTCTCGCAAGCCCCAGAAACAGGCACAGGAGAGAGGCTATAAGAGGGATTATGATTAAAAGCGCGGGTGATTGAGCCGGCATCATTTCTTCAACCTCAGGACTTCCAGCGTTTCATATATTTCGTCTTCTTCGAATGTGCCGTATTCCCTGTAAAGCAGGACCAGCAGCGCCAGCGCAACGCCGAAGGTGCTTACCATAACCACGATTGCGGTGAGCATGAGAACGTGCGGCAATGGATTGGCGTACTGCGCCACATTGACCGCCTGTGCGGCGGCGTCGCCGTGCCCGCCCTGAATAATGGGGATGCTTGCCCCTGATTTCGATGATGTGGATATGAAAAATAGTATGATAGCCGTCTGAAAAATGTTCATGCCGACGATTTTTTTCACCAGGTTCCTCTTCGCAATCATGGCATAGAACCCGATCATCATAAGCAATATATAAACCCAGTAATTGAATTTGCCGATGATGAGTTGAATGGCGTCCATTATTCCGGCGCTCCTTCGTGTTCGCCTGCGGTAGCGATGTTAAGAAAAATCGATACCATTACGGAAGTTACGGCAACCCCCACACCTATCTCAATGCCGAGAGATCCGAGGGCCCTTGCCTTCGCGGGATACACGGGTAAAATTTTATGGAGAATGCCGTAATCGAGATAGTTTGCCCCGAGTACGAGGCATATTGCACCGATGCCCGCAAATATCAACACCCCTGTTGCGCAGAGTATCGTATTAAGTTTCTCCCGCATCCTTTTTTTTGCCTCGCCGATGTCATAGGCTATAAACATCATGATGAAGCTCGCGCCGAGGATGCAGCCACCCTGGAAACCCCCGCCGGGGCTATAGTGTCCATGAGCAATGACATATAGAGCGAACAACTGAATGGGAGGAATCAAGAGTCTGCAAATTGTCTCTATCGTTACGTCAGGATATCTCTCTTTCACGCGGGCCTCCTCAGAAGGATTATACAGACGACCCCCGCGGTAAAGATAACGGCGGTCTCGCCAAGGGTGTCATAGCCTCTGTAGTCGGCAAGCACAGCGGTTACAACATTGGGCGTCGCTGTTTTTTCGACTGCTTCTTCAAGGTATCTTGGCGAAACATGGCGGTTCGGAGGCGAATTCGGATCGCCCCAGTCCGGCATGTCCACTGTGCCGTAAATCAGCAAAGCGCCCGTAAAGAGAACAACGATGAAGGCAAAAATTTTCAATCCTTTGTCCTCCTTGTCGTCTGAAATATGGCGCCGATAAAGAATGCGGTGCTGATCCCGGCGCCGACGGCTGCTTCGGTGAAGGCGACGTCGACCGCGCCCATCTCCGTCCAGAGAAGGCACATAAGGAAACTGTAAGCGCCAAGGAGTATCGCCGAACTCAGGAGATCCTTAACGGATATTGCGGCAATGGCGCTGATGACGACAAGTATGAGGAACAAGATATCCAGTTGCCAGATCACTGTGATTCCCCCCCCTTCGTCCAGTGTTTGAAGCCGCAGTCCATAGCGGCCTTTGCGATTGCGTGGGTTGCGGTAGGATTTGCCACAAAGATGAACACAGCGATGAACATGATCTTCAGGCTCACCAGGACAGCCGCCAGTGTGAACCCGTGGCTCAGATTATACAGCGCCAGACCGGTTACCGTGAGGAATGCGCCGAGGGTGTCGCCTTTGCCGGTCGCCTGCATCCTGCAGTAAACATCGGGCATGCGCAGGAGCCCCACGGTGGCTGTGAAGAAGAAAAAGACTCCTATTAAAAAAAGCAGTATGGAGATTACTGTCGTCATTTCCTGGCCTCCCGCTCTTTCAGATATTTATAGCCCGGCGTTAAACTTTTCCTGGTGCGGAAAAATTTTGCGGCGGAAATTGTAGCGAGAAAGTTGAGAAGTGCATATGCGAGGGCGATGTCAACAAACATATCAGCCCTTCCATAAATGAAACCCATAAGCAGGAGAATAACAGTCGTTTTTGTACCGATGACGCCGACGCTGACAATCCTGTCAAGGACCGTCGGCCCCGCTATCGCTCGATAGAGGCAGAGCAACGTCAGAAATCCGAGCGCTAAGCCGGCGCCTATGAAGAAGTTGTCCATCTAATCCTCCGAGAATACGCGGGTTATCTTCTTTTCCATATCCCCGCTCATGAGGTCGTCCGCGACTTTCTGGTCCAGGCAATGGACATAATACTGCCCGTCGGCAATGTCCGTTGTAATCGTCCCCGGAGTCAGCGTAATCGAGTTGGAGTACGTCGCATGCGAAATGTCCTTTTTCAGGGCGCTCTTGTACCATACAAATTTCGGGTCGATGGGCATGTCGGGATTCAGGACTATCTTCGCAACATGAATGTTCGAGAGAATAATCTGATACATAAGCCAGGGGATGTAGAAAATGAACCTGAAGGCCTCTGTCACATCCTGCGCGGTGAACTTCTCTCTTTTGAAGAGGAAGTCATGCGACATGAACGTGACCATCAGACAGGCGATGACGCCAAGGGCAAGGTGAAAGGCGTCAAGCATGCCAGACCAGATCACCCAGTGCGTGAACAATATGGCAAAGGTTATTATGTATCTCATGTCGGTTCCTTATTGATTATTGCCCAAATCCAGCGATAACTATCTCGAACGATTGATAAACGCGTCATTGCGAGCACCTGCAAGGTGCGTGGCAATCTCCTTTCACACGACGAGATTGCTTCGCTGCACTCGCAATGACGTCCATAGAAGAATCGCTCAATTTAACTCCTTTTAATCCCTGTCGGGGGGCAATACTTGAAAATACTGCCCCCCGCGTATTATTTTTACTTCGTTGGACCTACTGGCGCGACCTTCTG
>CAZKLK010000118.1:0-5775 GCA_964553535.1 uncultured Nitrospiraceae bacterium
TTATTTTGGCGGCAACAATTCATAGCCCCAGAAAGTAAGTTTGGCCGGCGTCTGCATCATATCAATATTGCCCGGCATGCCGACAAGCGGATACCAGACAGCCATTACAACACCCGCCATTATGAGGCATATGAACGTTCTCACAAAAAATACCTTGAATGCCTCCACCTGAGTAAAATAGCCGAGGCCGTATGCGATGAGGGTTGGCGGGCAGCCGATTACGAGCAAGACAAAGGTTGTGGCAAGCGGGACCGTCATCGCGATGGGGAATGTTGGAATCCCGGCCATGTCGGCCATCGGAACGAATACGGGCACCAGAAGGGCAGTCGCGGCGGCATTTGCCATAAAGCTTGTGATGATCGCGCTGATCCAGCCGACGCCGAATGCCACAACAGGCCAGCCCTGCCCCACAAAGAATTGAAATGCCTGTTCGGCTATCCACTTGCCCGCTCCGGTGTCCAGCATCGCGATGCCGAGGGCAAAGCCCGCACCGAATACCATCATCGGGTTCCATGGAAATTCTGCGAGGCATTTCTTCCAGCTGACCATATTAAAAAGCATAACCACCGCGACAAAACCGGCTCCGATGACGGACACATGAACCTTTGTAACATCACTCAGCATCCAGAGCACAATCGCGCCTATTACGGTTACGGTAAGCCATCTTTCATTTTTTGTCATGGGAGGCAGTTTTTCAACAACCGCCTCCGCGGGGAGCTCCTTGATTTTGGGCGGAAATACAATCATCAGCGAAATCCATGTCCCCAATCCATATATCATTGAAGGGACGAGCTGATAGATGGCATATTCCGTAAATCCGATTTGATAGCCGGTGGCCGCAAAAAACATCTCTGCCGCGGCGGGCGATCTGCCGCTCCCTATGAATGTGCCGCCGCCGCCGCACGCCGCGCCGAGCGGTATGACAAGCAGAAAGTGCTTGGTGAGGTTGTTGCTCTTTGCCGGTGTCAGCCCCATTTTCAGAAACAGCGGCAGCATCGAAAACAGCAGTATGATGGTTATGGCGGCGTCATGCGTCCACGCCGATAGAAAAGTCGCCGCCATGCAGAGAGTGAAGCTCAGCTTGGTGGTATTTCTTCCGCCCACCTGCACCACCCGGCCCAGAATCCTGTTCGGCAAAGTAGTCTGGCTTATGATGACCCCGAGCATGATGATCGTGAAAACAAACACAACCGCCTGATGGGCGTACGACTGCCACGCCTTTGCAAGAGGCTGAATTCCGAAGAGGGCGAGGCCGGCGCCCACCAATAACGCCGTGATGCCTATGGATATCGCTTCCGACGTCCATAGGATTACAATCGCCGCAAGCAGGGCTAAATACTTATGCCCCCTGTCCGATAACCCGTCAGGGGTAGGCAGCGCATAGACAATCGCGCCCACGGCCACCGCTATTAAAACCCACGTTATTGTGAATTTCATGCTTTTGGGCTTAGCCGCCCCTTCCTCCGCTTCGTGAACCTTTATCTCCGGAGGCGGAGGCGGAAGGCCTTCGTGAATTCTCTCTCCTTTTTCCTTATCGCTCATAAAACCCCCCTTTATTCATTTGCGTTTGTTCATATGTCTGTGCCCTTGCCTTTCCCGCCAAGCAAGAATCAAGTTTCCTCCGGTTCCTTAAAGAACAACCGCCGCAACCCACTCGAAAACCGCTGAAATGCCGACCATTCCCACAAGCTTCTGCCTGTCTTCAAGTACAGGCAGAAAA
Source organism: uncultured Nitrospiraceae bacterium (assembly GCA_964553535.1). Lineage (GTDB taxonomy): Bacteria > Nitrospirota > Thermodesulfovibrionia > Thermodesulfovibrionales > SM23-35 > JALHSV01. The sequence continues at coordinate 1,721 of CAZKLK010000118.1, forward strand.
GGCACATCATGACGGGACATCAAATAGGCCGCCTTGGCGGGAGAGTCTTGAGGCGATACAAACACGTTTACAGCGACCATGATCTCCTTCACCTGTTTTTCGGCTTCTTTTTTCGCCTCATCCTTGAACAGGCTTTCAGCGATCATTGCCAAACGGTCCTCGCTTACATGCATCGCGTCGCGGCTTATCTCCATACCGGGGCCCGTCCATTCAGACTTTTTGAGCATGGCGGGCTCCAAACCGATAATAATGTCCCTTTGCCTGACCATGCCCATGTAGTTATACTTTTCATCGAAGATCAGAATGGTATTGGCGGTTTCCGCCCTTTCCGTCCCTTTTGACGCCCTTCTCATTATCTCGATCGCCTGCCTGGCGGTAAACCAGTAAGGGATGTGCGGGAAGTCGAATACTTCGACCATTATGTCCTTTATAGTCGTATCTTTATTCATCCAACACCTCCTTTCGCATATTCTTTTGTACATTTCCGGAAAGTAATCAAACATAAAAACCCTGAACAAAAGCGCCGGTATCCCTGTTGTATATCGCCCTCCTTTCTTATCTTTTATATCTTTTTCTCAAATTCAATAAAAAAACCGGCCCCGCCGGGTCTCTTCACCGAACGGCTGAACATTACAACGCTGCTGCCGGAAAAGAAGCGCTGGATCAGCGCCAACGCGGCAGGATTTCCGGCGGTACAGGCAAAAGCTTTCTTTTCTTCGGCTTTCAGATGGATAATTTCAAAATTGTTTTTCACGCCGGTTATGTGCAACCCGATTTTCTTTTCAAAAAACTCAAATATCGACAGGTTTTTAAGATTTTCCTTGATCAGTTCCGGGCACAGGTGGTGCGGGATGTAAGACTCCTGAATCAATACCGGCACGTCATTGGCGATTCTCAGTCTTTTGATATAAATGAGATGTGTTTCAGGGGCGATCTCCAGTTGTTCCGCCATGCTGCCCACCGGCATCATCATGGTCTGGGCGGCTACGGATGTTTTGATGTTTTTATCGGGCTCGCTCATGAGTTCATCGAAACTGACCGACATTATGAATTTATCGGCCGCGACTTTCTTCGCCACGAAAGTTCCTTTGCCCTGCTGTTTTTGCAGAAAACCGTCCCTGGAAAGTTTTGATATGGCGCTCCTCACGGTAGACCTGCTTACATCATATGTCCTGCACAGTTCCTCTTCCGTGGGTATCTGGGAGCCGACCTTCCATTCTTCAATTTCTATGTTTTTTTTCAAAATTTCGGAAAGCTGAAGGTATAACGTTAAGGGATTATCCCTGTCGAGCAATCTTCCCAAGAGCTGTTCCTCCCAAATATAATATCGTCATAATTTATATATCATAATGTAATAATGTTATTACATTATGATTTCATGACAATTACTTTACCACTAAAAAAACACATTGTCAAGAGGTTTTTTTGATGTTATATTAACCCATGGATATATTTAAAATATTAAGGAAAAAGTCTGAACCTTCGCAGGCGCAGTCAAGGGGGAAGGAGGCGCTCCGGTCCCGGTTCGAGGTGTTCAAAAAACTCCTCGCATCGAATAATAATGCGCTCGAAATAATGGCCGACATGAGCGAAAAACTTTCGGGGGAATATCTTTTTGACCGGATTTATATAGAACAAAATGCCCGCGGGATTTCGGACAGCGTGAAAGATATTGTCGTTAACCTTAATAAATTATCCGGTGGTAAATATAGTTTGCTGTCAGAGAGATTTAATGCAATAAATACCGGGATAGAGGGCGCGCTTGCCAGAAAATACGAAATACCGGAGGACAGCTTTATAGCGCCGTTCAGCGAAATAACGAAGGACACGATTGACAGGTTTGGCGGCAAAAACGCGAATCTTGGAGAATTGAAAAACAGGGTAGGGCTTCCGGTGCCTGAAGGCTTTGCCATAAGTTCGTATGCCTTCAAAAAATTCATGGAGCATAACGGTTTCCTGAGCAGGATAAATGAAGAGCTCAGCGCAATTTCCATCCGGGATTATGACGGCCTTGCCGGGGCAAGCGGGCGGATTAGGCAGAGTGTGCTCGACGGGGACATCCCGGCGGATTTGCGGGAAGCGATAGGAAAGGCTGCTGAAAATTTGGAAAGCAGCGTCCGGAACACGCGGCCCGACGACAACTATGTTTTCAGGGTATCCGTCAGAAGCAGCGCGCTGCACGAGGACACCGAATACAGCTTCGCAGGGCAGTATCACACTTCGCTCAATGTGCCTTCGTCCGATATTATTCAGAGGTATAAAGAAGTTGTCGCGAGCCTTTTTACGCCGAGAGCAATTTATTATTTTAAATCAAAGGGCATTGAAGATTACGATATGGTCATGTCCGTCGGCGTGCTGAAAATGGTGGATGCAAGAGCGGGGGGCGTCATATATACAACGGACCCCAACAACCCTGAGAAAAACGCCATTATCATCAGCTCTGTCCACGGGCTGGGCAAGTGCGTGGTTGACGGGACGATAACTCCGGAGATATATATAGTATCGAGAGATCCGGGATTTCCCCTGCTGGAGAGGCAGATTCATCCGCAGAGAACCATGCTGATCTGCAGGCTTGACGGAGGATTGGAAGAAATCCGGGCCGCCGGGGAAGTGGCCGCAATGCCTTCTCTTAGCGATAAAGATGCCCGGATACTTGCCGGTTTTGCAATAGAAATAGAAAATCACTATAAATGCCCCCAGGATATAGAATGGGCCATTGACCGCGAAGATAATCCGTTTATACTTCAGGCCAGACCTTTAAGGATTTTGTCAAGGGAATCGCAAAAGCCTGTGCCGTCTTACGTAGAGGGCTATGATATCCTGATCAACAAGGGCGTCATTGCCTGCAAGGGAGTCGGCTCCGGAAAGGTATGCATTGTAAGGACGGATGAAGATATTCAGAATTTCCCTGAAGGAGCCGTACTGGTGGCAAGGCATACGTCGCCGAAATATGTAATGGTTATGAACAAGGCAAGCGCCATTGTCACGGACTTCGGAGGCACGACGGGCCATATGGCTTCACTGGCAAGGGAATTCCAGGTCCCTGCGATTCTTGACACCGAAATTGGAACGAAAATCCTGTCGCAGGGGCAGGAGATAACAGTGGATGCCTTTAATTGCAATATTTATAGAGGCAGAGTGGATCAGCTCATCGAACTTGCGAGGAAGAGGGAGGAGCCATTCAGGGAAACACAGATTTTCAGATCTCTGAAGAAGGTGGTAAAGTTAATTGTTCCGTTGAACCTGGTCGACCCCAACGCCGGCAATTTCAAGCCCGAATACTGCCGCACCTTCCATGACATCACCCGTTTCTGCCATGAAATGGCGGTCCGCGAGCTCTTTGATATTACGGGCACTTCGGCGGATGAGGTATGCTCCGTAAAGCTGACGACCGCCATTCCCATTGATATTTATCTCCTTGATTTGGGAGGTGGCATAAAGGAAAATCATAAATCCCCCTCGCCCGAGAATCTGTCTTCCCCCCCCTTCGTTTCTTTTCTGAAGGGATTGAGCGCCATGAAATGGCCGGAGGGAAGGCCTTTTGACGCCGGTGGATTTTTCGGCGCGGTCGCGCGGACGGCGACCATCTCTGAAGCGGACATTATAAAAGCGGCGGAGAAAAACTTCTGCATCATTACCGGGGAATATATGAATTTCGCGATCCGGCTCGGCTATCACCTGTCCACAGTTGAGGCTTACGCCGGAGATAACATAAACGACAATTATATAAGATTCTTCTTCAAGGGCGGAGGGGCCCAGATTGACAGAAGATTGAGAAGGGTAAGGCTGATAAGCGAGATACTGAAGAAACTGGAGTTTCATGTCAAGGTCACGGAAGATGTCATATCCGCCTCTGTTATGAAATACAGAAGGTCAATTATCATAAACATTCTGGAGAGACTCGGGAAACTTACTGTTTACACAAAACAGCTTGACATGGTCATGTATAACGATTCCATCACCGACTTCTACATAGAAGAGTTTGTGAAAGCCCACGTGCCCGAAGAAAAAAAGGCCGCCGGATAGAAAAGGCTACTTTTTCAGTTGTTCTCTCA
>CAZKLK010000119.1:0-5689 GCA_964553535.1 uncultured Nitrospiraceae bacterium
TTAAATTTTTCCTAACATAATATATAAAAAATGAGGAGCTTGCTGAGTTTCAACATACAGTATTATCAAAGCCTCAATAGCCAAAGGGTTCAGAAAAGGAGCAGGGTTCCCCGGTTCATTTATTCATGAATGGCATCCTGCACATAAAAAATATGCCGCGAAAAGTACATCTGCCCGGTTGCGGCAAAAAATCTTATCTGATAGACTTCCCTATGGCGAACGGGGAAATAATCACTGGTGGAGCTGTTGAAAAAAAACTTTATCAGCTCATTATCGGCAGGCTTGACGGAGAACGCATCTCTGATCCCGAGTATAAAGAAAAAATCATCCGGCAAGTTCAAAATGGTATTGGCGGGTTCATTTTGTTCGGGGGAAGCAAGGATGAGGCTGTTCATTTTATCGAAATGCTGCAGGCTGCCGCGCATACGCCATTGTTTATAGCCGCGGATATCGAGCGCGGGGTAGGGCAGCAGGTTAATGGCGCGACTCTTTTCCCTTGTCAGATGGCGATGGCTGCCGCCACCGACAGGCTTAATCCTGATGATGTCAGAACCCTCGACACAGCCATACAATCAATCGCCGCGGAAGCCGCGCATATCGGCATCAATATGCCGCTGATACCCGTTCTTGACGTCAATCAGGACCCTGATAACCCCATTATTTGTACGCGGGCGTTTTCTGATGACCCTGAAGTTGTTTCATGGTTTGGAATGCGATATATTGAATTTCTTGAAAAAACCGGGCTTGTGAGTTGCGCCAAGCATTTTCCGGGGCATGGTCACACCTCAGTGGACTCGCATATAGCACTTCCCGTTATCAGGAAATCCTATGAAGAAATACTGGGCACGGATCTTGTGCCGTTCAGAAACGCCGTGAAGCAAGGGGTCGGCAGTATCATGGTCGGACATTTGAGCGTGCCGGCTATAGACCCGGCGCCAGCAAGCCTGTCGCGCGTGGTACATCTGATGCTGAGGAACACTCTTGGATTTGAAGGACTTATCCTGACCGATGCCCTGACAATGAATGCGCTTGACGATATCCCCGATGCCGCCGTCCGTTGTCTGAATGCCGGGGCTGACATACTGCTGCATCCGGCGGACCCCGGTGAAACCGTGAAAACGATAGCATCAGCCGTAAGGTCGGGCCTGCTTCCCGAAGATCGGATAGACGCCGCCCTGACCAGAATCGTGAAAAGAAAGAAAACACTGCGGAGCATTAGAAAAGAAAATGTGGATTATGAGGCGCATGCAGTTCTCTCGGCGCAACTTGGCGAGAAATCTGTCAGCCTCGTCAGGGGGGCGCCGGAAATTGCACCTGTCGCTGGTGGGGGGAGCATTCATATATTTATTGCGGGCGAAAATGAACTCTCAGGATCGTCTCCGTTGCGAAGCCTCACACCACACGTCTTTATGGTCGGTGAACACGGCAAAGAAATGGATATTCGAAACTCAATATCTGTCATCGCCATCTTCACGAGTATTGCTGCATGGAAGGACAGATCGGGAATAAGCCGGGATGAAAGGCAATTGATTCATTCTGTCATACGCAATTCCGGCAAATCCATTGTCGTTTCATTCGGAAATCCTTATGTGTTGCGGCATTTCCCTGAAGCCGATGCGCTTGTCGCCGCCTATGAGGCGTCTGATCAGGCCCAGAGGGCGGTTGTCGGGTGGATAACCGGTTCACGGAGATTTCAAGGCAGAATACCTGTCAGCCTCTCATGAGATGGATCTAAATACAGTATCTTTTCGCGGAGATAAGAAAAAACCTTCGGTGGTATTCATCCACGGGCTCGGCATGGACAAAGATATATGGGCGAATCCATCCAGATCGAGAATTCTGGGGGGGATGCTGCCGCTCGCCCGGATTCTGAGAAGCAGTTCGGGGAAGTCCTCCCGAAATCTCGCGACCCTCTTCGACGACTTTAGAAAAAGGGAATGCCCTGTTATTTCATGGAGCCAGCGGAGACCGGCCGGCCCAATTAATTCCGTCGTCCCGGAACTGAGAGAGATCATACGGATTGCATGCCGGATGTCGGATGCCGGATTCATCCTCATCGGGCACAGCAGGGGCGGACTTATCGGGCGAAAATATCTCTTGAAGGGGGACAGCCTCTGTCAGGGTCTCATCACAATCGCCACCCCTCATAAGGGCAGCGCTGTTGCCAGGCTTGCCCGATACGTCAGTTCCCTGACCTTTCTGATTACCCCCTTTGTTTCCGCAAATAACAGAAGTCATTTCTCGCAGGCGCTCGGACGAATACGTGAACTTCTGAAGAGCAGGGCGTTGCAGGAACTTCTGCCCGAGTCGTCTTTCTTCAAGACATTGTGTGACGGTCCTCTTGAAGGTGTTTCTTATATTTCAGCCGGCGGTACAAATCCGGCGCTCTTTACCTATTCATCCTTGTCTTTCCCGGGAATCCTGGAAAATGTCATTCCCGAAAATCTCTATCCGGATGAGATGAAAAATGGCAAGGGCGACGGACTTGTGTCCGCGGATAGTTCAAAGATTCCCTGGGGTAACGAGCATTTCGATTTCGATTGCAACCATGCAGAAATACTCTTTGATGAAACGGCGAGAGGCGCTATTTTGAATGCGGCAGAAAAGATATGAACAATCCATTCTCCGGTCATAGCAAAACTCTTATCCCGCCATGCAAGGAAAAACCCGGAGTTGCATAACTACCGGTCTCTTCATACTTTTCATCAAGGATGTTTTCCGCCCTGATAAAAAGTGTCAGTTCTTTTGACACCTTGCAACTGCCGCTCATATTTATGACCGAGTATGACGACAATGTCCTTCTTGCAGAAGAATCGAACCGCTTACCGGCAAACAGGTAATCAGCGACTAAAGCAGAATTTTTATTTGAGACCTCAGCTGTCACCGTTACCTTATCTCTGGGTCTGAGAGGCAGCTGCTTCCCGGAATTTCTGTCTTCCGAATTGAGATGTATATAACCCGCCTTAAGTTTTAAGAGATCGCTTACATCTGCGGCTGCGCTTGTCTCAATGCCTTTTACCCGGGCGGCAGCAATGTTTGCGGCGGTATATGTCTCAGGATCTGTCAATATCAGATTCTCGTATTTCTGATCAAAATATGTCATGGAAATACGCAGTCTGCCTGAAAAAAAATCATTTGAAAGACCTATCTCCCACGATTCGGTCTCCTCTGGTTTGAGATCCCTGTTCCCGTAAAATGGGAAAAACAGCTCGTTCAGGGCGGGCGCCCTGAACCCGGTCCCGTAGCCCGCTCTGATAGTTGCATCGGTGGAAGGCAGATTATAAACTGCTCCGAACCGGCAGGTGGCTTTTGTTCCGGACGCATCCCGGTCATCGTATCTCGCGCCGGCAGTCACCACAAACGCATCGTCAAAAAGTTTCAGCTTATTGTTTATGAACACTGCGTAATTTTCAAGCGACTCGTCAAAATTCCCATGATTGTTCCCTTTCTCTTTTCTGTATTCGATACCGGCAACTACCGAATAGTATCGGGCCGGGAAAATATTATGTTGCCAGTCAGCCGTCATGGCAGACGTATCAATCTTTGCGTTGTTGAATACCGTGTCAGCATCCCTGAAGTTGATCGAATCCTTTGCCAGTGATATCCTCAATGTCTGATTCCAGGCGTCGGAAAGGCGGAGCATTGCCCTGCCTGAAAAGAGCGCATGGTGTCCGCTTTGCACAAAATTCAGATCATCGGCGGCTGTTCGCGCGGAAAAGTCGAATCCGTCAAGTTCCGATCTGTCGTAAGAATATGCGCCGGCAACCTCGAACCTGAGCGCATCCGCCGGCTGGAATCCCGCTTTCCCGGAGAGTGATGAGTTCCGGTATCCGTCCCGTTCGTTTCCCGATGCCGCCGCCGAAAAGCCGGCAGTCCGAAAATGCGTTGCGGTCAGTCTGAAATCCGTTGTTTTACGGCTGCCGGCTATGGTGCCCGTGGTCTTCAGGGTTTCATTTGAACCGGCTTCCAGGGAAACGTCTGCTTTGATATCCCCATCTCCTTTTTTCGTAATAATGCTGATGACCCCGGCCATGGCATCCGAACCATATGCGGTGCTCTGAGGCCCTTTCACAATCTCGATCCTCTCGATGTTGTCGACGCTGATGCCTGAAAAATCGAACCCCCCTGTTGCGGTGCTGTTCGCCCGTATGCCGTCAATCAGCACCAGAGCGTGAGAAGAATTTCCACCGCGAAACAGCACAGAGGCAACTTTGCCGGGGCCGCCGTACTGAATGACATGCAAGCCGGGAATTTGCCGGAAGACGTCGGGAAGAAAAGTGACGTTCATCTTCCGGATATCCGAATGCGTTATGACAGTTACGCCGCTGGAGATTTCTCCGATAGGTTCCTCTATGCGCGTTGCCGTGACCACGATTTCATGGAGCATGACCCTTTCTTCTGCCGATGCCGGCAGCGCCATCAGAAGTAAGAACGCGACCAGTAAAACGGGTTTCATTTGCGAGCCTCCTTAAATAAAGATTATGTTTGTACCGTATATAGTGCTTGTCCTGAATGATTGCTCTGCACTGTAATATCCAGGTCAAAAGCTTCCCTGAGCGTTCCTGCCGTGAGAGTTTTGCCGGGGCTTCCGACAGCAAGAATCCTGCCCTCCTTCATCACGATCACTCGTTCGAATTGGAACGCCATATTGATGTCATGGAGTGCCATCAGGACGGAAATGCCTTTTTCTTTCCTCAATTTATTGAGGAGTCTCATGATGTCGACCTGGTATTTGATGTCGAGATTCGCCAGCGGCTCATCGAGGAGAAGAATTCCCGCTCCCTGCACTAATATCATGGCAATGAACGCCCTTCTCTTTTCTCCGCCGCTCAGATTTGTTACCGGCCAGTCCGATTTATCGCTCAACCCCACCGTATCCAGCGCTTCCTCAATTTTTATCGACGGCGGGGTCTCATAGGGGTAGAAGCCCATAATGGCGATATCCCTGACTTTAAAAGGAATCTCTACGTCGAGGATCTGTGGAAGGTAGCACAGGAGTTTCGCGCGGTCCCGGTTCTTATAGGATCGCAGGGGTCTGTTCCAGAGAGTTACGAGGCCGGAGGCCGGTTTCAATATCCCGCTTGCAAGTTTCAGAACCGTTGATTTTCCGGAGCCATTGGCGCCGATAAGTCCAATGCTTTCTCCCTCTTCAAGCAGGAATGAAAGATGCGATATGAATTCTTTATCGCGACGGTAAGAAAACGCGACGTTATCGACTTTCAGGATGGCGTGATCTGACGGGGCTGTCATGTCACCTCTCCTCCCTGTATTCAAGGCAGGATAGGCGATCGGAAAAGATGCTCATTGCTTTCCTCCCTCGGGAAATTAGCGTCCGCCTCTGGAGCGCTGCTCTTCCTTCGCTCTGAACTCCGGACGATTGTTAGGTCTGGACAGGTCTTCCGGCTTGGGGCTTTTAAATTCTCTACTTGCCCGCCTTCCCAGTGGTTTTTAAACCACCAGTGGTTTTAAAAACAGTGTTTAGTTTCGAGTTATTAGCTGTTGGTTAGAAAAAAACTATTCACTAATAACTTTTCACTATTCACTGCTTTTTGGGCTTTCGTTCCCTTCACGGCTGCGGGGCAGCGGGAGAATTGCCGTTGCGGCGCACTCCACTTCCCTGACTTCCAGCCAGGATTCTTAGACGGAATTTTTTATCACATCGACGGATTGTTTGTCAATAAAGCGTCTT
>CAZKLK010000120.1:0-5569 GCA_964553535.1 uncultured Nitrospiraceae bacterium
ACGAGATTGCTTCGCTGCACTCGCAATGACAATTCTTGTCGCTGGATTTGGGTTATTGCAAATTGCGGATTTGACGCGCAAGATTCTGCTTGCGGGAGTTTTGTCGGCATGTCCGCCTGTCATGTTCCAAATCTATTGCATTATAGGGCTGATGACGCTTTAAAAGGCGGGAAATGATCCTGATCGAAAACGTCGAAAAATATTACGGGGATCACAAGGTTCTCAAGGGGGTCAACCTTGAAATCCCGAGCGGTGAATTCCTCTCGATTGCGGGCTCCTCCGGTTCCGGCAAGTCGACGCTGCTGAACCTGATCGGCGGCATTGACAGGCCGGCCAGGGGCAGGATTGTCGTTGACGGGGAAAATATATCCGGGTATACGGACGAGAAACTGACTCTGTTCAGGCGGATCAGGGTCGGATTCATATTCCAGTTTTTCAATCTCCTGCCGAACATTACGGTTTTTGAAAACATATCAATGCCCCTCCTGCTGCGGGGTGTGGAAGATGAGAAAAAAGTCAGAACATACATTGAGCGCATGGGACTGACCGGCAAGGATAAGCGTTATCCCTATGAGCTTTCGGGCGGCGAGCAGCAGCGCGTTGCCATTGCGCGGGCCCTCGTCAATAATCCTGATATCATTCTCGCGGACGAACCGACAGGAAGTCTCGACAGCGAAACAGGTTCGGCAATCATGGATATCATTCAGCAGGTTATCCGTGAAACAAATAAAACTGTTGTCCTCGTTACCCACGAATCCCATATTGCCGCATACGCGCACAGGGTCGTGCGAATGAAGGACGGAATGATCTTCGCGTGATATTCCTTAAGCTTCTCAGGATTTTTATCATCAGGAACATTCGGGAGGAAAAAGTCCTGTCCTTTCTTTCGATCATCGGCGTCGCGCTCGGCATCGGCCTGTTCACCGGCGTAAAAGTCGCCTCCGACCGGGCGATTGCCGCATTCGAGTCCGAAATCAGAGGGGTCAATCCATATGCCACGCATGAAATATATGACGTATCCGGCATCGACTTCCGCGAAGACATCTACAGGCACGTTCGTCTTCTTGAGGAGGAAAGTCTCCCCGTCATCAAGACATTCGGGCACCTTCGGGAACTAAACGATGCCGTCGACATAAACGGCGTTTATACTGTGAAATCGGCCCCGTTCCTGAAATTATCAAACGGCGGGGAGGCAATGAAAGGCGGCTTGTCATTCATGGATGCGGATTGGGAAACTTTTTTCCGGACTTCCAACGGCGTCCTCATGACCAAACGTTTCTGCGAAAAATATTCCCTGAAAAAGGGGGACAGCGTGCGGGCCGTCGTATACGATAAAGACTCTGTCCTCAAAATTGCCGGCGTTATCGACGCCGACGCCGTCCCGGCAAATACTGTGCTTATGGATATCGGGAATTTTCAGGAGTATTTTCAGAAAACCGGTTATCTTTCGAGGATAGATATCAAAACCGACCCGCATACGGCTGCTGAAATCCGCAGAAATCTTCCGGCTCATCTGGCATTGGAAACCAAGGATGATCTCTTCAGGAACCGCAAGGCAATTGTTGCGTCTTTCCGGTACAATTTGCAGTTTGTGAGCCTCATCGCGATTTTAGCCGGCATATTCCTCCTGTATAACACCGTATACATAAGCGTGGTAAAAAGGAGAACGGACATAGGTATCATGCGAAGCCTCGGGGCCGGCGGCAGGACCGTGATTCTGCTGTTCATATGTCAGGGCTTTATATTCGGAATCTCCGGATCCGTCATAGGCGCATTTCTCGGGCAGTTAGCCGCGTATTTCTCTGTAATTGCCGTTGAGAAAACAATATCAACACTGTACAGCGACATTGCCATTTCCGACTATATCCTGACCAATCGAGATATATTGACGGCAATCATTGCCGGTGTGGCGGTTTCGCTCATCGCTTCTGTTATCCCGGCATACGAAGCATCAAAAATCAGGCCTCATGAGACATCGCGGGAGGGCTCATTTGAAGGCAGATACAGGGGGTACAAGAAACCCGCTTCCGCCGCGGGCATTCTATGCATCCTGTCAGGTCTGACAGTCGCGTACCTGGATTACAAGTGCGCTGTTTTTTCCTTCCCCTTTCTGGCATACATTGGAATTCTGCTGGTCATCGCGGGGTTCACGCTCGTATCTCCGTTCTACCTCAGTTTGATGCTCAGGCTTTTCAAGCGGCCTGCGGTGAAAATGTTCCGGTCTATCGGGTATTTGACGGTCGGGGATATGAGCGGTAATTCATACAGGTTTTCAGTCGCTCTTATGAGCGTGGCCGTCAGCAGCGCCCTGATTGTTTCCCTCATTATCGTGATTTTCTCCCTCAGAGGATCTCTCGAGGCCTGGATTGACAAGAACATAACAGCCGATGTTTACATTAAGCCCGCATCCTGCAAAGCCAATTACTGTTTTTATCCTGTGTCCGGGGATGTTGTCAGAATCATTGAGAGCTTTCCGGAGGTAGAGGGAATTGACCGGTTTCGGTCGTTGCATCTCGATCTGTTTGGGAAAAAAGTAATAGCGGGGTTCGCGGATACCGGCGTCAAAAGAACATTTTTGCACCGGAGGCACAAGGACACGGAATACGAAGAAATATTGAAAGAGATGGAAGGGGATGAGCCGGTCGCGGGCATCTCGGAGTATTTGTCTCTGCAATACGGCCTGAAAAAAAATGACATGATTGAATTAATGTCGCCGGCGGGGCGGGTGGCATTTAGAATCAACGATATTTCTTCGAGTTATTCTACGACGTCCGGTTATGTTTACATCCACCGGAGGTGGATGAACGCGTACTGGGGGCTCGATGACACGACGCAGATGAGCGCATATGTGAGAGACGGCGTCAATACAGACGAATTTATCGCCAGGCTGAAAAGGAGTTTGCTTCCGTCGTATTCGCTCGAGATCTGGAATAACCGCGAATTGAGAAACAAGATAATGGATATCTTCAATAAAAGCTTTGCCATTACCTATGCCATTGAACTAATTTCGATCATAGTATCGCTGATAGGGGTGATCACGACCCTTTTATCGCTGGTGATCGAACGGAAAAGAGAAATCAGCATACTCAGGTATCTGGGCGCGGACTGGTCGCAGCTCCGGCAGAACTTTATGCTCTCCGCCGGGATCACGGGACTGACGGGCATTATCCCGGGAATAATTCTTGGTTTCATCATGAGCCTGATCCTTATCCATGTCGTCAATGCTATATCCTTTGGATGGGAGATACAGTTCAATATTCCCCTGCATCTTTTCGCCGGCATATTTCTCATCATTTTCCTGACCACGGTATTCGCCGGATATCTGCCCGCAAGGATCGCCAGAAAAACCGATCCGGGGAGGTTCATAAGCTTCGAATAACGGACGGGGAGTCAGGGATTCTTCCTGAATTTATGCAGGATTATCCCGATATATTTGTTTATTGGATTTGTTCTCTTCAGCCGCGGAATAAAAGGGCTTCTCCGCATGCCCAGTTTTTTAGCTTCCCACAAAAGGTCTCTGTTATGCGGATCATAGGACAGCCCTTTTTCAAAAGTCTCCATTGCTTCTTTTTTCTTTTCCGAGGCGATATACGCCCGGCCCAGGTTCAGGTAGAACGTCGGATAATAAACAGCCTTGCTGGAAGGCGACCGCTCATCGAGAATCTGCAGCGCCTTTTTGCAGGTATCTATGCCGTAAGCAAGGTTCTTATTGATCGCCGCTTCGAGGCATCCGTAATATGAAAGGAGGAAGGGCTCATCGGGGTGCTCCTGAAGCGCTTCAGTGAGGAGTTCAAGCGCGCGCCTGCCGTTCTTCATCTGTAGCAGGGCTTTTGCCTCATCAAGATAATCTGAAGGCGTCCTTGGCTGTTTCCGGACTTCCTGCCTCAGGATTTCGACAATCATTTCATGTTGCCGGTGTATAAGACCCGTCAATTGTTTCTCTGAAGCGAGGGTGCCCGTGAAATCGTGGAGGTCCAAATCTCTGGTGAAAACTATCCTGCCGCCGAGGTAAACTTTTGTTTTAATCCTATTGTCTTTTGGTTCAAGATCATCCGTAATAATCAGGTATTTATTCCCGTCGATGGTGACATTTGTGCAAACATCCTGATGCAGGAGGGCTTTGATTTTTATTGAGTCATCTTTTTTCATGCCGCGCCCCATGAAGCACCTTGCGGATAAATTATAATAATTTTTGAAGATAAAACAAACATACGGGAATAATACCATTATTAACGGGTGTTTTTATCCTTTCAGTGACGTAAATCACCTGTGCTTTTCCCGGAGACGGCAGGAAAGCGGCATACTGATAACCAAAGAATTCCCCGATGCTCTGCCGCGGAGTGATTCATTTGGCATTTTTCCGGCAATGTTGAGAAATAATTCCTGAATAAGGTGTAATAGGTTATGGAGACGCCCTTTCAGAGATGGCATGAAGCTTTGTTCCGGAGGAGGTCAAGGCGGTTATATAATCCCGACCCGGTACCGGCCGGCGTCGTGAGGGAACTTATTTCTGTATGCGGCAATTTCCGGCCGTTCGGCTCTGCGAGGGCGTTGCTTGCAGAAAATTCAAAAAATGTCTTCAAGGGCATTATTGGGGCGTATGGAAAGATCAGGAATGCCCCGGCGTTTATTGCCTTTATCGGCGATTCAAGAGACCGCCATATGAACGAAAAGGTCGGATATACGGGGGAGGGTATTATTCTTGAGGCGACTGCCCTTGGTCTTGGAACGTGCTGGGCCGGCAAATCATTCGACCGGAAGACAGCATCTTCTTTTATATCTATTGAGAAACATGAACGGGTCATTGCCGTTACGCCGGTCGGGTATGCCGCGGGGGAAGCGTCTTTTGAGGAGCGTCTTCTCACCGGCTTCGGACAGGCCCACAGGAGGAAGCCGCTAAATGAACTGGCAAGCGGATTGCCGCAGGCGGAATGGCCTGAATGGATCAGATTGTCCCTCATGGCCGCGCGGGTTGCTCCCTCCGCGGTAAACAGGCAGCCGTGGCGTTTTCTGGTGGAGAAGGACGGCGTCACAATCTCGGCGGACAATCTGCGCGATACCTACGGCATATCAAAGAGGCTGGACTGCGGCATCGCGATGCTTCACATCGAAATCGCCTCCCGGCTCAGCGGAGTTGCCGGCAAATGGGATTTTCTCGATCCTCCCCGGGTAGCAAAATTTTCGGTCAACAGCCGTCAATAATTTCGCTGCCGAAATCAGGAGCTTTATTGCAGCGTCAACTCCTATCCCCGGCGTTTTTCCCCGATCAGCGCGCGCAATTCCTTGACCAAGGGGTGATGGGAGAATACAAACTGCAGCCGCACGGGGGCAATGAAGATTACCTCGTCCCCCCACGCTGCCGGGCGATTAAGACGGAGCTTGATCAGTTTTGGATTCCAGATACGCGTTTCCTTAACCTCCTCAATCTGGATAATGGGGATCAATTCTTCCGAGCTATAGTCCGATATTATGATATGATCACCCCGAAGTTTGACGGTCTTGAGTCTGCTGGAGAACCAAAACAGAAAAATTGAGCCCGCGATCAGACACACGAGGGCCAGCCATTTCA
>CAZKLK010000121.1:0-5508 GCA_964553535.1 uncultured Nitrospiraceae bacterium
AATGAACAATTCCTATCCACAAGGTTCCCAGAAGAGGCAGATTTTTATGTGATGCAACGGGGGTTTATCGCCTAATTTTATTGCATACGCCCCGGTTGGCATATTATAATTATTGTGTGCCGGAGGAGTTGACAAGTCAATTATCAACTCCATGCAGAATAGTGCAGATGTGCGATTATGGGGCGAAGGGAGGTGAGAAGCGTTCCTTGATGCACGGGCATGTTAACCGCGGCGGATAATCAAACAAGAGAAGGAGGGTATCGCATGAGATTTTACAAAAAATACGTCTTATTGGCAGTTGTGGTAGTTGTCACCCTGACATTTCTCGCCGGATGCGGCGGCAGGGTATTCGCGCCGAGGGAAGGAAGCACTATCTGGTATTATCATCCTGAGTTGCCTGAGGCCGCTAAGGCTGTGGAAGACGCTCAAAAAGCGGGCAAAGACAAAGAATGCCCTGCTGAATTCAAGGCTGCAAAAAACCGTATGGAGGAAGCATACCGGGCATACTGGGCATGCAGGACTCAAGAGGGGATAGCGATGGCTAAAGAGGCCACGGCTATGGCAAAAGCGCTCTGCCCCGCTCCGCCTCCGAAACCCGCGCCCGCGCCAGAACCTACTCCGCCTCCGAAACCCGCGCCAGCGCCGAAGGTCCTGGACAAAATGACCCTTAGGGTCAACTTCGACTTCGATAAATCCAGCATCCGGCCCGCCGATGAAGCTGAGATGAAGAAGGCAATCGACTTTGTGAGGAAATATCCGGATGCCAGGGTTAAAATCGAAGGACATACCGACAGTATCGGCGCCGAGAAATACAATCAGAAACTCTCGGAAAGAAGGGCGGAAGCCGTCCAGAACTACCTGATTCAGAAAAATGCCGTGAAGAAGGCTAATATATCTACTGCCGGTTTCGGAGAAACCAAACCTGTGGCAGACAACAAAACAGCCCAGGGAAGAGCTGAAAACAGAAGGGCTGAAATCCAGATTCTCGAATAAAGGACGCACATCCGGGCAGGGCAATAAATTTGCCCTGCCCGGGTTTTCCCGCAATTTATCCTGTCTTTTGCTCTTTGCTTTTCATTTGTCTTACAATATAAGTTTACTATGGCAAAACTTTTTTTCTCCGGCATCGGCGGTAGCGGCGTCTCGGCGATTGCCGGTTTCATGGTTGACGGAGGGCATGCCGTTGCCGGTTCCGACCGCGCGTTCGACAAGTTCCCCGGCCACCCATCTTCGCGGATATTAAAAGCTAAAGGCATCAGCATAACACCCCATGACGGTTCAGGCATTGACGCGTCTTTTGATTGCGCCGTGTTCAGCACCGCAGTAGAGAAGGACCATCCGGAATTGATAAAGGCCGCCGGGCTGGGCGTCAAGGTAAAGACCCGTCCGCAGTTTCTCTGCGATGTGGCGTCCGCCTACAGAACTGTCGCCGTTACGGGCACAAGCGGGAAATCGACGACATCCGGGATGCTCGCGTATATTATGCAAAGACTCGGAATGAACCCCAATTTCATCGGAGGCGGACAGGTAAAGCAGTTCAGGAATCGCCGGAGCCTCGGGAACGCCCTCGTCGGCAAGTCGGATATCTTCGTCTTTGAGGCATGTGAATCGGATGGAACCATTGTTTCTTACTCCCCCCATTACTCGGTTATCACTAACCTGAGCTTCGATCACAATCCTATCGGGAAAACAGCGGAGATGTTTGAAGCCCTTGGCAGGAATACAAAACAAGAAATTATCATCAATGGCGACGACGGGAACCTTCCACGGCGCCGTTTTGATAATCCGGTGCGGTTTTCCATAGAGCGTGATTCACAATACCACGCAAAAAAAATCACTTATTCCCCGTTCACCACCTCTTTTTGCGTGGATTCCGTGCCTTTTCATTTGTCGCTGCCGGGGAAACATAATCTTTATAATGCTCTCGCGTGCATAACCGTCCTTGCCGAAATGGGAGTATTACTTAAAGATATTGCGGCAGTCATGCCTGATTTTACCGGGATAGACAGGCGTTTTGACGTCCATCTGCACAATGAACGGTATCTCGTCATAGACGATTACGCCCATAACCCGCACAAGATTGTGTCCCTGATGGAGACAGCAGGGAAAATCAGGAAGAAAATCTGCTACATATTCCAGCCTCACGGGTTCGGACCTGCCCGGCTGATGAAGAAGGAATATATTGAAGCGTTTGCCGGCAGTCTCCGTCCCGGCGACCATCTGCTGATGCTCCCTATATATTATGCAGGCGGAACCCCGGCAAAGGATATATCAAGCGAGGACCTATGCAGGGAAATCAGATTATCCGGAAGAAATGCGGAGACGCTCCCTGACAGGCCGCTGCTGTTCAGTCGCCTGAATGAATGGGACGCCTATGTTGTATTTGGAGCGAGGGATCAATCTTTATCAGACTACGCGCGTGAAATAGCCGAAAGGATAATGTGAAAAAGTATCTTCTAAACAGAACATCCGGCAGCCTGACAACCGACTACGCGAAAGACCTGAACCCTGAACAGCTCGCCGTCGTCATGCATCAGCGCGGACCCATGCTTGTGCTGGCGGGAGCCGGCACTGGAAAGACGAGGACGGTAATCTACCGGGTTGCGCGGCTCATCGAAACAGGGACAAGACCGGAAGACCTTTTGCTGCTTACCTTTACGAACAAAGCTGCCGGGGAAATGATGAGGAGGGCAGAGGGGCTGATTGGACGAAACATCCATGGCCTCTGGGGCGGCACATTCCATCATATCGGCAATATGGTTTTGCGGAGACACTGCCGCCATATCGGATACAGGAACGGATTTTCAATCCTCGACCGGGAAGACTCTGAAGACCTGTTCGATATCTGCCTTGGGGAGCTCGGAAACAGACAGGCAATCGTTCCAAAAGGCGGCGTCCTCTGTGATATTTGCAGCCTCGCAAAAAACAGCGGGGCCGGCATCCATGAAATAATTCCCGCCCGGTTTCCACATTTCATCCGTGTCATTGAGGAAATCCAGCACATTTTGAAGCTGTATGAAGAAAAGAAAAAGACCCTGAATCTCATGGACTTTGATGATCTCCTGACAAACTGGAAGAAATTGCTCCTTGAGCGCCTGGATGTCCGGGAGCATTATGCAGCAAAATTCATGCATGTGCTCGTCGACGAATATCAGGATACGAACCGCCTGCAGGCGGAAATTGTTGACATCCTGTCATCCGCGCATAGAAACCTTATGGTGGTCGGCGACGATGCCCAGTCGATTTACTCCTTCAGGGGAGCGGACTTCGAAAATATCCTGAAATTCCCGGAGCGTTATCCCGATGTCTCCATGTTCAGCCTGACCACCAATTACCGGTCCACTCCTGAAATCCTCCGCCTCGCGAACCGAAGTATTGTTCACAATGTCAGACAGTTCCACAAAGATCTCCGTTCCGTCAGGAGCCGGGGTGAAATACCCTGCTTTGTGCCGCTGAAAGACCCTTTCCAGCAGGCGGATTTCATTGCGCAGAAAATCCTGGATATGAACGCCGGCGGCATTGCGCTGAACGGGATATCGGTCCTTTACAGGTCTCATTATCAGTCCATGGAACTTCAGATGGAACTCCAGAGAAGGGATATCCCTTTCGAAATCAGGTCCGGACTGAAATTTTTTGAACAGGCTCACATCAAGGACATTCTGTCGTTCCTGAGGGTCATAATAAATCCTTTCGATGAACTGGCATGGAAGAGAATACTGAAGCGCGTCCCCGGAATCGGCAACATAACCGCCGGAAAAATCTGGGATGCAATTAATCGTTCGGAAAATCCTTTTTCCGCCATAGTGGAAACGGCGCGACTTATCCCGCGGAAAGCCCTTGATGGTTTCGGTCTCTTTCTCGAATTGATGACTGCGCTGAGGCCCGAAGGGCATGGAGGCGGACACTTGCCTCCCTCCGAAGCTATAGGATACATAATGAAACACGGATATGAAGACTATCTCCTCAGTCACTTCACCAATGCGGAGGACAGGATACAGGACATCGGACAGATGCTGAGATTTTCCCTGCGGTATTCATCGCTTGAAACCTTTGTCAGCGAGCTGAGCCTGCAGAGCGCAAACAGCGGGGAGGTTGACGAAGGAGGCGACAGGGAATGTGTTATACTCTCAACTGTGCACCAGGCAAAGGGGCTTGAATGGGACTCCGTATTCGTGATCGGCTTGAACGACGGCAGCTTTCCCTCGGCCAAATCGCTGAAGACAGGGGACGAGGAAGAGGAACGGAGGCTCTTTTATGTTGCCGCTACGCGGGCGAAGGATGATTTGTACCTGTGCTGCACGATTTCATCCGGGGGAAGGCATCCCGTTAACTTTTTGAGGCCGTCGCGGTTCATCAGGGAATTGCCGGGCGACGTATATGAGGAGATATTGATAGAAGAGCGTTTTCATGACATACGGTGAAGCGGTAAAAGGGGGGTTCAGGGTAGTCAATAGAAACTGGCAGCTGGTGCCGATCCAGCTTGGGGTTGTGTTTATCGGCAGCATGGGGTTTTTTCTTATCGTAGGGGTTCCGATCGCCATAGCCTTCATAATTTTTGGAATCGACCTCACCGCAATGGCGGATCTCAGCGACATCGCAAAAATACTGAGAGACCCTTCCGACATTTTATCGAAATACTCCAGCCTATTTTTCGTCGTGCTGGCGTTTTTGCTGCTCTATCTTATTCTGATTGTTCTCCTTGGCATTTATGTTTTCAGCGGGTCGGTCGGCATCATAGGGAAATCTCTCAGAGAAGGTTCCGCTCATTTCCGCATGCGCTCTTTCTTCGAGGAAGCCAAACGGCTTTTCCTCCGTCTTCTCGCTTTTACGTCGGTGATCGGTGTCGTATTTATCGCAGCCGCGTTTGTCCTCGGCATTCTGGGCGGCGGCATCGCAACGCTGGTATCTTATGCAAAGACACAGGATTCAACCCTTGCCCTCTTTTTCGGGACTTTCTTTTCCCTGATGATGATTATCATAGCGGCAATCCTCATTATCGGCATTCTCTCGATAACACTTTACGGAATCGCCGCCCTTTCATTCAAAGAAACCGGCCCTGTCAAATCAATTCAGGAAGCCTGGCAGTTTCTGATGAGACACCCTAACGCCTTCTGGCTCTACGCAATGCTTTTCGCGGGATATCTGCTTGCAAGTTTTCTTCTGTTGATCTTCAGCTATCCCTTCACGCTGATCCCCATCATCGGAACGATACTCGCTTTCCCGTACCAGCTTATCTACTATGCCTGCGAAACATACCTTGGCCTTATTATCATTGCCGCAATGCTCAACTTCTACTATTCCACGGAAATCCGCAAGGAAGAACCGGAGCCGGCCGTCAATCCGCCGGGCGAGACGCCCGGGGCTAAAACAGATGCGGAAGAAGGCGCGGAAGGAACGAAAACGACAGAGAATTCATAAGGAAGTTGTCCGTTATTTCCCCGCTTAACCGGTCCGCAACTTCATATGCCGTTTATGCCGGATAATGCCCGAATTTTTCAGTGTTAGGAA